>PDRS01000012.1 GCA_002746885.1 Candidatus Saccharimonadota bacterium
CTCGGTATTATCAATAATGAGGCGGCACGGCGCGCAGAAGCGGCCGGGATTACCGTTATTATGGATAAATGCACCAAGATAGAACATGAAAATCTGTAGCAGAGGATAATGGAACCACAAACCTTAAGCATCCGCGGCGCGAGGATGCATAACCTGAAAAATATAGATGTTGACCTCCCCCGTAACCAGTTGGTTCTGTTTACCGGTCTCTCCGGTTCGGGAAAATCCACTCTCGCCTTTGATATCCTCTATGCTGAGGGGCAGAGGCGGTATGTGGAGTCTCTTTCCACTTATGCCCGCCAGTTTCTTGGTCAGATGGATAAACCGGATGTTGATGCGCTGGAAGGGTTGTCGCCGGCGGTCTCCATTGAGCAGAAGACCACCAGTAAAAACCCGCGTTCAACGGTGGGGACGGTAACCGAGGTTTATGACCATCTCCGTCTGTTATATGCCCGCTGTGGTCGTCCTCATTGCCATATTTGCGGTCAAAAGATAGAGGCGCAGTCGGTGCAGGATATGGTGGAGGCCATTCTGCGTCTGCCGGAGGGAACGAAGATTATCCTTCTTGCGCCGATGGTTACGGCCAGAAAAGGGCGGCATGAACAGCTGCTGGCACGGATCCGCAAGGAGGGGTTTGTACGGGTGCGTATTGATGGCGAAATGCTCCATGCCGATGATGTGGAGAGCCTTGAGAAAAATAAAAAGCATACCATCGAGATTGTTGTTGACCGGCTGGTGGTCAAAGAGTCGATACGCCGTCGGCTGTGGGACTCTGTTGAGACCACGGTACGTCTGACAGAAGGCTTTTTAATGGTGCTCTTTGTTGATGAACAGGAGCGTGTGCAGCTTTTTTCCGAGCATGCCTCCTGCCATAGCTGTGGTGTCAGCCTGCCGGCGATTACCACCCAGCTCTTTTCGTTTAATAACCCGCAGGGGGCGTGCGGCGAGTGTGCCGGGCTTGGCGTAAAGCAGTTTTTTGATCCGGTACTGATTGTGCCCGATGACAGTAAATCCATCCGTGAAGGGGCGCTTGCCCCGTGGGGCTGGCGGCGGGAGGACAGCTGGTACGGCGTTATGCTGGAGGCGGTGGCAAAACATTATAACATCTCCCTTGATACCCCTTTTTATCAGCTGCCGGCAGAGGTACAGGATGTTCTGCTTTATGGCTCGGGCGGAGAGGAAATTGAATTCTTTTTTCGTAAAGGACGGCGGCTGGTCTCTTCGGTAAAACCTTTTGAAGGGATTATCCCTCAGCTTAACCGCCGTTTTCATGAAACGCAGTCTGCTGCGGTGCGAGAAGAGTTAAGCCGATATATGAATGAACAGCTCTGTCCTGGCTGCCAGGGGGCAAGGCTTAAACCGGAAGCTCTGGCGGTAAGGATGGGGCCATGGTCGATCTATGAAATTACCCGGCAGCCGATCTCTACCCTGTTGGAGAATCTGCCTGTTCTGCCGCTGACCAGCCGTGAACGGCAGATAGGGGAGCCGATTCTAAAAGAGATCGTTGATCGAATCTCCTTTCTCGAAGATGTGGGGCTTGGCTATCTCAGTCTGGAGCGGCGGGCCGGGACCCTTTCCGGCGGCGAGGCACAGCGAATCCGGCTGGCCTCGCAGATCGGCTCCCGTCTGGCAGGAGTCCTCTATATTCTTGATGAACCAAGTATCGGTCTGCACCAGCGTGATAATATGAAATTGATCGGCACCCTGCAGGAGCTGCGGGATCTTGGTAATACCGTTATCGTTGTC
>PDRS01000013.1 GCA_002746885.1 Candidatus Saccharimonadota bacterium
GGTGAAAAACCGTTTTGGTGCGGCCAATGAAATCGGTGTTTTTGAGATGAAAGAGGAGGGGTTGATGGAGGTGGCAAATCCCTCGGAGATATTTCTTGCGGAACGCCCCTTAGATGAGCCCGGTTCTGTTGTGCTGCCCAGCGTTGAAGGGAGCCGGCCGATTCTGGTTGAGGTGCAGGCCCTGGTCAGTCCGACAAACCTGGGGACCGCGCGCAGAACCTCGATCGGTGCCGATCACCAGCGCCTCTCTCTGCTCTGTGCTATTCTGGAGAAGAAGGCGGGGGTTGATATGTATGGCCATGATGTGTTTCTCAATATTGCCGGAGGCATGAGAATTGATGAGACCGCCCTTGACCTTGGTGTTGTCTGCGCCCTGATCTCCAGCCTGCTCAATAAACCGGTCCCTTCAGATATGGCGATTTGCGGTGAAGTCGGACTGGCGGGGGAGGTGCGCGCCGTTGGCCATATCGCTGTTCGTATCAAGGAGGTTGAGCGGCTCGGTTTCTCGAGGATTCTGCTCCCCCAGGGCAACAGGGAGCGGGTGACGGAGCAGGTGGATATCGCCCTGCTTGGTATCAGCAATATACGCGAGATAATGGATGTTGTGTTTACGTAAAATTTTTGCTAGAGTATTCGGGTTTTGTTAATTTTTTTCAATCCTGGTTGCGAAGGCGGCTGAAAAGAGAGTGGAGGAGGTATGTCCGGAGCGCATCATCATGACGATGAGTCTGTCAATATTACGGTGGCCGTTATACTGCTTGGTGTCGTTTTCACGCTTGTACTGATCGGTTTATGGGGTTGACCTGGAGCCTGTTGTGAAGGACTATCTGATGCTGGTTTCTTGTTATGGGTGAGCTTGGCGTTGAACGGCAGGTCGTCATCATGATGACCGATATGGTGCATTACTCCAATATCTCCGGAGAGATGCGTCCTGCGGAGATATTCGCCTTTCTCTCCAGGTATCATACCAATATCTGCAATATCCTCAGCGAGGAGTGCTTCCAGCCGGTGGGGATAGAGCCAACCGGCGGTGACGGCTCCATTATGCTCTTTGAGCGCGCTGAAGGGGAGGAGCTCTCTGATATCTGCACCAGAGCGCTGCTTGCCGCGATGCGGCTTGCCCGTGCCATCGGTGAGGGGGATCTGGTGCCAACCCGTATGGGCTTGATGCTGGGCTCTATTGTTGAAGAGGAGCTGGCGGGGCGGATCATTAAATGCGGCACCTGTTTCGCGGTGGCCAACCGGCTGGAGGAGTTGTCCGGATATTTCGGGGTCAACTTTCTGATGGACAGGGAGATCTCCCGCTATCAAAAGGGTTTTGATGATCTGGTCGTCAATGTTGCCAAGGTCAGCCTGACCAGTGTGCCTCACCCGCTCAATCTGTTTACCGTCTATACCCCGGGAAATCTGCTTATTCCGGAAGGGGTGGATATGGAGAGGCTGAAATACTTTATCCGCAAGAAAAACGCGGCGATGGAGTTTTTCAGCGGCAATCAGCTGGAAGGGATTCTGCCTGATTTCCCCAGAGTGCGTGAAGAGCTGATTGAGGCACAGGCGATATTTGAAGAGATTACCGGCACAGAAGATATGAGTACCGCCCGTATTCTCGAATATATCAGGGAGATGCCGCGTCCGGCGATGAGTTTT
>PDRS01000010.1 GCA_002746885.1 Candidatus Saccharimonadota bacterium
ACCTGCTCAATACTAGACCACGTAAACGACACGGCTACAGAAGCCCCGCCGAGCTACTCAAGCCTTATTTGGGGGTTGCGATTTGAATGAGAATTTAGGGAATGATATTTGACTAAATAAAAAACATATGATATTTTTCGAAACATTATGTTCCTAGAAACATCCCCAATAAGTGCAGCCGAGATGGCCGAGGCGACCCAATATGTTAGCGATACGGCCGCCGAAGTGACCAGCCTGCTAGGTCGTACTGTTGTTGCAGGTCGCAACGAACCACCCACTACCAGTGGTCTTATGCGTATACTTCACGCAAAACCGAGTGCCGCATGGCGAGAATCAGGCGCGCGCCAGGCGGCAAAAAACGGTGATTTTCGCACAATGTACGGCCAGATGCTGGCAAAGATTCTAGGCGGACCATTTGCCTTGGCGGAAGATATCCCAACGGGACCATTTGCCTGCCCCGCAGCTGAACTATTTTTTATCAGAGCAGTTCGTTTAGCACAAGACCCGCAAGGCTCTCAACATACGCCTATTGTTCATATGCTCGACGGGGAGCCCGTAGCTTTCACGAAAGGCATAGGCGACAGCACTACACTCGCTCTGAAAACCCACGAAGAGCTTGGGTTATTTCAGGATACAATCAACACAAGCTTAACAACACCAAAGCCACATAAGTTACCTGAGGTACAGGGCGTGTATGTGCACGATTTAAGGAAAGGGAAGCATCGATTTAAACTCATACGTGCCATTTTACGATCTGCTTTTCCGTCTTTCGTCATTGATAATCCGGCAGGCTACTTTTCTACCAAAGAGGAAGAAGAGGCCCATGCTTTAGGGGGGCAAGCGATAGCCCTAGCAGTACAACACCTCATGCGAGACGAGACTGTGCCAAAGACAGCGACCAAAAAATAGTCACTCTATGTCTGCACCCAGGTAGCTTCGCACAGGGGGCAAAATACAGCGGGAAACACAACTCGCGGCCAATGCCAAGACCGCAGCCGCCCAAACACCAAACGCGGTAAACCAGACCCGCTCTACGTTTTCTCCTGCGTAAACTCAAGAGCGCAGGAGTTTATACAGTAGTGCTTACCAGAGGGATGGTCGTCGACATCAGTAAAAAGATGGCCAAGATGACCGCCGCATGCCGCACACACGACCTCTGTTCGGTGTATGCCGAGCGAATCGTCTGGCCTGAGCGTCAGAGCGTCGTTCGCTGCTGCCTCGGCAAAGCTCGGCCAACCGACCAGCCCGGGAGTACTCGACTCATACTTTGCGCTGCTCGCAAATAGCGCCGCTCCGCAGTTTGCGCAGCAGTACATACCGTTGCGCGTCTCAGCGAGGTATTTCCCGCTGCCCGGCGCCTCAGTGCCCTTCTGGAACAACACCCGTTTTTGCTCATCGCTCAGGTCAGCGCGTATTTGTTTCGCCACTATTCCAGCTCCTCTCGCACAGTCATCCAAAGTACGCCCATCATATTTTCGCCAGCACCCGTCGGTCCGCAGCCCCAGTAATCGTCCGTAGGATGGTTTTCGATAATCTTGCGCGCACCAGTCTGCCGCAAACATGTACGCACGTCTTCGTGCTGCGCCGCTTTGGCGCGCAGAATTTCTGCCATAACACCCGCCCGATGCTCGCGCCACTGCGGCGGAAGCTTCCCCTGCCCGAGTGTTCGGTTGATCTGGATTACTTCCCACGGACTGCGCGCCCGCAGAATAGCACTGGCAATATCTGGCTCGCGGCCATCAAATTTCCGCCACTGAAATGCATGCTCGGCCGTCGGGAAAACATACCCCCACAACCCCACTGCGTGAGCCGACCAGTTACTCAGCGGATCATACGCGTGGGTAAAAAAGTACACTTCATCGTCCGTTTGATAGGTAAGCTGCTGGTCTGGCTCCGGATACATTAGCACTTCTCCTGTCCCAGCAGCGTTACGCGTATGTGCGGTAGGGATCGGTACAGTCTGTAGACGCCTTCGTCGAAGGTGTAAAACACCTCGCACCCCTCGCGAATTGCCGCCGCCAGCTGCAGCGCGTTTGCAAAATCATTCTTTTTCATATTGCTAAACGCCCACGCAACATCGTTTGAACCGACAGAAATGACCGAAAATTCCGCCAAAAACTGCCGCAAAACCTGAGCAGAAAACAATTGCAACCCCAAAGACATAACGAAGTGAACCGTCAGCGCCGATGTACACGCCCTACCCGCATGTGCATGAAGTATACGGTCGGCGTCCTTTACCTGCGGTCCGCTTTGCACCGACTCCAGCAAAACAGTCGTGTCAAAGAACACTTTTGCGCTACGAGCCACTGCCATGATTGCCCTGCTTTATTTCGAGGTGTTCGTAATACAGCGCCGCGAAGGACGCGTGCGCACCAGAGTCCGAGGACTCGCGCGCCGCCGCCCGTAGTGCATCCAACCCTGCCATGCGCTCTTTCTGTACGCTATGTTCTCTTTCGAGTTTTACGCGTATTGCGTTGCGATAGGTCACCAAAAAACGCTCGCCGTTTTCGACGCGGCGCATAATGTCGCCCATATTTTTTCGAAGCTCTACTGCGGTGATCGTTGTCATAGTTGAAGTTTAACATAAACTTCACCATAATGATACCGTTCTCGCCCCGCCCGAAACATGCAACAGCCAGTCTACATCCTCTCAGGAGCTGCTATACCGAGAAGAGCAAGGCCGTTTTGCAGCGTTTCGGCGTACGCTTCGACCAAGCGAAGCCGCACAGCTTCGCGGCCGTCGCCAATGACACGATTTTTCTCATAAAAACGATTAAATTCCTGAGCCAGCTCATACAAATACGTACAGATGTAGTGAGGCATCAGCTCGCTCGTCGTTTTCGCAATCACCTCAGGATATTCAGTCAGTTTGCACACCAGCAGCCGTTCACCTGGCTCAAGCGTTGTTTGCCGCTCGGCAGTGGCTTGCGCTGGCTCGGACAATGCCGCTCCTTCATCAGAGGTTGGCTCGCCCTCCCCCGACTCGCTCCGCTCGCCGCTTGCATGCAGCGCCCCCGTCGCAGCCTGCGCCTTACTCAAAATACTCCGAGCCCGCGCGTGGGCGTATTGCAAGTACGGCCCGCTATTGCCTTCGAGCGCCACTGATTCTTTCGGCTCAAAAATAATATCCGCCCCAATCCGGTTTTTGAGAAACGAATACTTTATGGCGGCAAGTACCGTAGACTCGTTGTTTCGCCCCGCTATCGCTTGGTTTGCCTCTCGAGCAAGGTCAAGCACATCAACCGCTCGCACAAAGTTTCCTTTGCGCGAACTCATCTTGACGCCGCCCGCGAGCTTTACGTTGCCGTGCGTGATATGCCGCGTCCGTTGAGCAAGGTTTGGGGCAAACTGCTCAATCGCTTTGAGCACTACTTTCATGTACTCCACAATGTCATTGCCAGTGATTATCACCGACGTATCAAAACGGTAGTCTTCCCATTTTTTCCTACTGAGACCGACGTCTTTCGTTTCGTACGTGGGAAGCCCCTCGCTGTTTATAAAGACGCGCGTATGCAACCCGTACTTTTCGCCATCGAAAACGACCGCACCGTCCGATTCCTCGAAAACACCTTTCGCTAGCTGTTCTTTTACCGTTGCCAGACCGAGTTCGGCTGTCTGGCTCTCTGGATAGTAGCGCTCAAAGCTACTCCCAATGCGCTCATAAAACGCGTCAAAATAATCATAGCTCCACGTGCGGCAGGTCCAATATATGCTCGCGAAAGCCGAATCATGATCGTTTTCGCTATGCAGACTATACACTCGTTTGTTCGCGGCGATGATTTCGCGGCGAGCAGTTTCGTCATCTTCGTACGCTTGTGTCCCCGCAACATAACAACGCGCCATCCACTCCGACCGCTCGTCTACAGGAATATCGGCAAGCTTCTCTGGCTTTTCGCCGCCCAGCTCGCGTATGATCGCCCACATGGTTTTACCGACGTGCAGCCCCACATCCCCGCCGAAGTTGACGCGATGCACATGCGCCCCAGCGTTTTGCAGCACATTTGATATTGCGTCTCCAACAACTCCCGTATAGAAATGCCCGATATGAAGCACCTTAAACGGGTTCGGGTCAGAATATTCTGTGACAATCGTTTGTCCGGCGAGCGGTTTCTCCGGTGTTTCATGCAGACCGTCCAGCAGCGTCTGGTCGCTCAACCGCAAATTCAAAAAGCCTGGCCCCGCCACCTCTGCTGCAACAATGTGCGAGGACTGTCCTTTCACATGGTTGGCGAGAGTTTCGGCGATTGTGCGAGGGTTTTGACCGAGTTGTTTGGCAAGTTGCAGTGCAACGTTGGTCGCATAGTCGCCAAACTGCGGTTCTGGCCGAGTCAGCTCCACAGTCACAGCAAGACCATAGACGTCTTTTACTGCCGCTGCAACCACCTGTTCTAAGGCTGATTTCATACGCACCAGTATATCACCTCTGTTGGCCGAAAAATAATGCTTTCTTTTTAGGCTTCGCCGCGTTCTTTTTTGCGCTGCTCGGGCGTTTCGTGCGGCCGCGCATAGTCATCTTCGAGCCGCCATGTCGTCCCCGCCTCGGGCGTCGACACCTCAATAATATCGGTATCCGTCAAGCCCTGCAGCCGATGTTTTTGACCAATCTTTGTACTGTACCCAACCCCTGGCTGCAGTTCTGTTTCAACCAGCTCGCCGTTTTGGTCCTCCCAAATCGCCGCAGCACGTCCGCTGACAAGAAACCAGCTTTCCTGTTTTTCATCATGCACCTGCAAGCTCAAACGCGCCCCTTTGCTGATGTGAAGCAGCTTGCCAATGTACGGCGCATCTTCGCGTACCCAGTGTAGTTCGTACCCCCACGGTTTTTCCACGCGCTTCACATAGGGCTTGATGTCAAACGTTTTTGGGTCATATTGCGGTACTGGCACATCAGACACGTCATCTCCCTCCATAATGCTTACGTAAATGCGTAATAGTATGTATAATACTAACCTGAAAGTGTCTAATTGAACATCATTAGTTTGATGAAGGGGGTGGAAATGCTTTTTGGGCATCAAGACGATCTAACAAACATGCCGCATGGCACCATGGCAAAGCCAACAGCTAGCACAACAGCGCCAAATGCTGCTGGTTCGGGCGCTGCTTTAACCGTGCCAGTCACCGAACAAAACACCTCTGCACCGTCCACGACACCAGTTGCGCCAAGTGCACCAGCGCTCGACAGCGACAACCCGCTCGCCGACGAAACGACCGACAAACCAGACGAGACGCCAGAAGATCAGCCCAGCGAAGACAAATCGGCCGACACACCCTCAAGCCCCCAGCAAGACACAGCCACCAGTTCGACAGATGACAGCGACCTGCTCAATCTCAAACGGCAAGCTTTGAACCAGCTAAGCCCGCTTGTCGACCAGCTAGACCAGACGCCAGAAGAAAAATTCCGCACCACCATGATGATGATCCAAAGTACCGACAACGAAGCACTCCTCAGCGTAGCCTATGAAGCCGCCCAAAACATTGCCGAGGACAAAGCTCGAGCGCAGGCTCTCTTAGACGTCATCAACGAAATCAACTATTTTACTCAGCAGAAAAAATAACACCGACACCGCTAGTTTTGCCGTATGCTCCGAGCGGTAAATCAGGTACTATATCGCCATGCCTCACAATCGGTCTTATATTCGTTGGCACCGCGCAAACTCAGTACTGCTGACTGCAATCATACTCGTAAATAGCTACATTATCGCGTTGCCGCTGTTGCCAAGCGCCTCGTACTGGTGGCAAAACCGCGGCGGCAAAGCCGAAAAAGCGCTCACCGAGCGCCTCACAAAACCCCACGCCGTCCAGAACAGCCCAGATGTGTTTCATGCCGACGCATCACATAACGGGCTCATCATACCGAAAATGCTGCTGGACACCCCGCTCATAGAAGGGCCAGAGCAAAACAGCTTCAAACTGCTCAATGAAGGCGCCTGGCGTATACCATTTAGCAGCACACCCGACAAAGGCGGCAACACCGTCATAGCTGGCCACCGTTTTAGCTACACTGGGCCGCGCGGCATATTTTATTTTCTCAACAAGCTACAAGCGGGTGATGATATCGGCCTGTGGTACAACGGTACGCTATATCGCTACAGAGTCGAGAGCAGCCGCACACATGCCGCCACAGACACATACGTACAAGAATCAACCAATGATACGCGCTTGACGCTTTACACCTGCACACCGCTTTGGAATCCCACCCAAAGGCTAGTCGTTGTCGCAAAACCCATCAACGAAACGGAGTCGTCATGACCGAAAAAACAAAGTTTTTCATCCTGCTTGGGCTGCTTTTACTAAGTCTCGGCCTGTTGTACTACCTAAACAGTAACGCTCAGCAAATACTCTTGGGTAGTTAATGCTGTCGGCAAGCCTGACCGCCAAACACTCGTCTCCCGCGAACCACCAAGCCTAAGTTGATCTATTTTTGCCCTTTTGCTGGTCGACGCCATATGCGCACAACCATTGCCGCAAAAAGGATAGCCGCGGCAATCGCAATAAACGCCAGTACTGCGACGCCCGTATCTGCCAAGCCGCTAGCAGCGTCCGTCGTCGCGCCACAGACGCCGGTTTTGTCGTATTCCGACTCATTATACGAACACTCTCCGTACGGAGCGGCAAATTGCGTGAATGTAAGGTTGTAAAATTGTTTCATGACGGCTATCTCTTGTTTACATTTTATGTTGCTATGATATCATCATTATAGCACTAGCGCTAAAAGTGAGGAAAAATATGTTTACACAGTTTGCAATACTAGACCTATCAACCGGAAGTTTGGTTATTCTACTTCTGATTGTTCTCTTGTTGTTCGGTTCAAAGAAACTGCCCGAGCTCTCAAGAAGCCTCGGCGAGTCCGCCCGTGAACTACGAAAAGGCATAAACAGTGAAGAGGACAAAAAGAAAGAATCCGACAGCAGCCAAAAGCAAAATCAGGTCTAAGCAGCCTGCTTCTGACAGAGCGCCCCTTTCCGCACACCTGCGCGAGGTGAAGCGGCGTCTGTTTTTTGTTGCGCTTTCTGTCATTTTCTTCAGCATTGTTACCTACAGTGTAGAGCGCAGGCTTATAGAAATACTGCTCGCCCCTAGTCATGGCCAGCACTTTGTGTACACCTCGCCGATGGGCGGCATAAACTTTCTGTTCAACGTTTGCTTTTACTTCGGTGTCGCGCTGAGTATACCTGTTATTATTTACAATCTGCTGAAGTTCGTGCAGCCAATCATGCGCGGAGCAACACAGCGGTTTATTATTCTCACAAGCATTGCTTCGGGATTCATTGGGATAGGCGGTATTTTGTTTGGCTATTTTGCCGGTTTGCCTGCCGCCCTCCATTTTTTGCTCAAACAACAGTTTCATAATGGGCAAGTTGAAGCGCTTATCAGCATAGAAAAGTACTTTTCTTTCGTTGTTGCATACATGTTTGCAGCGGCTTTGATGTTCCAACTGCCGCTTTTGCTCATCATCATCAACCGCATCAAACAGCTCACACCCAAGCAAATGCTCAAATACGAGCGAGGCGTCATTCTCTTTTCATTTATTTCAGCCTTTATCATGAACCCAACCCCAAACGTCGTCGACCAAATGCTGACCGTCATACCAGTGCTCGTTTCGTATCAGCTCGGTATTGTGATTGTATGGCTTTTAAACAAAAGAAATGTGCATCGCCGCTACGCAACGCTATTTGACCAGGACGAAGCAGCTCGAAAGGCACGCGCAGAACGCGCTCGCGCCGCCGAACGAGTCCCTGGCGAAAAACTCGCGCCCGCGGCAATCGAGCCAGCGTTCGAACCGCGCGTTTTCGAAAAAAGAACTGCTGTACAGGCAAGACGAACGCCAGTTCCGCGACCAGTCTCAGCGAAGTACACCGCACCTCGCCCTAACTATGCACCGTCGGGCGGACGCATGCTGCAACTATAGGCTTGACAGGCTCTCAAAGCAGTATTACACTTGTGCTTGATGAAGGAAAAAATAAAAAGGTAGCAACTATGAAGCAGCAACTCGACAATCTTATGCAAAAAGAAGTTAGCCGGAAAGAATTCCTAGGCATGAGCGGTCTTGCTTTCGTTTCGGTTTTCGGGCTTGGCAGTATAGTAAAGCTGCTCAACGGACACAGCCTACTCAGCAGCAAGGCTTCCAAGGGTTATGGCAGCAGCCCATACGGCCGCTAGCCACTCAGCAAACAATAAACATTCAACTCTCATCCAAAAGGGCTTTGGCGCGGCCCGAATTAACACTCAAAACGCAACCCCACCTATAACTTGAAGAGCCACAGGGTTTCTCCGTATCCTGTTGTTTGCAATAGAGCAACTAATACGAGAG
>PDRS01000005.1 GCA_002746885.1 Candidatus Saccharimonadota bacterium
TTCGTTGCCATGCTCCATGACGTATTCGACCTCATCGGCGGTTTGACCGATCAGCGCTCCCAGTTCGGCGAACATTTGGTTGCCGCTGAACTCGCCGCGATCATTTCGCTTGGAAAGCTCGAGCACGGCACCGCTGAGCGTCAAATCGTTTTGACGCAACCAGCGATTGAACCCATCGTCGCGAATAACATCAAAAAAGTCGAAAACAATCGCCTTGATCATGACTACATTGTAACGCACGGCGCCTTGTTTGGCGCGCCAGCGGTCGAAAAGAAATTATCAGCGCGCCCCTCTGCTACAAGGGGTCTCCTTGTAGCAGGAATCTAGATTTAGAAGGCAGTCCTCTAACAGCAGCGTTTACATTAATTATGACAGTAGTACACTGGAGTTATGGCATGTCGGAAGAAGCGATATCGATCAACTGGAACCAGCCATAGGAAAAGCTTCTTTGCAATATTTGGCATATTCGGTGTGATCGCGGCACTGCAATTTGTTGATGTGGCGTTACAGCAAAATCTATCGAGTCGCGCTGGTCTTCTTGTTTATCCGATATCGACAATTCTTGTGACGCTGATGCTCGTTTGGCGTCGGCGCATGTATGTAAGTGTTCGGCATGCTGCTTTTGCCATAGCCTTTGGCGTATTTGTTGCACTTATCCGCTATCTTAACGGTGATGAGTTTTGGCTGGATCTCGGAGTTTGGATGTTTGTAGGAACGCTTGGCGCTCTCACTATGCTCAAGCACGCAAATATTCTGAAAGAAACACTCGGCTTCGGACGACTATTTCGTTCGCGAAGAGCTCTCGGCATTTGTTTGGGCCTTGGTATCGCGCTCGGCCTGATTAACCTCAATTTTGATCACGCCGCTGGTGCTCCATTTTTAACCCAATTGCCGAATTGGTTTGCGCTCGGTCTTAGTGCTGGTTTACTCGAAGAGATGGGGATTAGATTATTCATCCTTTCACTTATCGTTTATTCTCTAGGCCGGATGCCTCATCGGCGTTTAGAAATTACGCTCACGTATATGCTTTTGATTATTCCACATAGTTTTCTACATCTCACGGGAACTGCTGCTGCTGGCGAATGGGCATCCGCCATTAGCAATACAGTGTCGCTGGCTATTATTTTTGGCTTTCCACTGTCGTTCTTGATGATGCGATACGGTGTTGCTGCCGCTGTTATCGCCCATACATTGATCGACACGCTACGATTTCTCTATAGTGGCGGTTTGTAAATGTAGCGGCAGTAAGTACGCAGAAACGCAGTCGATCCCTGATAAATATGCGGAGCGCTCGAGACGTGTCATCTTGCGGGGCTGTGAATGTTATTTTCAGCCCGTACTGTTTGCTAACGCTTGTTTAAGTTGCTCGGTTGAGCTGAACAAAATGCCGTGTATTCCGGCGGCTGTTGCTCCGGCGATGTGCCGCGGGTTGTCGTCGACGAACACGCATTCATCGGCTGTTACGCCGAGCCGTTCGAGAACGATTGCAAAAATCGCTGGCTCGGGTTTCGTTGCCATGCTCCATGACGTATTCGACCTCATCGGCGGTTTGACCGATCAGCGCTCCCAGTTCGGCGAACATTTGGTTGCCGCTGAACTCGCCGCGGTCATTTCGCTTGGAGAGTTCGAGCACGGCACCGCTGAGCGTCAAATCGTTTAGGCGCAGCCAGCGATTGAACCCATCGTCGCGAATAACATCAAAAAAGTCGAAAACAATCGCCTTGATCATGACTATATTGTAGCGTATGTCATTCTGCTCGACATGCTGTCGGGCAGCCCTTGCGACAAAAGAAACACCCACATCTTCTGCTACAAGGAGTTGCTCTGTAGCAAGAATCTAAAGCAGCTTCTTGAAAGAACGAGGCTCAATGGCTAAAAATGATGAGCATACGAATCCTTTTCTGGTTGTTTTGGCCTTCAGGGGTGAAGCGTTCTTGTGCCAGGACATCAACCAAGACCCCGAATTACTGTCACGGCTCTAGAGTGGGGGTTTTGAGAGGGATGTGTATTAGGCATAGACAAAACGCATAAAAAGTGCTACAATTTGCATGTAAAAGTATTGTGTTTGCTTTTCAGTGGGAATGGCGACAACGGTTAACTACTGCATAGTAGAAAGCGAGGAAAGATTCTATGACAAGAGGCTATGAGTCCAGCGGCGTGAGCAGTGCAGCAGACGGAACACGTCCCTGGTTGAACCTAGGAAAAGGTGCTGCATTGCTGACAGCAGTAGCATTGACTGTGACAGGCTGTACTGCATCGGGCGACACCACTCCTGAAAATACTAGTGCAGTATCCGCATCGACCGAGATGGGTTCTACTGTCGGCGAAGCGACTATGCCGGCGCCTGAACAACAGGCATCTATGACAGAAGCAGATGCCTACGTCTCAGAGCAAACAAAACAATTGGCTCTGGCTATGTTGGATACTCTCGCGTCGCCAGACGCAACCCAGCAGCAAGATACTCAGCTTCGATTTGGTCTCAGCGACCAAGGCGAAGGGCAGGCCGCCTCGGGTCCGCATGTGACTATAGCTTATGAAGCCCCGAAAGAAGACAGCGTAGATCCCGATTCTATACACCTAGCGTTCGCTGTTCCCCAAAGCGTAGCCGATACGCTGGCGCGAGACGGGGTTACTCCATCGACAATACGCGGCGCACTTGAGGGGAGTGGTACGCGGTTTGCATACGGAGATGTACGGCTTAACACTGAAGGTGGCCGCGTGATATATGCAAACTATTTTGTGGGCGCACAGGGCAACGGCCCCGATGGATCCGAAATCCCAGATATAGATACCGGGAGTGCGGCTACTTTCGTAAATACCATCTATTATGGGGCTGGAGAGCATTTTGGCTATGAGGCGGTAGCGTAAAGTGTACCCTCGATAATTCCGCCAAACACAAGCCCGCAGGATGTATTAATGTGCGGCGTTAGAGGTCTAGTCTAGCGCTATGCGCGCGCGAAGTCTGATAGGCTATACATATTATTCGTGAGTGGGGCTGACGGAATACCCAAGCCGTGGTTTGGGTTGTGAGTATGCGGGCGAGACTGGTATACTGTGGTTATGCTTGTGAAGGGGATCGGTAAGTACCGACAGGTATGGCGATGGTTGGCTGTCATCTGTTGCGTGGTTGCGCTCGGCGTTTTTTTGGCAACGCGAGTGTTTGCGGCCGCTGTCCCGACAGTGTCTTTTAGCAGCACCGAACCGCAGCCGTTCATCGGTGAGGATTTCAACTTCACGGTGACGTTCGACAACACTGGCGATAGCGCCGGCTACGGTCCGTACGTCGATGTGGTTGTACCTGGTGATGTTACGCTTAACTCTGCGCAGTACGTTGGTTCTGGTGTGCCGCTTGGCACGCCGCTGGTTTTTCCAGTCGGTTCGCCGTCTTGCGTAGAACATCCCTTTGCCAAAAATATGTACGGTGAGCCAGCTGAAGTATGTCTGCCAAATAACCCGAGCGTCGGAGCGAAATTATACGCCGTCAAGCTGCCGTTCGGCTCGTTTGTAGAAGAGCAAACTGCTGCTGAGATCGAATTTTCCGCCAGCATGAGCCCGACTGCCACCATCGGCGTCGCTCAACCGATCACGGCGCAGGGCGGGTTCTACCTCGGTGAAGATCCGCTGAACAATCCTACGACCGATGCGCCATTTACTGGCAATCAAGCGTCTCATGATGTCACGCCGTCGGTCATGCGCATTAGCAAAGCTTACGTAACCGACTATCTCGCAAACGAGCCAGAAATTACACTTGGCCCGAACAACCAGCAAGTGTTTCGCTTGTCGGTCGATGTGGCAAATGGCGCGACCATCGACAATCTAGTTATTCAGGATACGTTAGCGGCTGAGTTTACTCGCCTCGGCGAGCAGGCAATTACTGCTGGCGGTGTCGACACCAGCAGCGGTCAGGACGTCACCGTCACGTGGCCGAGCATTACGGGCGGCCCGGGTGCGGTCGACGCGTCGGTCGATGTGCGGTTTGCCGTACCAGTGGATGCAAATGGCGCGCCGGTCGTTGACAGTGCGAACGGATATTTAAATACCGTGGGCAACACCGCTACGGTCGATGGCTCCTACCAGTCAAACACACTACCTCAGCAGTCGACCTCGCTCGCCGCGCCGCTCAACATCAAACCGCTTATCACGCAAAAAACCGTTGCCATACAAAATGACGTTGGCGCCGCAGACTACACGCCGGGCGACACCGTCAGGTACACGATCGAGACGTATGTCAGCGATTACCACGCCCTGAGCAACCTGCAGATCACCGATATTGCTCCCGACGGCGTCACGTACCAAACCGGCTCGTCGACGGTCGAGCTGACGCAGGCGGGCGCGACTAACACATTGGCGATTACGCCGACGGTGACAAACGATGCGCCAGGTGCTGGTCAGACGACGCTGCTATACGATCTCTCGGGTGAGGGCAATCTACTCGGCGGCTGTTTTGTGACGAATGCTAACCCAGACTGTGCTGTGAGAGATGAAGGCCGCACCAAAGTGCGCATCACGTTTGACGCGACAATCGACGACACCTATGCAAACAACCAGCCAATCGACCAAAACGACACGCTCGTCAATGATGTTTCGAGCCAGGCAGACCTCCTCGGCAGTGACTTGACCGACACAGGCGATGATGTCGGCGATGACAGCAGCGCCTCGCTGACAGTGGTCCGCGGCTCGATTCAGAAATCGCTCCACGCTGTCAACGGATCGACTACACTACCGACTGAGCTATCGGTTGGCGACGTCGTAACCTATCGTTTGCAGTATCAATTGCCGTCAACCGATGTTAATGAGCTAATTTTAGATGACTTCCTACCCCTGCCGATGTTTGATGCCAGCGAAGTTATCAACTTTGACGCCAGCGTACCCAAAGGCACTATTCCAGCGGCGGGGCAGAGTAACTTTGGTGCACTTGAAACGCTGTATGACTTTGAGGGCGACGTACCAACTCTCACGACCGAACCAGGCAATGTCGTGCGCTTTGCCTATTCGGCGATCAACGACGTAAACAACGCCAGTCGGGCAGTCGATATTCTGTTTAGCGTCACAATCTCAGACGAGGCGTACGCACCGAATCTATCAGTCACCAATCTTGCGACCGCCACAGAGAGTAGCCAAGTTTCAAGTTCCACCAGCACCAACGCGCTAGTGCAAATTCAACTCGGCATACCACAGCTAGTTATCGACAAAGGTGCTGTCGCCACCTCGAACCCTGAAGCCGTGTTCTCGCCGACGCCAAATGCACCAGTCAGCTTCAATGCGCCCGGCACGAGCGGCCCGCGTTTTAGCGGTACGATTACCTCGGCTAGTTTGGACAGCCAGCCGATCAGTAGCAGTGTCAATGATACCGATGGTGGCGACATCACGACCTTTGCTATCGTGGTCGAAAACGAGGGCGACAACATCGCGCATGAAATCGACATCACCGACAGTTTGCCAGCTGAATATGGCGAACCGACCAGCGGTTACAACCTGCGCGTCAGCAATGGCGCCGGTACGGTGCTGCCGCATACCAATATCGGCGGTGGCAGCGGCTTGTTCGACCAGGGCATTCGCATCACACCAGGCTTGCCTGGCGGTGAAACTGACGGTACGAACATTATAGTTATTACGTATGACGCTGTGATTACCGCGAACGCCCCAGTTGGAACCACGCTAACCAACACGGCGAGTGTGACTAACTTCACCGCTCAGCCGGGCGGCGTCAACTATGTCACCGATCCAACTACCTTCCTAGCAACGGCCGACGCGAACGTGCCTGATCCGACCATGACTCATGTCATCGCAAGCACGGCCGATCCGTCGACCACGGGCGACCAAGTTGCCATCGGCGAAGAGGTGACGTACACCACAACCATCACGCTACCCGAAGGCTACACGCCGAACGCCAAGCTAACAGGTTCATTCGATAGTTGTCTAGCGCTGACTCATCTCGACAGCCTGACGCCGAGTAGCGGCGTCACGACCAGCGGCGACTTCAATACGGCGTTAGCAAACGCCAGCGTGACAGGCAATGGTAGTCAGTTTGAGATAGACCTCGGCGATATCACCAACGCCGATACCGACAACAACGCGCCAGACACATTAACGCTGGTTTATCGCGGCATACCAACCAACTCGTCGAGTTGCAATGCCGGCAATACTAGAGGCGCCAACATGAACTTCACTTGGGATACCGACGGTAGCGCAACTGGTAACGCTCAAGTTGTCATCGCCGAGCCAAATATCACCACCAACAAAGTATTCACAACTAGCGGCGGTGATGCGGACGACACAAAGACCATACAACTAACCGTTCAGGGCGCAAGTGGTGCTAATCGTTCGACGGCTCACAACGTGGTGGCGACTGACGATCTATCATCGACCAACTTTGTTTATGCTGGTAACATGACCAGCGTCAGCGGCCCAGCGCCAACTAATATGTCAGAATCTGGCGGCGTCGTGACGTTTAATTGGGATAGTTTAGCGCCAGGACAGACCGCCGTCGTCAGTTTTGACACCACGCTCTCAGCCAACACGCAGGCTGGCCAGACCTATCCAAATACCGCCAACACCACTTGGACCAGCCAGGCTAGCGACCCAACTGGCGTCGATACGTACAACTCGCTGGCTTGTCAGCGTACTGGCAACACTGGCGGCTGCGGCGGCAATGTCAATGATTATCGATCAAACGGCAGCGCCAGCATAACGGCCACCAATCTGACTCATAGCAAATCAATCGTTGCCACCAGCGAGGATTCAACCACTGGCAATAACGCCACCATCGGCGAGGTAGTTCGCTACCGCCTTGTCACGTCTATACCCGAAGGCTCGCAAACCGATTTGAAATTAAACGACCAACTACCAAACGGCATGAGCTTTATCGACGACGGCAGCGCCCGAATGGCCCTGGTATCAACTAGCGGCGCGATTACTTCGTCAACCATCAATGGTGCTGGACTAGCCGTCAGCGGCGGTACCGCCAACATCAACTCGATCACGCCGACGTTCACCGTGCCAAGCAGTGCGATTAGCGGCGGACCGTTTAGTAACGGTACCGACCCAATTTTCGAGCTAGGCGACATTACTAACACTGACAATGATGCCGATAACGAGTACGTCGTCGTCGAATTCAATGTGCTGGTGCGCGACGAAGCCACCAACCTACGCGGCACCACGCTGACCAACACTTACGGCGCCACTATCAATGGCACATCAGCTGGCGCCAACAACAGCACCGCACTGACTGTCCAAGAACCCGACATCAGCCTGGACAAAACAGTCGGCACTGCACCAGTCGACGCCGGTGACGAAGTCGTCTACCACATAGTCATCACCAACCAAAACGGCGCCAATGTCATCACCGGCCACGACCTCAGCTTTAGCGATGAACTAAATACGCATTTACAATTTGTTGCCATCGATAACGTCGCCGCCCCAGCTTATGTCACGCTCGACACGTCGGGTACCAGCGGCCAAAACGTATCAGCCAACTTTGCTGAGCTGCGCCCAGGCGACAGTGTATCGTTTGATATTCGAGCTACTGTCAGAGACACTGCACCAGCCAATTTCATCGTGCCAAACACCGGCGAAATCGAAGCCTCATCGCTGCCTGGCGACGGCACGACACCGAACCCAACTGGCTCGAACGCACCAGCCGACAGCGAGCGTACTTACAACGGCAGCAGCACCGCCAACACCCAGCTCGGCCCGCCGTCCGTCGAAAAACAAGCGCCGAACGCCAGCGACTATGTCATCGGCGAGACGGTCGAGTATCCCATCGTCATTCGCGTACCAGAAGGCGTCACTCAAAACGTCAGCGTGAACGACCTGCTACCAGCTGGACTACGCTACGAATCATTCACGCTCGACACCGCCGGCTTCAGCGGCAGCCTGACAAATGACCCGCCCATCATCCCTACGCCAGTTACCGTACCAGGCAACGACGGGGAAGATGCAACCTTTGATTTTGGCACCATCAATGTCAGCGGCACCAACGGCAATTACAGCCAGTTCCGCTTGCTTGTCACCGCTCGCGTCACCGACAATACCGCAACTGTATACGAAGGCGCGACGCTCACCAACGGCGCCAGACTCACCTACATCGATCCAAATACCAACCAACCGACTACGCTCAACAGCCCAACTTCACCAGCTATCACCATTCACGAACCATCGCTCACTACCACGAAAACCCTGGCCGACCCAACTACGCCGCGCCACGTTGGCGACACGCTCGACTACACCGTAAATGTCAGCAACACTGGTCAGGCGACGGCGTATGAATGGCAGATCGACGACACGCTGCCAGAATACACCAACCTGACTGGCCAGCCGACATGTAGCATTGGCGGTTCGCCGGTAAACATCAACTCATCGGTCAATGGCGGCGTATTAAATATCCAGCCAAACCCGTTAGCGGGTAGTGCGTTAGCAATTGGCGAATCTGTAAGTTGTACATACGAACTAACGGTCACGGCAGGCGCCTTGGCGAGCTCAACCTATAGCAACACCGCTGATGCCGACTGGCGCAGCGCACCGGCTACTGATCCGATCAGCCGTCTATACGACGATAGCGTACCGCTGGCGGTCGACGGTACGCAAGACACCGCTACAGCGAGCTTCACTACGGACGGCGCTATTATCGCTAAATCAAACGGCGGCCTAAATACTGCAGTCGTCGGCCAAAACATACCATTCACCTTGACGGTGAGCATCCCAGCCGTAACCGCCAACGATTTCACGGTGGTCGATACCTTGCCGGCTGGTTTGATATTCAACAACGATGCCGTCGTGACTGGTACCACTGGTGTGAGCTTGGCTGTTGGTGGACCAAACGACGGCTCAGCCCCAACCACGCTAACGTGGACAGACAGCTCGCTGGTCGGCGATGGTACGCCGATCACCATCACCTACACCGCTCGAGTTGCTAACGTCGCATCGGTTCAAGATGGCGTTAATCTCGAAAACACTGCCGAATTGTCCTATGTAGACTCAGCCAGCAACACCGTAACCGCCCCAGATGTACATAGCGACGTCGATGTCATCGAGCCAGTTTTGTCGGTCAGCCTGACGCAGGACAACACAACACCGCACTACGGTGAAACCGTGACGTACACGGCGACCATTTCTCACGACGCGAACAGCACGGCGGATGCTCATGATCCGACTATGAGCTTTAGCATTCCAAACGGTATGACGTTTGATCCTGGTTCGGTCAATTTGCCGCCTGGCTGGACGGTCAGCGTCAGCGGACAAGACGTCACCATCAGTGGCGGCCAAATACCGCTTGGCGATAGCGTCACGATAGAGTTCAGCGCTCAAGTCAATCAGCCAGACAGCGCGGCGGCGCTCGGCACTACGTTGACGGTTTCGCCTGAAGTAACGTGGTCTTCGCTGGCTGGCGACGTCAGCGGCGAGCGCACCGGGGCAGGCGGTCTAAACGATTATGCAGCCAACGATTCAAGCAGTGCCACCATGACCGGCGTCGATATGACTGTCCAAAAAACCACCGCATCGACCAGCTTGATACCAGGCGACGCGCTTGTCTACGCGCTGGCTTACGAAAACACCGGCAACGCTGAGGCGCATGACGTCGTTTTGACAGATACCGTTCCGGCTGGCACGACATTTGACGCGACCGGTTCGACCGCTGGCTGGTCGTGTGCTGACGGTGCAGCAGCTGGCACTGTTTGTACGATCAATGTCGGTGACGTTGCGGCTGGAGCTAACGGCACGGTTAATTTCGCCGTTAATGTCTTATCAGTTGAAGACCTGGAACGTGATCAACAAGCCGTAGCTAATAGCGCATCGATCGACAGCGCTGATAGTGATGGACCTGATCGTCAATCTAACGACAACAGCAGCAGCGCGACGACACCATTTGAGATTGCCGATGTCGCCATTGATCTTGGGTTGACTCCGAGCGAAGTCGTCGGCAGCAAAGACTTCACCTACAATCTTTCGATCACCAACAACGGGCCAGATGAGTCGACCAACAACATCGTCACCGCAGTCATACCCGACGGCGTCGACTACGTCGGCAGCTCAGCTGGCTGTACGTACGACGCAGCCACGCGAACCGTGACGTGTAACTTAGCCACCTTGGCGAATGGCGATAGCCATGAATTCACCATCGATGTCACCGCCCAAGCGCCAGGCGAGTATCAGCTGTCGGCTGAGGTCAGCAACGATCAGCAAGAGCCGAGACTGGATAACAACCCCGCTCAGATCAGTACCGCAGTCAACCCCGTCGACCTAGAAGTCAGCCAGACGGTCGACAACAACCGTCCACTCGTTGGCGACGAAATCGAGTTTACGATCACCGTCAAAAACAACGGGCCAGACGTCGCGACTGACACAGTACTGCGCAACTTCCTGCCGACCAATCTACGAGCGCTCACCATCGAGACAGATAGCGGCAGCTGCGACCTCGTCTCGCTCGAATGTCAGCTCGGCGATCTCGCGAGCGGACAGTCAGAAACCATCCGCATCCGCGCCCGCGTGCTCAGTGCTGGCACCTTCTCGCTACGCTCAACCGTCTCGACCACCAACTACGACATCCTCGCCGCCAACGACCTCGCAAATATCGAGCTCATCGCCTCCACCCCACTCGCAGACACCGGCCAAAGCATTGCCCCACTGCTCGCAGGCCTAGGCCTGCTCGGCAGCAGCCTCGCCGTATACATCCACCGCCGCTCCCGAAAACCACAGCCGGCCTAGCGTATATTGTTCTATTCCGATTTCAAGATGGATTGGCAGACTTCTTCCGACACTGCTACATCCGCGACGCCGCCAGCTAGCATAGTACAGACTGTCCTCATTGCATCCTCATGTTTCAATTCGCCAAAACCGAGATCGGGCAAGTCAGGACCGGCATTGCCATCAGACACGAAGATGACCTTGTAGTCTAGGTCATGCGCATGGCGCGCTGTCGTAACCGAACAGTATTGCGTCATCATGCCAGCAATAACGACCGTGTCGATACCGTTTCCTCGCAGCAACGCATTTAGCTCGGTGGCTTCAAAGGCGCTGTAGCGAGTTTTGCGAACAACGCAGTCCTGCGAAGTTGGTGCTAGATCCTCGATAATGTCAACACCAGGCGTCCCCTCGACAAAAACCTCCGTGTCGTCAAAATCACCCATTCTGCCGACATCCACGCCTGAGGCACGATGAACGTGCTGCACGAACACAGTCATAAGACCACGCGAGTGCGCCGCGTTTCGCAGTGCAATCAGCGGCTGAAGAATCTTTGCAGAATTTTCGGTATACAACGCTCCAGCTGGGCTGAAATACTCTGCCTGGGCGTCAATGATCAGAAGTGCAGTCGTGTTCTTTGGTGTCGCGTATAACATGTCTTCTCCTCATATATGCAGCGAAATACCTCTTGAGTTTCTATTATTGGCCGTCTCCTATACTATGTCAACGACTAGCGCTTCACCTCGGCGACCGGGTCGGGCTCGCGCGGGTCAAAACCAAGTTTTTTGATCTCTTCGTCCGTGAAATTACGAGGCTCTTCGCCCACCAGACTATGCAACCCCATGACATCTTCCCAACTGAGCGACTTGGACGTTTCTAGGCCACCGGGTCCCCCCACGTGAGCATTATAGGTAACAACATGACTCAAAATGTTATTTACGATGGCATTCATATCCTCATTCTCTTTTGACCCGGGCACACCGGGCACACACTTTTCTAGCCCAGTCCTCATCGACCCTCTCAGCACTTTTAGCAGCATGTCGGTAGTGAATTTGTCATACGATATATAGGGTTTTATTAAGGCGTTTTCGCCCTCAAAAAATGCGCCAAACAACCTCGGGGCACGCAACGCACGATTAGTTTCGACCATAGAACGAACTTTTCGCGTTGCACCGATAGCCTCGAGATATGTATCCGCTGTGCGCGGGTTGACATAAGCGTTTGGCACATCGCCTGCGTCAAAGACCGCTTTTGAACCGAACTCGGCAAAAGCTACCTTCGCAAGACCGTCACGCAATTTTTCGCGTACGCTAGGTCGCGGGCCCGGCAATATGATAATCCGATTATAACCAGCGCTTCGAGCTTCTATCAAATCGACAGCTACCTCAGGATATTCTGCGGCTTCGCTCATTTCATCAAAAAGAACGATCTTCTGTTTAGGTGCGCCGATAGATTCCTGTGGCGTTGGAGCTCTACCGATCAGACTATTCATCGGATATCTGAAGGAATCTTCTATAATCAGATCTGTGTACGGAATGCCCGCTGTATCTAGCACGGGTTGAGTCTGCATCGTCTTGCCTGTGCCGTGACGACCAGACAAAAGAATAGTATTACAACCCGTCGCAAACTTTCCGACTGCCATCTTCACGAAATTACGCCATAAGTTGGGCCGCTCGCCTACTGACTGTTGCCACGGTTCGCCTCCCGGGTAAAACCCTTGCCCGTCTACGGGTTGGGTTGTATTCCAAAATAGCTCGCTAGGTGAATATGATAAGGGATCTGTTTTATCTGCCGCCGACCGATAATCATCGACAGTGGGCTGACTCGGCTTAGGTATTACCGGTACTGATTCATGGGGAGATGGCATATTCGTTGTCGTTAATAGTATACGGTGTATATTGTATCAGTACATTATGCTTTTGTCAAATGCTGTCTCACGCCCCAACGACTAGCGCTTCACATCGCTTGCCGAAGACATATGTATGATACTACGCGGTCGAAATCGGATTTAACTCCGATTTCACCTACCGCTCACGCCTGATACCGCCCATGTTGCCGTCCGCGCTGCACCCAGCTTGGCGTTGCCTGTGTGCGACGTTCAGACTTCTGGAGTATGGTATTTACGCGTATCTTGAGCAAGCGGCAACACTGAATGTAGTGCAATCTTGGGCACGGTATGCGTTTGGCTGGTATACTATATGTATGAAGTTGGCGCAAAGCCCTTTTTGCCGTATAGCCGAGCCGCGGGCGATGGTGTAAAAACGGCAGCTCAAAGGACGTCGACTGCAATAAAATCAGAAGATAGCTAAACACAAGAAAGAAACGAGTATAGTATGGTAACTATTTACTACAGTCGTGCGCGAGAACGGGCGCTGCAGAAGCTTGATGCGCCGAGAGCAGGGTCGTGGATTGCGGTCACAAACCCAACCAAAGAAGAGCTGGATGCGCTCAGCGAGCACTACCATCTTAACCGCGATACGCTTGACGACGCCACCGACATGTATGAAGCGCCTCGTATAGAAACCGACGATCGCGCGACATATATCTTCACGCGGTACTGCCACCCAGAAGGGGCGGAGGTCGCGACTGAGCCGCTGCTTATCATATATACGAACGATTACATTTTTACGGTGTCGCGTATAGAAACGACTATTCTCGACCGGCTTATTGCTGACCAGCTAGAGTTCGTAACGACGCAAAAAGCAAAAACAGTGTTATGGATGTTGGCAGAAATAAACACTTCGTACGAAACGTATCTCACTAAAGTGTCGCGGCGAGTGTTACAGCTGCGCGCGGAACTGCGTCAATCGCGCCTGAGTGCCAAAGAGTTTGTGCGCACCATAGAACTCGAAGAAGACCTCAACGAGTTTCTTTCGGCGCTGCAGCCGCAGGAAATACTCTTTAGCTCGCTGCTTGGCGGCAAATACCTCCGCCTGTACGAAGATGATCGCGACATGATAGAGGACATAGAACGCAGCACGGGCGAGCTGATTGTCCAGGTGCAAGGGCGGCTGCGTACGCTTATGAATATGCGCCAGGCGTACGATGCTATCGCGACAACCAACCTGAACGCGACCTTTAAGCGCCTGACATCCATCGCTATTTTCTTGACCATACCAACGATTGTTGGCGGTTTGTGGGGTATGAACGTTACGCTGCCGTTTGCCGAAAGCCAGTACGCGTTTGCGTTTGTGGTTGCGCTTATTGTCGGGCTTTTCAGTTTGGCTTTGTTTATCTTTCGTCGAAATAAATGGCTGTAGGCTAGAGCAGGCCGCATGCAGCAGGCGCAATTTGTTCGGTTTCGCCTGTTTCCGTTATACTAACTGGCATATGAACCAGCTTTTTCAGGCGCATGCGCCGTATCGTGTTTTTGAGTTTTCTGTGCTTGCTATGGTTTCTGTGTTTGTATGCGCACAGGGAAAACAATGTGCCGCTGAGTTGTTTTGTAAACCAGAGTGCGGTTGGGTTTAGTATGTCACGCACGCGGCAATTTTATTATGAAGTCACGCACCGTCTGCCAGGTGCTTTGGCACGAAGCGGCGTTATACACACGCCGCATGGCGATATCAAAACACCGGCGTTTATTGTCGTTGGTACGAAGGCGAGCGTAAAAGCACTGACGCCAGAGCAGGTGGCGAGCACGGCTGCGCAAGCGGTTCTGGCAAACGGCTATCATTTATATCTGCAACCCGGCCCTGAGCTGATTGCGCAGGCTGGCGGGCTCGGGGCGTTCATGAACTGGCGCGGCCCGACTTTTACGGACAGCGGCGGGTTTCAAGTGTTGAGCTTGGGGAGTGGTTTCAAAAAAACGTTGAGTCTAGAGGTAGAAGGGGTGTCGGCCGATGACGTTACTGCGCCGCGCAAAGAGCGTCAAGCCTGGGTGGATAACGACGGCGCGACGTTCAAATCGTATCTCGATGGCTCTATGCACCGATTTACACCCGAAGTTTCTATCCAAATTCAGCACGACATAGGCGCAGATATTTGTTTTGCGTTTGACGAGCTAACCTCGTTGCTCGACAGCCGCGCCTACCAAGAGGAGTCCATGCGTGGGCGCACGCAACCGTGGGCAGAACGCAGTTTGGCGGAAATGCAGCGACTGCGCGAGCGACATCCAGAACGGCCGTATCAGGCTGTATTTGGCGTGTTGCAAGGCGCAAACTACGAAGACTTGCGGCGAGAAACCGCTCGGTGGATGGCGGAACGCGACTTCGATGGATATGGCATAGGCGGCGCTATAGAAAAGCGGCGGCTCGGCGAGATTGTGCAGTGGTGCAACGAGCTTTTGCCAGAAGATCGGCCAAAACACATGCTCGGTATAAGCGAGCCAGACGACATGTTTGCGGCGGTTGAACACGGCGTCGACACCTTTGACTGTGTTTCGCCCACGCGCGTCGCGCGCAACGGTGCTTTTTATACCTACGAAGGCCGCAAAAACATACGGACTGCCCGCTATAAAGCCGACTTTACGCCGCTACTAGAAGATTGCACCTGCTACACCTGCCAGCATTATACAAAAGCATACATACAGCATTTGTTTCGGGCGAAGGAGCTGCTCGCAAATACGCTCATGTCTATTCATAACGAAGCTTTCATCGTTGGGCTAGTCGACGGTATGCGCGCAAGTATCGAAAACGGTACGTTCTACGACTACCGCGATGCCTGGCTCGCTCGGTACTACCACGGTTCAAACTAGTCGTCTAGCTGCACGGAAAGAGGAGTGAAGTTGGTCTTTTTGTCGTAGTAGTCGGTGTGCTCGCGGGCTTTGAGCCAGTGAATAACGCGGTAAGTGACGGGGAGCATCACCGTTTCTACGGCAATTTTAAACCCTATGCCGACGAGAATGTAGTTAGTCATTTGCGAACTAGAAATAAGCCCGTAAAACGCTACCAAACAGAAAATAACGGTGTCTAGCGCCTCACCCAAGACCGTCGAAGCAACGAGCCGCTGCCACATTCGTTTACCTTGAGTGCGGATTTTCATTTTTGCCAGCACGAATGAATTGATAAACTCGCCGACGAGGTATGCGAGCAGGCTGGCAGCCACGATACGCGGCACAAACCCAAACACTGCGCCAAACTCCGCAGTGTTTGGTGCGCCGTTTACCGCCGGCAGCCACTGCACGAGGCTCATGACCGCAATCATGATGATGAGCCAGGTAAAACTGACCCATATGGCTCGCCGCGTATGTTTGTAGCCATACACTTCGGTCATAACATCGCCCAGAATGTACGCAAGCGGAAAGAGCAGCGCGCCGCCGTCGACAATAACCGGTCCAAGGGCGATAAGTTTCATTGCCCCGAGGTTCGAAATAATCAACACCGCCACGCTGGCGGCAACAAAAATGTCGTAGTAACGAAAGTTTTTCGTTTTCGGCATACAAGGCGCTCCCTACTCGTCAGTTTACGTAATACCGCGTGCCACATCCTCGACGGCTTAGGCCGCAGAGCTTCGTATCTTGCAGACAGTGTATGAACAAACAAGCCCAAAGTAAATATTTACTCAAGCAGCTTTATATGATAATATAACCTACTATAGGAGAATACTAAAGAGGGTTTCGTCCTGAGCGAGACCAAGAGAGATAAAAGGAGGCAAACAATGGCTTATGATCCTGAGGATCACATCAGTAGGCTGAAAAGGGAGGCGAAATTTGGCATTGCCGTGCTGGAGGATGTTTCATCCGATTTTCGAAGTCGCAGTAAGTTTATCCGTGACAACGCAGTTGAGATGGCTAAACTTACCTTGCGTAACGTATGTGAAGTGGACCTGAAGTCGGTCTTGGGCGCTGGGCTTGATGATACCCGCGACGCTATGGGGTATTTTGGGCAAGTGGCGGCCGCTGCAGCCAGCGGTGACGCAAGGCAAATCCGTGAGCTTATCGAGGCCGACCAACCATTTGACAACGCGCTTGGCGGATACTACGAAAAATATCACGATCTGTTGGTTCCTGGCGCGAGGATGCCAGAAGGTAGGACTACGCAAGTGAACCACATGCTTCACGGAGTTTTTCTACCGCTCGGTTCAAGGTTATTGTCGCATGATCTTTTCTATGAAGACGCAATGCCCGAGGCCATTAATACCCTGGCTATCGCAAGGCATGCACTATTAACGAGTAGATCGAGTAGCTTCGTTCGATAGACCGCCAGCGTCGTATAATTGAATGAACTACATTTACCTTATGGCGGTTTTGCCGAGGACGAGGAGATGGTGTTTGCGGTAGTTGTCGAACGCGGCCTTGTCGCTGCCGTGGCTGCGTATGAAAGCGCTCATTTTTTCGCTGCCGATGAAATGCGGTAGCATAACGTACGATGCGCCGTGCTCATAGAGTTCGGCGGCGTTGTTGTAGTTGGTACTGTGGCAAATGAATATGCCGTTTGGATTGAGCTTTAAATAGTATTTCAACAGCTCGCGGTTGGTGGTGTGGCCCGGAACAACACTGACGATCATTTCCGCCTTTTGTACGCCCAGCTCTCCGAGTAGTTCGTAATCGGTCACGTCACCGTACACATGGCTGATGTGCTGACGCTCGAGCGTTTCGATGACTTCTGGGTCATAGTCGATCACAACATACTTTTTGCGCATTTTGCGAAATGTGCTGACAAACTCGTGGCCGCCCTTGTGATAACCAAACAAGAAGAGTCTATAGTCGGGTGCTTTACTGTCGTCGTGCACGAGGTTTTTCCGCTCAAATATACTCAGAAAACCAGCGAACCGGCGGTAAATCTGGTCGTCGTACTGCATGAGATAGGTCGATATGCCGATGGTAAGAAATGTCGTGAGCGTCAGTATGCCCACGGCTTCTTGGCTTACAAAACCTTCGGCCAGTGCAAGCGTGAGCATAATGATAGAAAACTCGCTCGTCTGGGACAGGTGAGCGCCCACTTTGAAGCCAGTTTGTTTTGTGTATCTTAGTATGCCGAGCCCGATTGAAATACTGAAAGGTTTTATGAAAATCGCGACGCAGGTAAATAGCAGTGCCGGCACAATAGCGCTCGAAAGATTGCCGAGCGTAATAGTGCCGCCAAGGCTGATAAAAAACAGCAAAAGGAAAAAGTCGCGCAACGGCTTGAGCCGCGTGCTGATTTCCTGAGCGTAGGGGAGCGAAGCGAGGGATACGCCGGCAAAGAGCGCGCCGACTTCGAGCGAAAACCCAGCCACCTCAAACACGGCTGCAACGCTGAATGCCCAAGCGAGCGCGAAGGTAAACAAAAATTCTTGATTTGTTGCAAAAAACCGCACCAGCCGCGACAGCAAAAACCAGCCTACAAACGTCAAGCCTGCGCCGAGCAACAGACCTTTGCCGACCAAACCAAGCAGGGCTTCACCGCCGCCGCCAGTTCGTGCGGCAGCCAGGGCGACGAGCATGATGGTTGCCGCAATATCCTCGACGAGCAACAGACCTATGGCGATTTGACCAAACAATCGGTGTTGCTGGCGCTTATCCACCAGTGATTTTATGACGACAATAGTACTACTAAACACGAGCGCCAAGCCAACGAGCGCTGCCTCGGCGGGTTTCATGCCAAAAAGCTGGCTCAAGCCAAAACCAGTGCCGCCTACGAGTAGCACATTGAGTAAAAACACCATAAAAACCGGTTTGCCAGTTCGGCGTATGACCGCAACGTTCAGTCCGAGTCCCACAATAAACAACAGCAGCGCAATACCAATCTGGCTAAACGACTCAAACGCTTCGTGGTTGTGAATTAAATCAAACAGCGACGGACCGCAGATGATGCCTGAAAGAATGTAGCCAATGATAAGCGGCTGGCGTAGCAGGCGCATGACTATAGAAACGGCAGCGGCCACACCAAGCACAGCGGCGAGTTGCAGAAAAATCGTCGATTCCATCTCTTCTATATTCGCATACTGCTTGTGTCTTCGGCAAATTTGGCTAACCACACAGCAGAACGGCCTAGTATCGTTGCTGATAGAGCGGCGCAAAACGACACAAAACCAGTTTGCGATCGGGGTAGGACGTTTTCGCAATGTACTGGCTGCTGCTTGCTGCGTTCGAGCGTTTCGAACATGCGCAAAATAATGGCGGCTATAGCAAACCGAGGTATACTACCATCATGGCTGGACAGCGCTTTCTCATACGTAACACCGACGCGCGCGATTTGTTGGATATTTTCGTTGTCTCGGCTGCGAGCAGTATTGTGTTCGTGAGGTTTTATTTACACATTACGGGTTATCCGACCGTAGGCGGCAGTAAGTATCACATAGCTCACATGCTGTGGGGCGGATTTTTTATGCTGATAGCGTTTGTGCTGAACTTTGCGTTTTTGGGCGCGAGACTGCACAAATTTGTCGCGTTTCTGGCGGGTGTTGGGTTTGGGGTGTTTATCGACGAAATTGGCAAATTCATTACTCACGACAACAACTACTTCTTCCGTCCTGCCGTCGGCATTATATATGCCATTCTTGTCGTGCTCTATTTGACGACGCGAATTTTGACGCGTAAGCGGCCGCTCACACATACTGAATACCAAATGAACGCGCTTCGGAGGCTAGAAGAAGCCGTTCACCAAGACATGGACTTATATGAACGCGCAGCGACGCGTAAACTGCTGCGTTTGGCGCACCAAAAAGACCCGCTGACAAAACGGCTCCATGCATTACTCGATGAAATACCCGTTGCGCCGGCCGCTCGGCCTGGTCCTGTCCAGCGTTTCAGAATGAAGCTTTTAGCGGGCTATGAGGCGCTGTTGCGGCGCAAGCGCTCGTCAACGGTTCTGCGCTGGTTTTTTGCGCTCGAAGCACTCGGTTTTGTGGCGGCAGTGCTGGTAGCGGTGTATGCTAGCGTTGATGACGTGCGGGGCTTCTTTCTCGGTCAGTACGATTACGGCTACAGTTTGATCATGGGGCAACTGCTCAGTACTATAGCCGCAGCGTTGTGTGTGCTTGCTGGTTTGCGCTGGGTCGCTGCGTCGCGCTTGCGAGCGTTTGAGTGGTTTCGCCGCGCGACGCTCATCAACCTGCTGCTGACACAGTTTTTTGAGTTTAGCCGCATAGAGTTTGGCGCCATGCCAGGTTTCGTCTGTAACCTCGTGTTGCTTATGGCGATAAGTACGGTTATCGATCTCGAAACACAGCACGACGAGGCAATAAACGAGGCTGCTTAGCCGGTTCGTAGTATATCGGCGACAAGCTTGCCATAGCGTTTGCTCAGGTTGTGATTGTTGAGAAACTTATGCAAAGTAACACATTTGTTTGCAGCCAGCATTTCAACATTGGTGTCTATGACGACTTGATCAAGGCTGCCGTAGCACACATCGATAGGCAGGTTCAGCTTTGCGACATCATCCAAAATAGCCTGCTCTTCGATACATTCTTTGAGCGAGCGCATAAAAGGTACCCACGTGTCTGGTTGGCGGATAACGCTGCGCGGAAGCGGCGCAATGTAGCTGAGTCGCTGAAATGATTCTGGCGTAATGCGCGGATCGTCGCGCAGCGTTTTGTACATCTTCAGGAGTATGCCTGTCATGCGCCGCGCTCCGCGTTTTTTTATGGCGTGCAACGGTGGGTATACTGGCGGGCTCAAGAGGAGCAGCCGGTCGAGGTTGTTATGATGCTCCGTCGCGTAACGAGCCGCCAGCAGCGAACCTAGCGAATGGCCGACGAGAATAAACTGCCGCCTGAGACGTAGCTTGTTGAGGGTGCGGTACAGCGAGCGCATGTGGTCATCCATAGAGTAGCGAAGCCAGCGTGGTTTTGGCGATTTTCCAAACCCAAGCAGGTCTATCGTAATGCAATGATAGTGCGGTTCGAGATACGGGAGTACCTTTCGCCAGTCTTCTCCGCTGGCTGCAATACCGTGCAGCAAGACAACGACTGGCTTCGTGCGCTTGCCGCTGTGCGAGTAGTGAAGAGTGTACGGTCGTCCCAATATACCGTGCCAGAGATACGCAAACATAACTACCAGCATACCATGGCATGCCTGTTTGCAGGCGCGCGGTTCTGAACAGCCCTTTTTTTCTGACCAGCTTTTGATACATGATGTAAAAAGTGCGATTTCCGCCTGATTTCCGCCCGTTAGTAATTTTTGTCACAGACTTTTTTGCGTAAGCAAACTATAGTACATCGTGGAAATTGATTTTCCACGAGAAAAGGGGCGAAAGTACCGCCCCTTTTAAAGTTCAAAGCTTCAATAGTTATCTCGTAACGCCAGTCCGAAGCTCGTATGTGCTTTTATGAAACTGTTTTGCGGCGCTTGCGCGTATCGACCGCTTTGAGCATACTTCCTAGGTATGAATAAATCGCAGCGGATATATTTGGTCGAACCAACAGCGGACGATGAGGCGGCTGTTTGGGCATTTCGCCGCGCGTGCGACATTGCGCCGGAGTCTGGAGACATAGCAGGGTCGTGTCAGCTGCGTCGAACCGAAACTTACGGGGCATGGCTGCATAGAATAAGACAGCTAGCCGATGTGAATCATACAGAGCCTGGTCTTGTGCGCGCTACAACGTTGCTCGCGAAACATCATGATGACGGTCGATTGATAGGCATCGTACAAATACGCCATGCATTGACACCTCGTCTACGCGCGTTTGGCGGGCACATCGGCTATAGTGTTGCTACTCGCGAAAGGCGGCAGGGCTTTGCGACCGAAATGCTTTCACTAGCGCTTGCTATATGCCGGCAAAACAACATGCACAACATCTTGATTACGTGCGAAAAACGTAATATTGCCTCGGCGAAAGTGATTCAGGCTAACGGCGGCGTGCTAGAAAATGAAATCAGCAAAGGCGAACGCATTATGCAAAGGTACTGGATTACGTTAGCGTAAATCAGTTTATAGCCCGCTTATCTTGAGTCGGTCTCACCCTTGGCGGTTGTTGAGCAGCAGTGTTCGCACATGCCGCTCAGTTCAATCTGATGAGCGCTGAGCGTAAAGTTGCGTTGCGAGGCCAGCATCTGTAAGCGCGTTTCGAGAACGGTATCTTCCGGCAGTGTTATGCTGCTTCCGCAGTGATTGCAGGTCGCGTGATGGTGGTGTTCGTGAAAGGCTTCGCCAAGCTCCAAGCGGTATTTCCAGCCGTTGGGTATGCGAGTAATGATGCCGAGCGACTCAAGCACGTCTACGGTGCGGTATACGCTTGCGCGATTGACCTGTCGGCAGGCGCGCACGAGTTCGCGCATGGTGAGACTTCGGTGGTGCTGGAGCGCGTCGAACACCGCTTGCCGCGGCTTGGTGTGGCTTTGACCGGCGTTTTTGAGAGAAGTTTCAAATATCAGTTGCGATGACATGCTGCAATTTTATCAAAAATTGCGACAAATTTGCAAAAATGAACAAACGCTCTATGATAGCTACTGTCACGGCATGTATACCTAAAAAATACATAACAGAGGAATAACTCATGGCAACATATTGGCAGGTACTCATTTTTTCACTCATAGGCGGCGTGTTCTCGCTGGTCGGCGGCGCACTTCTGATTCAACGCAAACGAACCGCGCTCGCTTTAGCAAAATACGCGACGCCCTTTGCGGCGGGAGCACTCATAGCTGCTGTGTTTTTTGATCTGCTGCTCGAAGGTATAGCTGAGGCGCCGGCAAAAACGCTCATGATAGCGACTGTTGTTGGCATTGTGCTGTTTTATCTTATGGAACGTTTTGTGCACTGGTTTCATCACCATCACCGTGAAGACGAAGGCAAGGTTGTTTCGGTGCACCATGATAGCTCGCTGCCGCTCATCATCACTGGCGACACAGTACATAACGCGCTCGATGGCGTAGCGATTGCGGCATCGTTTCTCGTGAGCGTACCCACTGGCATTGTCACGACAATAGCGGTAGCGGCGCACGAAATCCCACAGGAAATCGGTGACTTTGGCCTGATGCTGCACAAAGGTCTCTCTCGCGGTAAAGTGTTGGTCGTCAACGCGCTGAGTGCGGTTGCGACAACGGTTATGGCGCTTTTGACGTTTGCCATTGGCAGTGCCGAGAAACTTCCTATGGGTGTACTCATTGGTATAAGCGCCGGTTTTTTGCTGTACATCGCCATGAGCGATGTTATTCCGGAGCTGCATCAGCACGATAAAGGCGGTAAGTTTATCGATTGGCAGCCTGTCATGCTCATAGGCGGCATACTCACGGTGTTTTTCGCAGTGCAGTTTGCTCATGCGTACATCGATACTGGTCATGATCACGCGCATGACCATGCTACAGAACATACGCTTGTACAGCAGCATGAGCACAATGAAGACGCGGACGATCACGAGTAGTCTCGGTAGTTGGCAATGACGCACCCGCATGCTCGCACATTTTTCGGGAGTAGGCTACACTAGATGTATGCAAACGGTGGAAGTATTTTTAGGAGCGCTTGCCGCGGTACTTATGGTGGCGTTGATATATGTGCTGGCACGGCAAAAAAGCACGCAGCACGAGAGAGCGCTCTGGCTCAAGGAAGATTTGCGCGGGTTGAGCGAAGACATCACGAAACTCAAAGATAGCATGCAGGCGCAGGTGGCTGACCGTCTCGACAAATCTCAGGCAAGCATGTTTGGCGCGCTGCAAAAGCAGTCAGACGCAACCAATAAAATCATTGCTGATATCACTCGCAATCTCACAGAACTAAAAAACAGCAACAAGCGCGTTGTCGACGTGGCAGATGAGCTAAAAACGTTACAAAATGTTCTGCAAAACCCCAAACAACGCGGCGGACTCGGAGAATACTATCTCGACACGGTGCTTGGCAACGTGCTGCCGCCGCATATTTACGAAATGCAGTATCGGTTCAAAGACGGTGAAGTTGTCGATGCAGTCATAAAACTCGACAAAGGTCGGCTGCTGCCCGTAGACAGCAAGTTTTCTTTAGAAAACTACAACCGGCTCATCGAGGAAAAAGACAAAACGGCGCGTGAAGCGCTGGTCAAATCGTTTAAGGCAGACCTAAAGCTACGCATAGACGAAACGAGTAAATACATTCGACCGCGCGAAAACACGCTCGACTATGCTTTTATGTTCATACCGAGCGAAGCAATCTACTATGATTTGCTGGTGAACAATGTCGGTGCAACGGGCACAAATGCGCGCGATCTCATAGAATATGCTTTTATCGATAAAAAAGTGATTATCGTGAGTCCGACGACGCTGCTGGCGTATCTGCAGACAGTGCTGCAGGGTTTGAAATCGCTCCAAATAGAAGAGCAGGCGAAAGATATTCAAAAACGTGTCGCTGAGCTGGGTAAGCACATTGCCGCGCACGATAGCTACATGCAAAAACTCGGCAATTCGCTCGGCACCACGGTGAACCACTACAATGCAGCACATAAAAGCTTAGGACGCATGGACCGCGATGTTACCAAAATAGCCGACACGGCCGCCACGGTAGAACCAGTCCTACTCGACAAGCCAAGCGTAGACGACTAGCATAGCTGCGCCCGCACTTGCACCCCTCGGTACTGAACTGATTATCGCCCAGGGTTTCTATTACCGTCTACGGGAGCTATGGTGGGTCTAGGGGCTTGTCCCTGCTGCCCCTGCATGTTCCTTGCGGCTGCTTCTGTTAATCGACCGATGTCATGGCTTGCATCACAGTATTCTTTCCATGTAAACGAGCCGGCCACTATCGATCCGATTATAGATGCGGCGTACGCTACTCGAGTAGGAAAGGTACCATCCCCAAATGCTTCGAAACTGAGTGCTGCTGCGCAAGTGCCGAAAGCAGCCGTAAACGCCCCTCCCGATATAGCGGATCTCAATGATCCTTGGGCTAATTTACCTCGTTCTTCAGGATTTATAGATGCTTTTCCCATGTCGGTATATTGACACAAAAAAACTTATAATGCAAGTATTTTGTAAAATATGCAGTTTTGCTGTATTGACTAATAATTCATGCGAGGCGGCGGCCATTATCAGAGGTATCTTCACATGCACTAAGAACCGACCGTGGACGGCCGCAAAGGCTTTGGCGATTTTGCTGGCGGCCGCGACTGTAGCTTTCCTGTGCGGCGCTTGTGTTTACTTCTTCACCTGTTTTTTGACGCTTGCAGTTAGCTCGCGGCGGGCGAGGGCAGCGCATTCGGCCTTTGCGTCGTTGTACATCATTTGTTCGGGCGGTGTTTTTTGCGTCCAGGCGCTCGGCCCGCGCAGTGCGCCGACGACGCCAAGTTCGCGTGCTACTTTGAGATAGCGAATGGCGTCTATGACGACGCCAGCGCTATTTTCGCTATCTTGCACAGACAGTTTGACGTCCATGGTGATGGGTGCGCCGCCGAATCCTTTGAGCCGGATATTGAAGTAGGCAACTTTATTATCCTTGAGGTATGGTAGGAATGTGCTCGGTCCAGCAAACAGGCTGTGTTCTGGTACTGGTATGCCGCGAATATCGTTTTGCGCTCGGATGACGTTTTCTTTTGACTGTTTTTTGCTCGACAAACGCGACTGCACCATCATGTTATTGAAGTCGGTGTTGCCGCCAATGTTCAGCTGCTGGTGGAATTCGACTTCAGCGCCGCGGTCAAAAGCCAGTTCCTGCAGCACTTGGCTTACTACACTGGCACCGATTTGACTGCGCATGTCATCGCCGATGAGCGGCAAGCCTGCGTCGATGAACTTTTTCTCCCACTTCGGGTCGCTAGCGATAAACACCGGTATACAGTTCAAAAACGCAACTTTTGCGTCTATGGCACACTGAGCATAAAACTCAGTCGCTTCTTGCGAGCCAACTGGCAAATAGTTGAGCAAAATGTCTGCCTGACTGTCTTTGAGCGCCTGTACGATGTCAACTGGTGTGGCTTTGGCGACGCGAAAACCAAACTCCTCAGGCTGCTCGGCCATATAGTCGCTCACGCCATCGAGCGGGTGACCCATGAGAACCGTTGGCCCCGCCGGTACAGCTTCATGGAACACGCGCGCGCAGTTGGGTGCTGCAAATATTGCTTTACCCACTGGTTTACCAACTTTCCGCGCATCGACGTCAAACGCTGCCACGACCTCGATATCGTTCGTTCGGTAGCCCCCGATATCAGCAAACATCACTCCTGGAATATTGTCGCCCGACTGTTTTTTATAGTAAGCAAATCCTTGGTATAGCGAAGAAAAACAGTTTCCGACACCTACCACTGCGACACGAATTTTTTTCGCGGCCATAATCCCTCCTTAATTGTTCCTTTGTAGTGTAGGCAAACGGTACATATTATTCAAATAGATAGTTGTTACAGTTGGTATAATATATAGTTATGGATAATGAATTGAAAAAATTTGTGGCGATTGTCGAGGCGGGCACATTCACTCGTGCTGCCGAAACGTTGCGTATCTCGCAGCCTGGGCTGAGCGTTGCTATGCGTAAGCTTGAAAAACGCTTGGGAGTCGCGCTTTTTGAGCGGACTGGGCGCCACGGTCTTGTTCTGACAAACGCTGGAAATCAGCTCTATGCGGCGTGCCTAGAACACCGCCGCATAGATCACGATCTTGCGCTGCAGCTGGTTGCGCTCGGCAACGAAAAGATTCCGCTCAGAATAGGCATGATTGACAGTGTAGCGGCGCTCATGTGTTCGCAGGAAGAGCCTTTTCGAATGCTTGAAGCGAGCACAGAGTTGAGCTTGCACGTTTTACATTCGGCGGCGCTGCGCCGCGCGGTACGCCGGAGCGAGCTCGATCTTGCCATAGTCGTGGCGGACGACAAAGAAGATGATCGTCTTGAGGTTGCCGCAACGGCTATCGACAGGCTGGTTTTTGTGTGCACTCCAGAGCTTGGCCAGAAGGTACGGCTCGACATAGAGCAGGGACGTCCAGTGCCGTTTTTGTCATACGTCCAACATTCAGCGACGTTTGCGGTTATTCAGCGCGCGCTTTCGCGGAGCCATATTGTCGTCGATCCGCTGCTGTATTCGGCCAGTCCAGACACCATACTTGCGATGACGCAGCGTGGCTGGGGCGCGGCGGTTTTGCCGAAATCGCTCGTGGCAGACGCCATTTCACATGGGGCGCTCATGGAAATATCATCGCACGGTGAGCCGCTCTACATAGAACGGCATTTGCATGTTGTTACGCTGAAAGGTCGGAAACTTCCGCCGCGGCTTGCAGGACTTGCCTACGCCATGCGCGAGCAGCTTCGCTCATATACCATCTAAAACAAGAAATAGCCGTACTCGCACGGTTCTGTTTAGACGCGCAGCGAGCAGAATTTTCGCGAAACATGGAGCGGATCTGCGCGGCTACACCCAGCCGAGCGCAATGGCGCAGAGCAGTATGGCGCCGACGAAAATACGGTACAGCGCAAACGGTTTAAAGTTGTGGTGTGTAATGTATCGAAGTAGCCAGCTGACAGCGAGCAGGGCGGTGAAGAAAGCGGCCGCAAGGCCGATGCTTATGCTCGTCCAGCCGCCTGAAATATGATGGATATCGTCAGAATATTTGATGAGTTTATACGCGCTCGCAAGCACTAAAACAGGAATTGAGAGGTAGAACGAAAACGCCGTCGCGGTCGGGCGGTTGAGCTTTACGGCAAGTCCGGTGACGATAGTAGCGCCGCTGCGCGAAACGCCAGGTATCATGGCAATAGTCTGCCCGAAGCCAATGCTGAGCGCTTGCCGCCAGGTGATTGTCTCGAGCTCGACCGTATCTTCCTGTGCGTGGACGGGTTTATTGTCGACAAGCCAAAGGATAATGCCGCCAATGATAAGCGCAAGCGCGATGACGAGCGGTACCGAAATGGCGGACGATATCGAGTCAAACGCAAGACCAATGACGCCAGCAGGAAGAGTGCCCAGCACAAGGATTTTCCAGAAATTGAGAGCGCCGCGTTCTTTTCGCGCAAGGCCGAGCGTTTTTTGCCAGAGGTCGCGGCGATAGTACCAAACGACTGCCGCAATTGCGCCTACCTGGATGACAACAGCGAACAGCTCGTGGCTGTCTTGAAAATCTATGAGCTTTTGCGTTACGAGTAAGTGGCCGGTGCTGGAAATGGGCAAAAACTCTGTGACTCCTTCAACAATCCCTAAAAGGAGCGCTTGCAACAACTCAATCATGCGTCAATTGTAGCACTGTCACCCGCGCTCCCGCTACGCCGCGCTTTCGTGCTTTGTAGCACGAGTATGAACGTGGTTGTGGTGTAGGGCTATGACTGGCGAGTGAGCAGATCGAGGACCAACGCGGCGGTCCAGGAAAAGTTGCGAGCACCAAGTCCTTCACCACTAATAGGGTGAAAATATTCGGCAAATCCTCCGGTTCGAACCATATCGAGTGTTGTGTCGGTGAGCGCCTCGGCGTGATCGTTGAAACCTGCACGGTGTAAACCATCTATGATAAGCCAGTTGGTGTTGACCCAAGATGGCCCTTGCCAGTAGCGGTCGGGGTCGAATACTGGACTATCGAGGGGAGCACTCGGAACGGGGAATGCCGGACCGAATATGTGCTCGTTTTCCAGCTTTCGCACAACTTGTTCGGCATGTTCTTTGGGCATAACGCCTGCATAAAGGGGCATGAGTGCGGCAATGCTCGGCTGCTTCAGTAGCCGATGGGTAATGAAGTCGCGCGACCAGTAGGTGCTACTGTATGGGTCATAGAGTTCAAGCAGCGCTTTTTCAGTTTTTTTCATACTGGCCATCAGCTCGTCGGGCAGGTCGTAGCGGATGGTTTTGGCCATTTCGCACAAGCGCTGGTTTGCTCGTATGAAAATACAGTTGAAGGTCAAATCTTCTATAGCGAAAAGGCTGCGGTCGAGAATTTTCATTGTGTCGTAGCCTTTGCGGCGGAGGCGGCGTTGGGCGTTAAAATAACTCAGTGTCTCAAGCGTACTCAAGCGCTGCCCGGGCGGTATGTAGTGGCGGTCGCGGCGAAAAAAACCAACCAAACCATCCAAATGCGCCCAGCGAATAAACCGAATCCAGGTAGGCATGAGGTGCTCGTGCAGTTCATGCGTCCAGGGCGGCGTGTTGTCGAGACCAGTCTCCCAAGGATGCAGAAGCAATACGAGTCCTTCATTGTGCGGGTCGCGGTCGCGGTAAAGCCAATTGTGATACGCAATAATAGGCGGCAACATGCGCTTATACCAGCCGCGCCGCTCGGCAAGTTTAAGTTTTTGGCCAACTTGCCACACCGCCTCTGCTAGCATGGGCGGCTGCGTGACGCCGCTGGTGGCAATGCCGTCGGGCGAATGCGGATTTATGCAGCTTCGCCAAAAGTTTCGGTCGCGGCTGTACTCTGGAGCGCTGTTAAATATCATGTTGGGCAGCATGCCGTTGCTCCACTGACCTTCGATAAGGCTGAGCAGTTCTGATTGAGCTCGATCAACGTCTATGTGCCGCAGGCCGATGGCAATAAAACAGCTGTCCCACAACCACTGATGTGGATATAAACCTTCGGCGGGAACGGTGTAGTTACCTCTGTCATTTGCGGCAAGAATAACCCTTGCTTGCTCGTCGAGCGGCAAATGCACCTGCTCGTCTACCTCCGCGACCTTTTGCTCGCTCAAAACGTCATCTGCTCGGAGTCGATCATCTTGTTGGTTTTTGCTCATGGTTTTAGTATAGACGTGCGCTGCGAATATGACAAAAACGAAATGGCTACAGCCCATGCTTGCGCGCTTTGCGCGAATGGCGAAATGTTTATCGGTAGTTCGTGAAACTGACGGGAAAATCGAGGTCTTCGCGGGAACGGACGAGTTGCATGACGGCTTGGAGTTCGTCTTTGCTGCCGCTCATAACGCGCACGGCTTCGCCTTGTATTTGTGTTTTTACCTTGGGGTACTTTTCGCGAATAAGCTTGGCGAGGGTTTTGGCCTTGTCTTGGTCAAGTCCGGCTTTGAACGGAACGTCTTTGGTGGCTTTGAGGTTTGACTCGACCAGTTCGCGCGAGGTGTCGAGTACTTTTTGGCTGAGGCCTCGGCTACTCAGTTTTTTGCGCACAATATCAAGAATGGCGTCAACTTGCCACTCGCCGTTACCTGTGACGCGCAGACCCTGCTTGTCGTCGAGCCACGCCAACTCTGCCGGCGTGCCTTTGAAGTCATAGCGACTGGCTATCTCGCGGAGCGCTTGGTCGAACACATTGTTCATTTCGGCTTTGTCGTACTCGGAAACGATATCGAAAGAAAACTGTCCCATACCCATGCAGTATACTGAAAAATGAAGCGGAACAAAACTCGCTGACGGTGATTATCCTGTACAATCAAGATAGCGCGAGCCGTAAAACTAGGTCGCAGAGTAGGTTTTCGTTGCGGCGAGCCGTTGGCTAGCCCGAAGCGAGCGTCGTGCTTTCGCTGGTGCAAAACAGCTGTCAAAAATGAGCAGTACGCAAAAGGAGGTAACATGAGTGTATTACAAGAAGGGGTTATGGTAGGCGGTACAAAAATGGAGGCACGCGTTTTATTTGAAGCTGCACAACTTCAAGCGCGCGTCGAGGCGCTGGCTGCGGATATTGCCGCAGCGTATGCTGAAAAAGGTGGGCTACACACGATCACGGTACTCAACGGCTCGCTTCACTTTTCGTCTGCGCTCAGGCTGGCAGTTGCCGAAGCAAATGCGACACTAGGTGCTGTTATGACGTCGGACACAATTCATCTGGCGAGCTATCACGGCGTCGATTCGAGCGGGGAAATACAAAAAATAAGCGATCTGACTCATTCGGTCGCGGGTAAGCATGTGCTTGTCGTGGAAGACATTATCGACACGGGAAAAACACTTAGTGTTTTGCTGGCTGAGTTGCGCGCCCAAAAACCGGCAAGCATAGCTGTCGCTGCGCTGCTGCGAAAACCCGAAAAACTGACCGTACGGCAAGATGAGCTGACCGAAGACATGTATGTTGGGTTCGATATTGGGCCGGAGTTTGTCATAGGCTATGGTCTTGACTATGATGGCCGCTACCGAGATGTCGGTGCTATTTATGCGCTGACTCCTGCAGTCGGTGAGTCTGCGTCTGCCTAGACGGTGAACCTTATTCGGTCGATGGTTATCGCAGCAATTTGCAGCGGTATAAAACGCTACTCTTCTCTGGTGTGCTGGTGCGGGCGTAAGCGGTTTGCTATACTGAGCTGTATCAAATTGAAATGAGGAAATGTAGTATATGCAACAATCACTACGAATAAAACGCATAACTTCTGCGTTGGCTGCTGTGACCTTTCTAGCGGTATGTGTGCTGGCGGCAACGCAGCCGGTGGGTGCTCGCAGTAACATCGGCGAACGTCGAATAGACCCTGCTATGCCCGCTGAAATTGAACATATGACAGAAGTGCATAACGGCGTGGGTAGTGAAAATGACCGCCTCCAGAAAGCACGACAGCATGCGGCTGAGTTGCGCGCAAAGGCTAAAAAAGAACTGAAGGAAAAGTACAAGCACCGCCAGCAAAAGAGTGCGGAGATGCGGCGGCTTGTTTGCGAAAAGCGGCAAAAAACCATCGAGAATGCTTTTACGAAATTGAAGGGGGCGGCCGATAAGCACCTTGAGAAGCTCAACGCTGTTTTTGACCGACTTCAACAATATCAGCTCGCAGAAGCTATCTATCCGGCTGGATACGATACATTGCTCGCAGATGCCGTTGCGAAAAGAAGTGCCGCAACCGATGCGGTTGCTGCGCTCAAGCTGGTTGCCGAGACAGTTGACTGCGGCGACCCCGAAGTTGTCGTACGCTTGACACAAGTTCGTGCTGCCGTGAAGCAGGCGCGGACGGCATTGTTCGAGTATCGTGCGGCACTCAAAGAGATGGTTGTTGCGCTCGCAAAAGCCAAAGCGGCCGACACTAACGGCAATACGACGCGTGCTAATGCCGCGGGTAGCGTAGGCAACGTGCTGGCTGGCACTGATACTGGCGCTTCGCTCAGTCGGCTTGCGAAAAACGAGGGGGTAAACCGATGATAGAAAGATGTCATGAACGTGGCGCGAGCCGTCTCGTTGTTCTGGGTTTGGCGGTGGTTGTGCTTGCTATAGGCTTTGTTGCTTACTTTGTTCTCAAGTCCCAAATTAGCGAGCCGTCGAATGCCACGACGCAGCAAAAAATTGAAGCTGTCCCAGAGCTTAATCAAGCCGACACAACCTTGAGCGACGCAGACAAAACGCTCGAAGAAAGCCTTGACACGACTGCGCTAGACAAAGATATCGACGCTTTGCTGTAGCCAGTGAGAGGTAACGTTTAGTGTTTTTGCGTTGTTGCTCGCTTTGTTGATTTCCTGTCTCGCGTGTCGTTCCGAATTTGCCGAAAAAACTGTATACTGATTTGTAGTGAACTATGAAAACCCAGAGATTGCCGCAGCGGCCGAAGTGCTCTATGAGCGCTTGGCTACACTTGAAAATAAAGCGGCTGTTTTGCGCGCACCGGAACTGGCGGCGCTGTACGCGCGCATCCGTACTCTTGCGCCGGAGGCGAAAGCGGGTTTTGGTCGAGAACTCAACCAGCTGAAAAACGAGCTAACGCGGCGCGTAGAAGATGCAAAACAGCAGGCTGAGTCAGAGCTTCGGCCAATCGACGTGACGGCGCCAATGGACATCAATGCAGACTTACCAGATACTCTACCAGCGTACCAAGGCTCGCAGCATCCGATTTCGCAGGAGATTGCGCGGCTAAGTGATATTTTCATTCGTATGGGCTATGTGGTCGAAGATTCGCGTGAGATTGATGACCAATTTCATATGTTTGAGAGTCTCAATTTTCCCAAAGGCCACCCAGCCCGCGATGATTACGATACATTTATGACGGTCGAACATGATGCCAATGGCGATCCGCTGATTGCGCCGGCGCACACCAGCACGATGCAAAACCGGATCCTGAAAAAATATCGAAACAAACTGGAAAACGGCGAAGCAATCGCGGCGATTGTGCCTGATCGTGGCTTTCGTAACGAGGACCTCGATGCGCGCCACGAACACACGTTTTATCAGGTAGAAGGTATTTATGTTGCCAAAAATGTGCACGCTGGCATGTTGATCGCGACGCTGCAAGAGTTTTTGCAGGAATATTATGCTCAAACGCTCGATGTACGCGTCAACCCGTTTTATTTTCCGTTCACCGAGCCGAGTTTTGAGTTTGCGCTAAGCTGTCCGTTTTGTGGGGGCACGGATAGCGCCTGCAAAGTCTGCTCTGGCGAAGGCTGGGTCGAGCTGCTCGGCTGCGGCATGATCCATCCGAACGTACTGCGCATGGCCGATATCGACCCCGAAACGTATACTGGCTTTGCGTTTGGCTGCGGCATCGACCGACTCGTCATGATGAAATACCAGATCGAGGACATTCGCCATTTCGAGAGTGCCAAACTCGACTTTTTGAGGCAGTTTTGATGAGCAAAAAGGCGGGCATGTCGCGAAACGGTTGGTAATGATTGGTTTTTGGTGAGTGCTAGCTCGATTGATAATGGTTGGCATAAGATTTTGAAACAACACATTACATATGAATATTTAAACCGATAATGCTATCGTATAGTTATGAGTAACGTTCTGCTCGACGTAAGAAATGTGCGCAAAACGTATGTGTCGGGTCGAGTTAAGGTGCCGGCGCTGCGGGGCGTGAGTTTTTCGATATATCGAGGAGATTTTTTGATGATTACTGGGCATAACGGCTCGGGTAAATCAACGTTTATGCACCAAGTTGCCATGCTGGACTATCCAACCAAGGGCGAGATCATGCTTAATTTAGAAGACGAAATAGATGGCACCATCGATGTCACTAAGCTACCCGAAAAACGGCGGTCGGTACTGCGGCTAAAAGAAGTCGGCTATATATTTCAAGAGTATGCCCTAATTCGAGAGCTGACTGCTCTCGAAAACGTCATGTTGCCGCGCTTGATGTACAACTCAAGCCGCGACGCCAAAGCCAGGGCGCTTGAGGTGCTGGATACAGTCGATCTGGCCGACAAAGCCAACCGTTTGCCAAGCGAACTATCGGGCGGCGAACAGCAGCGGGTAGCGATTGCTCGAGCGTTGGTTAATAATCCGCATATTATATTTGCCGACGAACCGACAGCCAATCTCGATACGGTTGCCTCTGAAAAAGTGCTCGAAACGTTCAAAAAGATAAACCAGCAAGGTATGACTATCGTGGCTATATCGCACGAACCTGACGAACTGGCGTATGCCAAGCGGCAGATCGTGTTTGAAAACGGACTACTCAAAGAAGAACGCCAGCCGAAAAAGGGGGAACTCTTGTGAAGCCTAACTCAAAAATACGGCGGCTTTTGTCGAGTGTGACGGGGCGAGAGTTTTTACTGGGCGGGCGACTAGCTTGGCAATACATCGCTCGTGGCCGAAAATGGACGCTCATTTTGACGATATTTTTGATGTCGGTGGCGTTTGTAAACTTGGTGTTTGCGTCATCGCTTCTGGGTAGTATCACTCGAAAAGTCGAGAGCCAGGTGCAAAATTTGGTGGTGGGAGATGTCTATTTAGAGCCTAAAAAATACGGAGACGGTATAAAAAATGTCAAACAAAAAATCGAAAAAATCAAACAAATCAACGGCGTCAAACAAGTCGGACATATCCTGACCGTCTATGCTGAGCTATCAGACGGCGACTCGTCTGTGCAGCTGCCGGTTCGAATCATCGATCCAAAAACATATCCCAAAATCATAGACACGCCAGACAATTTGCTCGAAGGCGAGTTTCTCGAAAACGATTACGATATAGTCCTGGGAGCACAGATTACCGCTACCGGTCAAGACAGACAGATTTTGCGCTCTCTGGAAAAAACCAAACTTGGTGACGAAGTAGACCTGAAGATCAATGGCAAAGCGTTTCAGGTTCGGTACAGCGGTCGTTTCAAAACCAAGTTTATCAACGCCGACAGCGAGGCGCTGATTTCGCGTGCTACTTGGCAAAAAATAGTCGATGACCTCCAAAACGAGCAGCGGGAAAACCAAAAATCAGCCAGACAAAAGTCCAAATTGCCACCCAATATTGTAAACGTCTTACCCAAACAGGTAGTCGACGACGTGGAAAACAGTATCTCTGAGCAATCTGACCAACTACTGAAAAAACAGCAAGAAATCGTCGACTTGTTTCCAGGCAAAGACGACTCCAATATGATCATCGTTCGAACTGAACCGGATCGTCGCGCCGAAGTCTTAAAGGCTGTCGAGCAGTTCAACTTTGTTGACACCACGGCGCATAGTTGGGAAGACGCCGCCGGTTACACCAAATCGATCTCGGGCAGTTTCATTGCAGTCGACGGAATTATGTTTGCGGCTGGCGTCTTTATTGCTTCGGTGACAATATTTATTGTGATTTACGTTGATATTATCAACAAACGCCGGCAGATCGGTATCCAGCGAGCTATCGGTGTCAAGCCGAGCATTATCATCTTTAGCTATGCACTCCTGTCGATGTTTTATGCATTTTTTGGTGTTTTGCTTGGCCTAGTGTTGTTTTATGGTGGTCTGGTGCCATATTTTTACGCCTATCCGCTCGATTTGCCGATTGCCGAGGTTAATTTGTCGGTCGCACCCGGCCAGATTGTGCTGCGTACCCAAGTAGTTATTTTTGTCGCCTTGGTTAGTGGCATAATACCAGCTATCATGGCATCGCGTATGAAGATGCTCGATGCCATATTGGGCAAAAAGTGACTCCATTGCGCTGAGATGATGTGAATAGGGATATCTCTGCTGCGGCCATGTACTGCTATCACGTTACGATCAGGCACAGCCCAACCCTAGTCTCAGAATATCCCGTTCCGCCAGTCGGGTAGCTGTTCGCGCGTCACGGTGCGTGCGTGGTTATAGACGGTGTTGGCGTAGCTTGGCGTAACTGTGCCGCCGAGGTAGTTTGAGCTGCCATTGCTTTCGCCCCACGTCACAAAATATCGCCAATCGTAGTCGCTGCCTGGCTGGTAGAGCGTGGCTGGATCGGGCATGTGGCCTATTTCGCTGATAACTACTGGTTTTGTGCTGACGGCCGATAGCTCGGCGTAGGTAGAATTGGTGGGATACACATCGGTCTCGTAAGAATCGATTGCGATTATGTCGGTATAATCATCGCCAGGGTAGGTGTCGCTGTAACTACCGGACGGCCAGTAGTTTGCGGAGTATGTCCAGATGAGATTGTGCAAATTGTGGTGGTTTGTCAGGCGGTCGTGTAGTAGTTGCCAAAGTTGTTTGTAGGCGGCTGGACCGTCGGCGCCCCACCAGAAAATTGTCGGATTGTTGGCTTCGTGCAGCGGCCGCCAAATGATACTGAGACCAGCTTGATCGAGCCGTTTTAACTCGACGGCAATCCGGTCAATATCGCGGTGGAGTAGCTCAAGACCGCCGCCGGGTGACGTGTCTGCCATGGCGCTGGCGGGGCGAAACGTTGTGTTGTCGTCGTACATCCATTTCCACCAGTCAACATTTGGGTCGCCATAGGGCGGATTCCAATGCCAGCAAAATGCTACGATGCCGCCGTGCGTTCCTTGTGCTGGCGCCAAGGCGGTGCCATCAAACGTGTTCGTTGACGCCCAGGCAATCGCACGATCAGTGTCGCGGCCAACGTCGCCGTTTTCTTCGCGCGACGGCGAATATCTCATGAGGTCAAACCCGCCTATGGCCGGCAGTTTGCCTGTGTTGGTGTGAATCCATTGCGTGTTGTATTCGTCGGTTAGCGGCTCGGTGGTGTGGCTAACCTGCTGGCCAGCCAAAATACGCTCTTGCTCGCGCATACTACATATGTATTGATATAAATACTGAGTTTGCACCGTGGCAAGCGGGTCGTGCAACTGGTACTTGTTCCGTGTTGCTACGTAGTGTGCGCAGTAGAGCCACCTTCGTCGTCCAGGCATAGCATTAACAGTATAACAGGTTGGTAACGTGAAAGTCCTAAAGCGCAAGTTGCGCGCTCTATATGTTTCGCGACGATCTGAGGTTGTAAATAACGCCAGGCAAAACCGATGTGCTTGGCGGCTGAGCATTGCCGAATGTCAACACGTGCATGTTTTGTATTTGGTGCGGGGTTGCTGCCGAGAGTGAAGACGCATCGTAAAGAGATCGTTGTAGCGGGTATGCGCGGCGAGTAACTGGGGATGGCGTGAGCGCTATGCAATGTGTCAGTAATCTGCGATAGCGGTGTTACAATAGATACTGCTATACAATCGGCATACAGCCAAAAGCAGGAAGCACATATGAAAGTCAGTCTCAACACAGTACAAAACTTGGTCGGTTTCGACCTGCCGCCGGTCGATGAGCTGGTGGCGCGAATCAATGCGCAGCTAGGCGGCGTCGAGGAAATTATCGATCTCGGCGCTAGATACAAGGATGCCGTGATCGTGCGCGTGGTGAAATGCGAAAAACATCCCGATGCCGACAAACTGACCGTCTGCCAGATCGACGCCGGCAGTGGCGAACTGGTTCAGGTCGTCTGCGGCGCGCCCAATGTGCATGCCGACATGTGGGCGGTGTGGTTGCCGCCAGGCAGCGTTGTGCCGAGCACGTGCGACGACGAACAGCCATTCAAGCTCGACGCACGCAAGCTGCGCGGCGTGACGAGCCACGGTATGCTGGCGGCTGGTGATGAGCTGGCGCTCAACAGCGACCACGAGGGCATCGTCGAGCTGACTGAATCCGATCTACCGCACGGCAAGCAGCTGGCGGCTGGCGCGAGTTTCGCCGAAACGTTTGGGCTGGACGACATTATCATCGACATCGAAAACAAAATGTTCACGCACCGTCCGGATTGCTTCGGCCAGTTGGGCGTGGCGCGCGAAATCTCCGCGATTCTAAAAGCTTTGCCGGCCGAAGAAGAAAACCCCGCAGACGCTCGGTTTGAAAACCCCGAATGGTATTGGATGATGCCAGAGTTTGCGTCGGCGCAAAACCTCCAGCTCGAAACGTTCAACGACGCAAAAGAACACGTCCCGCGCCTCATGCTAGTGGCGATGGAAAACGTCACGATTCAGCAAAGCCCGATGTGGCTGCAAGTAGAGCTGGTCCGTTGGGGCAGCAAAGCGATCAATAACATCGTCGATATCACCAACTACGTCATGCTGCTGACAGCGCAGCCGACGCATGCCTATGACTACGACAAACTGCGCGGCGGCCGAGTCGGCGCGCGAATGGCGGCTGCCGGCGAGAAACTAACGCTGCTCAACGGCAAACAATACGAGCTCGACGAACACGACATCGTCATTGCCGATGGCGAAGGCCCGATCGGTCTAGCCGGCATTATGGGCGGCGGTAACAGTGAAGTCTCGCTCGAGACGAAAAACATTGTGCTCGAAGTCGCCACGTTTGACATGTATTCGGTGCGCCGTTCGGCCATGAAACACGGATTGTTCACCGACGCGCTGACGCGTTTCAACAAAGGCCAAAGTCCGCTGCAAAACGCTCGCGTGTTGCGTTTGCTTATGCAGCTTGCCGGCGACGTGTCGGGTGCTCAGCAGGCGAGCGACGTGCATGATGTTTCTGACACAGACTGGAACCGCGAGGTTTCACTCAGCGGTGAAATTGCGGTCAGTACGGCGTTTATCAACAACCGACTCGGGCTCAGTCTGACGACAGAACAAATAGGCAATCTACTGCGCCGCGCCAACTTTGCATCGTATCCAGCCGAGAAAGACGAGGCGACGCTAGTCATCACCGCGCCGTTTTGGCGCACCGATATCGTCCTCCCGGAAGACATCGTCGAAGAAGTTGGTCGTCTCAGCGGTTTTGACAAACTGCCGCGCGAGCTACCGCAGCGCAGTACGAAACCAGCGCCCAAAAACAGTCTGCGCACTACCAAACAAAAAATCCGCGAATCTATGGAAAAATACGGCGCCAACGAAGTGCTGACCTACAGTTTCGTCCACGAAAATGTCATCACGCGAGCTGGACAAGACCCCGCGCAGGCCTTTCGGCTGTCAAACGCGCTCAGTCCTGACCTGCAATATTATCGCCTGAGCGTGCTGCCGAGCCTGCTCGACAAAGTCCATATGAATATCAAGGCCGGCCACGACGAATTCGTACTCTACGAGATCGGCAAAGGCCACAATAAAGCACAGTTTGATCAAGACGGCTTACCATGCGAAAACGATGCTCTCGCATGTGTATATGCAGCAAAAAAGACTGCAACTGGCGCTGCGTATTTTCGGGCAAGACGGCTAGTTGAACATCTTTTCAACGCGCATGGCATACAACAGTTTGGGTTTGAGCCGCTTGCTGGCGTTGATCTTTCCAGCAACCCTTGGCTAGAGCAAGCTGCAGCGCCATTCGATCCAAAGCGTAGCGCCGTTTTACGAGTGTTCAATGATGAGTCTGGACAGACGAGCAGTCGCGTCTGGGGTGTGGTCGGCGAATATCTGCCCTCTGTGATTCGTCGGTTCAAGTTGCCGGCATATGCAGCCGGATTTGAGATCGACCCGCACGTTTTTGACGGTGCGCCAGGCAAGGCGTATGTGCCGCTTTCGCGCTTCCCGCATGTGACGCAGGATATTTCTTTGAAAGTGCCGTTGAGCACGTCCTACGAAGCAGTCTTGCGCGCAGCCGAACAGTCGCTCGCTACATATCGGTCGGATGACCTGCGCCTCGCACTGAGTCCGTTGGGTATTTACCAAGCCGAGGGCGCTGACACCAAAACAGTTACACTGCGATTGCGGGCGACGGATTACGAGCGGACACTGACCGATGAGGCGGTGTCTGGGTATCTCGACGCTATTGCTACAGCGGCAACCGAACAACTTGGCGCGGAACGAACCTAAACATGGCTGCACGATTGTTTGTTACATTTTGACCAAGTTTTGCGGTACAATAGTCGCATAATCATTGAATTGGAGGGTTTTTATGGCTAGTACGCCACTACGACATCGTATACTTGCTGGAGTGGGCGCGGTTGTGTTTCTCGTTACCGCATCGGCTCTTACTATTGCAGTTGTTATAGATATGACTAGAAATGGCGATACACCAGCGCCAGATATACAGCAGCTGGAGCCGCCGCAAAAAGAAGCTGTCTTGCCAGCGCCTGAAGTCTATAAACCCGAAGGAGACGTCACCGAACTGCAAACCACCGACCTGAGTGAAGGTGTTGGCGAACCCGTCAAGGCAGGTGACAGACTGGTTATGAAATACTACGGCACGCTCGCAAGCGATGGGACGGTGTTTGACGAAAACTACACAAAAGAAACAGCATTTCCGTTCACCCTTGGCAGCGGTCAGGTCATAAAAGGCTGGGATCAGGGGCTCGTCGGTATGAAACCTGGCGGTGAACGTCGCTTGGTTATACCGAGCGAACTTGCCTATGGCGAAACAGAACGCGGTAGCATACCGGCCAATGCCGATCTTGTGTTTGTTGTGAAGCTTTTGAGGGTGCAGTAATGGCAGTGCTCGCAGACTTTACGCCAGTTGACGCCGTGCCTGAGCTTGTGCGTGAAGACCGTGTAGTTGGTACAGGCGACGAAGTGCAGCCAGGTGCGAGCGTCACTTGTCACTATACTGGCGCCGTCGCAAAAACCGGTGAAGTATTTCAGAGCTCGCACGATTTTGGACAGGCGATTAGTTTTCCGCTGTCTGGCGTGATTGCCGGCTGGACGCAGGGTGTGCCAGGTATGAAAGTGGGCGGTACGCGCCGCTTGCTCATTCCGGCCGCAATGGCCTATGGTAGTCGTCCCCCGTATGGTAGCGGCATTCCAGTCGATGCCGACCTAGTTTTCGACATTGAACTCGTTTCTATCGATGCGTCGTAAGCAAAGGTAGTAGCCGCGGCGCGAGAGAAAACAGCATCGCAAAGAAGAGCGAGTGTTTTTGAATTGTATACAAAAACACAATATGTAGTGTATTGACTTTACCATAAGCACCATATATACTAGAGAGTACAGTTTTGTGATAGTAGTCTCTCAAACAAAAAACTGCTACAATAAAAAACCCTAGCTACTCAAGTGGAGGAGTATCTGATGGTCAAAAATATCACTATTTTTACAACAAAAACCTGCGCCTATTGTCCGATGGTCAAGAAATACCTTGCCGCCAAAGGTCTTGGTTACGACGAAGTCAATCTCGACGAAGAGCCGCATCGTCAGCAGGAGGCGTTGGCAATTTCTGGTGCGCTCACGGTTCCGGTGACGGTCGTGACGAAGCACGATGACAGTCAAGAAGTTGTGGTTGGTTACAATCTGGCAAAGCTTGCTCCTGCCGTTAGCTAAACACCGTCGCGTACAGTTGCATTTGCTGCGCTGGCAACGACGTTGTCTGCGCAGCGTGTGGCAGTATGATTTCTCGCTGCTCGCGCTGTTTTGTGCTGCGCGACTGGAAAAGCTTTTTCGCTCTGTGCCATAATACATATGAATACGTAGCGAACGGAGGACACATGGCAACTAGAACAAAGGAAAATTCACGTACCGTTATCATGATCGGCGCGGGACCAGCGGCGCTGAGTGCGGCTATATACACGACGCGCGAAGACATAGACACGTTGCTGCTCGAAAAAGGCGTGCCGGGTGGCCTAGCCGCAGTGACCGACTGGGTCGATAATTACCCAGGCTTTCCAGAAGGTATTGCAGGCTTGGAGCTTGCTGGAAACTTGCAGAAGCAAGCCGAGCGTTTTGGCGCGGTTATGGACTTTGGCGAGGTTACTGCGCTACACGACGAAGGTGATTGGAAACGGTTGGAAACTTCGCTTGGCGATATGTATGCACGGGTTGTCTTAGTGGCGACCGGCAGTGATTACAAGAAGCTTAATATTCCGGGAGAAGCAAAATACTATGCTCGCGGCGTTCATTATTGCGCTACTTGCGACGGCGCGTTTTATCGCGACAAAAAGCTGGTTGTGGTGGGCGGCGGCAATAGTGCTGTGCAAGAAGCAATGTTCTTGACGCGTTTTGCGACACACGTAGATCTTCTGGTACGCAGCACGCTTCGCGCCAGTGAAATTCTGCAAAAAGAACTGCAAAAGTACGTAGATGATGGCAAAATCACCGTACACCTTGCAACGACCACCGACGAAATCTTAGCGGACGCAGAAGGCAAGGTTAACCGAGTAAAAGGGACAAACACCGAAACTGGCGCCGAAGTGATGCTCGATACGGACGGTGTGTTCGTGTTTGTTGGATTAAAGCCAAATAGCGAATTTCTGAAGGGACAACTTGAAACAGACGAGGTTGGTCTCATAAAAACAGATGAGAGTCTTATGAGTAGTATGCCGGGTGTCTTTGTAGCGGGCGACATTCGCAGCGGCGCAACGATGCAGATTGCCAGTGCTGTTGGCGAAGGTGCCACCGCAGCGCTTAAAATTCGCGAATATCTCGAAAATCACCCTGTGGCTCAAACGAAAGCGTAGCGGTTCGTCATCTCGGAGTAAGTTGTTGGAACAATGTGCCTTAGCGCGGTAGTTAAAGCTGACAGAGCTTGAAAAGTGTTGCGGCGATGACCTCAGAGCTCAGGGTAACCTTCGTAGTAGTCGTAAATAAGGCGCGAGCGAGAAACGCCAGACGACTCCAAATCGTCTCCGAGTGTTTCGACAAACGTCTGGCTACCAGAAAGATAAATCAGACTGCTCGCCTGAATATGCGGCAGCACGGTCGACGCCCCGACCGAAACAGGATAGTGAAAATCGACTCGCTGTAAGAGCGGCAGGTTATTGGGAATGCACTGTGCGAGGGGGTCGTCTTCGCGTTGCCTCGCCCAGATCAGCGTGATGGCGTGCGCTTTTTTTGCCGCTGCACACTCTGTCAACATAGAAAGGTAGCTAGCGAGGGCAATGCCTTGGGCGACAAAAACAAGCGGGGTTGTAGCGAGGCGCGGTAACACAACATCGCCAAGCGGTTCGCTCATGCGCATGAGATCGCCTGGTTGCAGTGCGGCGAGAAGGTTTTTGTAGTGGCTTAAGGGCGGATCGAGACGCGTCAGGAAACGGACCGAGTTGTCGTCTGGGTGAGAACTAAGCGTAAAAGTTCGGTACGGCTTCTCCTGTAAAGCCGTCGCAGTTGCCGCAGTCGACGGAAAGCTAAACTGAGCGTATTGACCAGGCACATACCTAATCTGGCTCGCAGGAGTAAAACAATATTCCCACACGTGCTGCGCCAACATCTTCCGCTCTATGAATTTGACCTGCATACCACCAGTCTATCAGACGCACTCATGCAACCCATTCCTTTAGCCTTCCGCCTCTGTAACCGGCCCACCCTAAAACCAACCCAACCAAAACTGTTTTAAATTGTCCGGCCGTACAATCTAAGCACGGCATGACGGTGTATATAAGGTGTTTTTTATGAAAAAGCAGCGATCAGCAAGAAGTGAACGATGACTTAAATTGTACGGCCGTACAATTTAAAACAAAAAGTGTGCGAGAAGTTGGGTTGGTACGGCAATGGGTGGGTTGTTTGGTATCGTGTTTTGCTCGACAGTGAGTTTGGCTACGGGAAAGATTTCAACGACGCTCACCCGGGGCTTCTAACGTTAGCTCGGACTGCTAGGTGCGCTACGCAGATTTTCTGAAAAACACACCACTATGAGAAGGTTTATGATTTTTTCTTGAAGAGGTCGGGACGATCGGTAATAACACCGTACAGGTAGCGGCGCCAGCGTTTCGCTCGTTTTGGATTGTTCATAGTGTACGGCGACAGCTTGAAGCCGCGGCGTTTCATAGCGCGTAAAAACCCGCGCCACAACCAGCGCTGGTTCATGCTAATGCGCTTAGTGCGGAGTTTGCGCGCTCGACGCACAGCGCGCACGCTGGACCATTTTTCTATGACAACAAGCTCTATGCCAGGTAGCCCTTCGCGAATGGCTTGTAAAATACGTGGGTCGTATGAAGCGACGCAAAATTCTTTGAGCCGCCAGCCGCGGCTGAGACGGTCGCGAATGATGGAGATTGTCTGCTTCGGCGGTACGCCGGGCTTGATGTCGAGCATAATGCGGCAACGGTGCGCTACGGCTCGAATAGCATGATCGAGCGGGGCTAGGTCTGCTTTGTAGCGGAGGAGTTCGGCGTAGTTTGTGCGTGCGATAACACGTTCTGTTCCGTCGCATGCAACGATGGCTGGATCATGGTGCAACACGGCCACGCCATCTTTGGTGGTGCGGACGTCGATCTCTACTTCGTCTACGCCATGGCGAATGGCTTTTTCTATGCTTGCGAGGGTATTTTCGGAGCTTAGCCCTCTCGCACCGCGGTGCCCTATGACTTTCATGGTACTATAATACTATCAAAACACGTCATAGCGGGGAAGTTTGGCGAATTTTACGCAAGAAAACGCGATCGTCCAGCTGCTGCGGCAGCTGCCAGCTTTACCCAAGATGACGGTGATAAAAAGGGAGGACTCAATGGCAGATTTCAATCAAGTTTTGGACGCAGGCGCAGTAGATGACGGCGTGGTCAATACCGTAGTAGAAATCCCGCAGGGGTCGCGGCTAAAGGTGGAGTGGGATCGCAAGCGCGCTTGCTTCATGCTTGACCGCGTGGAGCCGCAAATATTTGCCAAACCCTGTAACTACGGTTTCATTCCGCAGACGCTTGACGAAGACGGAGATGAACTCGACACGCTCATTATTTGTCCTGAACCGCTCGCGACTGGCGTGTGGTTGGAAGCACGTGTCATCGGCGTCTTGATCTTTGAAGACGACGGCGAGGTAGACGACAAAGTGGTGGTTGTTCCGGCGGACAACCGTGACGACAACCGTATTACTTCGCTCGATGACATACCGCAGTGGAAGGCGCAAGCGGAACACCATTTTACACACTACAAAGACCTGAAGAAACCTGGCTCAACCAAGGTTATAGGGTGGGGTGACGCCGAAAAGGCAAAGCAGATTATCAAAGAGTGCATCGAACGCTACAAGCAGCAGTAGTCGCATGAAAAAAGTGATCCCCAATGATGCGGTGTTGATTCCAGAGCGGGCCGACCGTGTGTTTACGGGTGAGATTTTTTCGGTTTATCAGTGGCAGCAAGAGCTGTTTGACGGTTCGCGCGACACATTTGAGATGCTGAAACGCCCTGACACGACAAACGTTATATGCGTGGTAAGCGGAAAGATAATTGTGCTGGACGAAGAGCAGCCGAATCGCGGCAAGTACCGAACGTTTCCTGGCGGCCGCGTCGATGGCTCAGATGAAAATATCATTGCGTCAGCGCAGCGCGAAGTACTGGAAGAAACCGGCTATACCTTTCAAAACTGGCGGCTAGTGAAGGTTTCGCAACCTCTCGCAAAAACAGAATGGTTTGTTCACTATATCTTGGCCTGGGATGTAGCTGATCAGCGCGAAGTGAAGCACGATCCGGGCGAGAAGATAACCGTGGAGCTACTGGAGTTTGCGGAAGTAAAACAGCTGGTCGAGCAGCGCGAGGGGTTCTTTAGCGAAGTGGCGGAGCTATTCGAGGGGCTGAAATCGGTTGACGAGCTGCATGACCTAGCGGAGTTTGCTGGACAGGTAGTTGACAGGTAATCGCAGGATATCAAGTGGGTTGTGTTGCCTGCTGCGGATTGACTCCTTGCTCCTCTTGTTTCGTGGGACGACTTTCACTACAATAGAGCCATAAGCGAAATAATAGCGGAGAGGTGGCAACATGAAGACAAAAGTGGCGATAAATGGGTTTGGCCGAATCGGGCGTAATGCCTTCAAGATCATGTATGCCCGCGACGACATCGAAATAGTGGCGGTAAACGACTTAACCGACACAAGAACGCTTGCATATTTACTGAAGCACGACACAAACTACGGCGGCTATGATCGCGAAGTGAGCCATGATGATCAGAACATTATCATTGACGGCCAGAATATTCGCGTCTGCGCCGAAAAAGACCCGTCGCTCTTACCGTGGGGCGATATGGATGTCGATGTGGTCGTAGAAAGCACCGGTCGGTTTACTGACAAAGAAGGGGCGAGTGGACACCTCAAGGCTGGTGCGAAGCGCGTAGTTATCAGCGGTCCGACGAAAAGCGAAGGTGTAGACACGCTTGTGTTGGGGGCGAACGACGACGTACTCGAAAACGCAACCGAAATCATCAGTAACGCAAGCTGTACGACGAATAGTCTTGGCGCGGTCATGAACGTGCTCGAAACTGAATTTGGCATAGAAAAATCCATGCTCACAACCATACATAGCTACACCGCGAGTCAGGTTGTACAAGATGCACCAGCAAAAGACCTGCGCGAGGGCCGTAACGCGGCTGAAAACATGGTTCCTACTTCGACAGGCGCAGCTATAGCTGTGACAAAAACCCTACCTCAACTAAAGGATAAATTTGACGGTTTGAGTGTTCGTGTGCCGACGCCAGTCGTGAGTCTTAGTGATGTGACGGCGCTACTCAAGCGCAGCGTGACGGTAGAAGAAATTAACGACGCGTTCAGAAAGGCCGCTGCCGAACCATACTATCAGGGTATTTTGGGCGTGAGCGAAGAGCCGCTCGTGAGCAGCGACTACATAGGCAATAGTCATAGCGGCGTCGTTGATCTGCTGTTGACGAAGGTGGTTGGTGGCAACTTGGTGAAAGTTATGGTTTGGTACGATAATGAATGGGGCTACAGTAATCGCCTCGTCGAAGTTGTAGCGGACACAGGCCGTCTTTTGCGTAATCAACAGTAAGAGGTAGCGGGCAATGGCATGGCGTTATCATAAGCCAACAGCACCAGCAACATCAGCTTCGGGCAGCAAGCCTGCTTCGGCAAAAGACGAGTCCGAATCTCACCTGGAAGCAGCGCTCGCCAAAATACAATCTCCGCCGCCCATGAGCTCTATGGTTGGCGCGGTTATCCACGCCGACGGCAGCGTTGAAGGCGGCCGGTCACCGAGTACGTCGCCAGCTTCGCCACCGCCACCGCCAGCTACACAGCAAAAGACGGCTCCTTCGCGCAGCGTTGCCCCCGCGAAAGCAGCCGCCAAGGCAGCGCCGCCACCCGAGCCGGCTTTGCCGAAACGCTCATCAAGCGTACCGGCGGCTCATGCTCAAAAAATAAAACACCATGGCCCGCTTGATAAAAAAGAGTTGTTGGCGTTGGGCGATTTTCTGAAACAGCAAAAACGGGCAGATTCGACCCCGTCGCTGGCCACGCCGATCATAGCTCCAACCGCGCCAGATCCAGACGCAGCCATTCCTGCGCTCATTGCCGAGCAGAAAAAAACACTCGAGGCGAAAGCAGCCGAAGAAGACGCGAAAAAATGGCATGTGACAAAAGTTGACATTCATGATCGTACCATAAACATGAAAAAAATGTATAGGTATGGCGCGGTTTGGATTGGCGCTGTACCGCTCGCTGTTGTCATGTACTATAGCGCGCAGGCGCTGGGTGACAGCCTACAGGGAACTGCGCGCCAGCTGTTCTTTGTGGCAATATATGTCATAGCGGGCTATGTACTAGTTGGCTGGATACCGCTTGTGCTAGAATATCTGAAGGCGCAAAAGGGGTAAAAAACAATGAAAATATACATTGGAGCGGATCACAACGGTTTTGACCTGAAGAAAACACTTGGCGATTATCTGCGTCGAGGTGGCTACGATGTGGTGGATGCTGGCGACAACGAAAAACACCCAAATGACGATTTCCCTCAATTTGCTGCTGCTGTCGTCAATGGTATGGCGACTGACGAGTCGATAGATGTGCGCGGCGTACTGATAACAAGCGGCGGACAGGGCATGGCAATGGCTGCGAACCGTTTCAAGGGTATACGTGCGTGCGTTGGGTGGAATCAAGACACCGTGCGCGACGCTCGCAATGATAACGACAGCAATGTGCTGTGTTTGCCTGCGCAGAGTTTAGATTTTGAACAAGTGGTAGGTATTGTCCATGCATGGTTGATGACGCCATTTTCTGGCGCGCCTCGCTACAAGCGGCGCATAGCAATGCTTGATGAGCTTGGAGATTTTATGGGGTAGTGTTTTGGAATCACAGCAAAGAATAAAGAAAGAGGAGATATGAAACTCGCACTAGCGACTGACCACGCCGGTTTTGAGGTGCTGAAAGAACTAAAGTTGTTTCTGGAAGAGCTTGGGCACGAATGTGTTGACTACGGACCGCGCGAGTTTAACGCAGAAGACGATTATCCAGATTTTATATTTCCAGCTGCACGCGCGGTGGCGGACGGTCAGTGTGAACGCGGCGTCATTTTTGGGGGCAGCGGTCAGGGTGAAGCTATGGCAGCAAACCGCGTGCCTGGTGTGCGCGCGGCGGTTTTCTACGGCCCAGTAGTGGCAAAAACATCGGTTGATGCCGAAGGCAATCTGAGCACTGACCCGTACGAAATAGTAAAACTATCTCGCCAGCACAATGATGCCAATATTCTCAGTCTCTCGGGCAGGTTTCTCAGTCTTGAGGAAGCCAAAACAGCGCTGAAGGTGTGGCTCGAAACGCCGTTTAGCAGTGCAGAGCGGCACGCCCGCCGCCTGCAAAAGCTCGATATTCAGGAAGGGGCTGCGTAAATGAGTGTGTCTATCTGCCCGACAGTTATGACTGACGACCCCGATGTCTACCGCGAGCAGATGGAAGAAATCGCGACGTACGCAAGCCGTGTTCACGTAGATCTTGGAGACGGTATATTTACGCGAAAACTTCTCGCGGTTGAAGACGTCTGGTGGCCTGGCGGTATGCGAGCGGACTTACATGTCATGTTTCAGCAGCCCTTTCTGCATATTGCTGCGCTGAAAGCGTTGGGGCCGCAGCTGGTGATCGTTCACGCCGAAGCCGAAGGCGACTATATGGCGTTTGCGCGGGAGATGCACCGGCACGGGATTGAAGCTGGCGTGTCGTTGTTGCGCGAAACGCCGGTGGAAGCAATTGTGCCCGCGCTCGACGTTATCGATCACGTTCTCATTTTTGCCGGCACGCTTGGTGAAAACACTGGCGCCGAACCAGTTAATCTCGATGTTTTGGCAAAAGCGGCCCAGCTGCGCGCACTCAAGCCGCAGCTCGAAATTGGCTGGGACGGCGGCGCAAATGACACAAACGCTCGCCAGCTAATGGAAGGCGGCATAGACGTTATAAACTGCGGCGGGTATCTCCATGGAGATGATCCGCTGGCTGCGTGGCAGCGTATGCAACAGGCCGTAGGCAATACGCCACCGCAAAAGAAAACATAGCTATAACACAAAAATCCACTCAAGGAGGACTGTCCTCCCAAAACTGCTCCAAGCTCGGTTATTCGATATCAGTCGCTCCGATCAAGTAGCGCGAGCGGCATTTTGCGTTTTTGCCTTGTGCTGTGGTACAAAGCGCCATAGCAGCACGGCCGTCAGACAACTGGCCGCTAGCGTAGTAGCAGAGCTTTCGAGCGATGCGATGCCGCTGTACGACAAATCCATTATGTGCGGATAGACGCCGCCAAGTGATACCACGCCAAATCCGATAGCGCCAACGACATTCCAGAGCGCATGTGCGATGATTGGCGCGAGCAACGAACCAGTCCGTACCAACAAAACCGTAAACACCGCGCCCGCTGCCGTTACGTTGAGAACGCCAAGTACACCGCCCTCAAACCCATGCATTGCCACAAAAACAAGCGTCGTCACCACCGAAGCAGCGGCGACTGAGTGCCGACGGGCGAGCATTGAAAACAAATAGCCGCGCACCAAATATTCTTGCATGACGACATTAATTGCAGCGGCCGCTATCCAGACAATCGCCCAGGGGACCGACTGACTGGCACCGATGTGTAGCGTAGTCGTCGCGCTCATGAGCGCCATTGCACCAAACAGCCACCCTAGTCCTACGACGACGCCGGCAGCGGTACTCTGTATCCAGCGTTTTTCGGTGCAGATACGCGGCCAAGTGGTTTGCTTATCAAAGCGACGAATCATTACCCAAGTTGCAAACAGCACGGCGACGAGCGGCGCAACTTCATACCCGAGCCGCCGCCAGACGCTTTCGGGCGACGGTGCATTGTTCGCTAGAGGCGCCAGTAACGGTGCCATGATGATCACCCACAGCACGAAAAACCCAAGAGCAAGCCCGATTGACGTAAAACTACGAGGGATGCTTGTCTTCATATGTACTTCTATCATACACGATCTCCCTCCCACGTCAGCCGCCAGACGAGCCGTTCGCTATCAAACTCCAGCCGATAGTCTGCCCCGCCATCGCTCACGTCAAACACATGCACCGTCCGTCTGCCGCGCATCGTCGGATGGCGCAGGCCTATTTCGCTGATCTCGATTTCCCGCCCGTTTTTGCGCCGAAATCGCACCGGCTCGCACATGACGCGTCCCGGTCGAAATATCGCCAGCACATCCACTTGTTCGTTCAAAAAGAGTTCATCATCCATTTCAAAAATCCTCGATCTAGGGTTGATTCGAGAAACGCTTGGCTGAAATGTGTTGCCCGTCACCCCGCCCGTTTCTAGCGGCGCGCCGAAGACAACTGATGATCCTGCGGCGAGGGACGCTTATCCGCGCGCGGACAGTGAGTGTCGCCTGGAGATATTTGTATTATACCACCACACAAACGCGGCAGCTGCCAAAATGATAAACGCCGCAGCCGTTGGTACGACCAGTCCTGCGCGAATACCACCATCGGAGATCATCATGCCGAGCCATATGCCAACTGGTACAGCGACCATCCGACCGAGCGCCGATATCACCGACAGCACCGTGGCGCGTACACGCGATGGCGTCGCGTCTTGGATACGCGTTTCGATACGATTGAATAGAGCTTTCATACCGACAGCTTGCACGAAAATAACAGCGATTGTCGCTGGATGATCGACCAAATATATCACAAATACCGGCACGCTCGTCAACGCGACCGCCAGCCACAAACGACCGGCAAAATAGTGCGCCACAAAACTACCGAACGCCAGCGCCAACGCATAAACCGCCCAGAGCACGCCGATCACGGCGACACCAGCACCGTAATGTTCCATATACAACTGTCCAAAGTCGATGAAATAAACATCTAGAGCGGCTATCATCGCGACAATCACCAACATACTAGCCAGCGCAGTTTGTCGAGTAATTGTTTTCAGCACCGTCCGAACGTGCGAGAGAAACTTTTCGCTAATTTCATTGCGGTGGTATTTCGGTTCGCGAATCGTCGCGATGACGATGACGTTGAGAACGCACGAGACGATTGTCACAAAAAACGCCGCCCGATACGAAAAACTGCTTGCTATGACACCGCTCACGATATTGCCGACGCTCGCCCCGACCAGAAACAGACCGTGCGATCGACCAGCAATCTTGCTATACAACTCTGTTTTGCCCAAATCGTACAGCGTGTCGTACGTCAGCGCCTGGTACGTGCCGCTCGCGCTGACAAAATATATACCATAAAAAACCGTGCCGAGTAGGAAAACCGCCAGCGAGCCGCTCATTCCATAAATACCAGACGCTATCCCCAGTGCAATCGCCGCCGTAATTAAGAGGTTTTTCCGCCCCCATTTATCGGCCAGCATGCCGGACGGTATATCAAACAAAAGCGCGAATACAGCCAAAAACGCAATGTTAATCCCTATACCAGTTGCGCCCAGCCCAATATCGATCATAAACAACTGCTCGATCGCATACCAAAACACCAAACCAGTCAGAAAATTGCTGAGATATATTTTTCGGATATTGTGCATCTTTATGACTATACACTCCCTAGAACTTCCTTGCCACCTCTGCTGCGATCATGTGAGTTTTGGTTCGATCCCAGTCGCTGCTACCACAGAGAAATGACCATCCATGCTGGTGGTCATTTTTCTGTGGGTTCGCACGTATAGTACGGTAACCAGCCGCCGACCAGTTAGTTTGTGCTTCTGTAGACGGACAGATTGTAACAAACGTCGCCGGCGGGATGCGGGTCGCCAGCTGATACGCTAGATGAGTAATCAGATTTCGTGCCGACGCCGCCGCGGGCAGGTTTTGCTACGCCATTCTTGGTATTTGAATCGCTGCCCTTTCTTTCTTTTTTGTACGTTGTGCACAACTGGTAATAAAAATACTTGTTCCTGCCAGTCGCATTGCGCTTATTGATCTCTGAGAGAGCATCTTTTAGGTTGTTTGCGCCATCGTTATTATTAATAGTCACTAGCTTGAGCGAACTGGCGAGTTGGTCTGACGGCTGCATATTGGGTTTGTATGTCACCGATTGCTTATCTACCACTTCCCGAACAACCTTCTCTGAAACCTTTGACCCATCATATCCCGCATCCTTGAGCGTGACGGGAAGTTTATCATTGTCTTGCGCGTAGCTCCGAACATTATCAGATAGCTGGACTACAACCCGCTCAATCAGCCTGTCATCTTTGGTGTTTATCGCAAGTGCAACAGGGCCCACCAGCGATACGATGATACCCACTAGCGCGATCAAACCAAGAGCCGACCGTGCATACTGTCTTCGCGTAGGATGTTCGCTGCCAAAAAATACTCGTACCGCCAGCACCCCAAATGTGATAGCAATAACCAACGCTGCGTAGAGTACCGTCATCGGATCATCATTATCCAGCCTCGTGCCGCTATTGAGTATCATGCTAATGAGACTAAACACAACTACGATCACTCCGCCGATCGCGATCAGCACAAAAGGCACAACATGCAGCAGCATGATGACGTTAGCAGCACCAGACTTTTTGGTCGGCTCATGACGGCTATACAGCAAATCAGTCGTAAAAGCGATTACAAAGAGTATCAGGACCGCCGCCAAGGGGTAGGCAAGTACGCCACTCCAATCTGAAGTGCTGTTCGGGGATATGAAATAAGATGCCACCACCGTCGCTAGCCAGCCAATCGCAAAACCAAACCATCCCCAAAATGCGTAGGTCAGCCATTGGAGTACAAGTATTCCGCTTCCGCTCGATGACGAATGGGTTTGTTGCTCCGATTTAGGGGCTACATCTGAGGCTGCTGCGACAACTGGTTGCGCTGGGGCTCCCTGATCAATATCATCAGGCGCAGCGATGTCTACCGCCCGATTTGGTTGCTCCTCGTTTCTGGGTTGTGTCTCAGAGCTGTCGTCCATGCGTAGTTCCCCCATTTAGCAATAGCTATTTGTCAGTTTATCACGCGGTCACAAAAAACACATAGTAAACGCTGCCGAACGTACACGGCGGTCTACGGCTCAAAATCTCCGCCATCCAACGCGTCGTCACGATTAGCCAAAAACGACCGTAACTGCGCCAGTATTCGCGATTGGTTTTGGGCGGCTGGCTCGGAAACATCTCGAAACACAATCGATGTTGCTTCTTAGTGTTTTATGGCCATACATCGCATGCTGCGGCGAGACACAGCATGAGGCGCTCAATATTATGCGGGCGATGCGACTTTGCGTGCGTGGGCTTTCATTATGTATAATCATAACCAGCATGGGCAAACTCACCATAGAGCAGCTGGAGCTCAAAGCGAACACAATTCGCGGAGACGTCATTCGTATGCTTGAGCACGCTGGAAGCGGGCATAGTGCTGGTTCGCTCGGCTTGGCGGATGTTTTTACCGCATTATATTTCGATGTCATGCGGCACGACCCGAAAAACCCTGCGTGGGAAGAGCGCGATATGTTGCTACTAAGCAACGGTCATTGTGTGCCGGTACAATACGCGGCTATGGCGGAGGCTGGGTATTTTCCAAAGTCGGAGCTGCTTACGCTTCGCAAGTTTCAATCGCGGCTACAAGGTCATCCAGAGCGAGTTACGCTTCCTGGTCTAGAGCACACGAGTGGTCCGCTCGGCAGCGGACTGAGTGAAGCGTGCGGCATCGGTTTGGCGTTTCGTTTCGACAAACAATCACATCGTCATATCTATGTCGTCATGGGTGACGGCGAACTCGACGAGGGAAATGTCTGGGAAGCAGCAATGTTCGCGGCGAAATACAGACTCACAAACCTGACGGCCATCGTCGACCGCAACAACATACAAATAGACGGCCCAACTGAAGATGTCATGCCGCTGGAAGATTTGAAAGCAAAGTGGGAAAGTTTTGGCTGGCATGTACTGGAGATAGACGGCAATGATATTGAGGCGGCTATAGATGCCTGCGCCATGGCAAAAGCAGTCACCGAAAAGCCAGTTGTGTTACTGGCATATACTATCCCTGGCAAGGGCGTAGATTTTATGGAATACGATTTCCACTGGCACGGCGTGCCGCCCAACCACGAACAAGCTCGCGAGGCGCTTCACGAACTACGTACCCTTAGAGGAAAAATCAGGAGCGAACATGAGTAACCTAGCGCTTTTGCCGGTGCCAAACGACCGAAAACCAGAAGCAACCCGCAGCGGCTTTGGGCGCGGACTCGTAAAAGCCGGCGAACGCGATGAAAATGTAGTTGCCTTGAGTGCTGATCTGACCGGATCTATCAAAATGGATGGGTTTCGAGCTGCATTTCCGGAGCGGTTTGTCGAAGTAGGCGTCGCCGAGCAAAACCTTGTGACGGTAGCGGCTGGCTTAGCTCTCGCTGGCAAGGTGCCTTTTGCGGCGAGTTACGCGTCGTTTAGTCCTGGTCGCAACTGGGAACAAATAAAAACCACCGCTTGCCTGAATGATGTTCCAGTAAAAATCGTTGGCGGTCACGCGGGGGTTTATACCGGACCAGACGGCGCGACGCACCAAATGTTGGAAGATATTGCGCTCATGCGGGTTGTGCCAGGTATGGTGGTGCTGAGTCCGTGCGACGCGCTGCAGGCCGAAAAAATGGTAATTGCAATGGCAAAAGACAAGCGCCCGAACTATATCCGTCTCACGCGCGAAGCCACGCCGCTCATAACCACAGAAAAAACGCCTTTTGAGATTGGCAAAGCGTATGTGTATACTCCGGGCAGCGACGTAACCATCATAGCCACTGGAACTATGGTATACCCCGCGCTGGAAGCGGCCGAGGCTCTGTACAAAGACGGCATAGACGCCGAAGTGCTCAACGTGCCGACAATAAAACCGCTCGACACGCACACCATTTTAAAAAGTGTTCGCAAAACAGCTTGCGTCGTCACGGTGGAAGAAGCCCAGATCGCAGGAGGGCTCGGCGGAGCTGTTGCCGAACTGCTCGCAGAAAACCATCCCGTCCCTATGAAACGTATCGGCATGCAAGATTGTTTTGGTGAAAGCGGTACGCCCGAAGAGCTGATTGAACATTTTGGCTTAGACGCCAAGCACATTCGCCTGGCAGCTCATCATGTGACTGAGCTGAAATAGTACCATCCTCAAAAGGAAAAACAACGTATACCGAAGGACATCAGGGTTCGCCGGTATGTACGCATTTTTTGTCAATACAACGGTAAGCGGTATAATTGAAGAAAAGAAATGGGGGAATTGGTATGCCGCTGACACTGCAACAAATACGAAACAACTGTGCGCAAGCGCGAGAGAGAATGGCGCAGGCGCGCGCAGAGCGCTGGGCGTTTGGCGCATTTAACCTTGACGACCAAGCAACACTCAAAGCAGTTGCCTTGGCGGCGCAGGAGGCGCAAGCACCAGTTTTAGTAGAGGTTAGTCAGGGCGAAGTTGACGACATTGGACTGGCAAACGTACGCGACTTAGTAGACAACGTCAAACGTGAGTACGGCGTAGAAATGTACGTCAACCTAGACCACAGTCCATCAGTGGAAGCAGCCAAACAAGGAATAGACGCTGGGTACGAATTTGTACACATAGACGTCAGCCAGGCAAATCACGATGCAAGCGACGAAGAAATCATAGCCGCTACTCGCGAAGTGGTGGAATACGCCAAATTTACGGGAGCTCAGGTAGAGAGCGAACCGCATTATTTTGGCGGAAGTAGCAACCTGCACACCGAAACTATCGACTACGAAGAAATCAAAAAAACTTTCAGTACGCCAGAAGGCGCGCGAGCATTCGTGGAAGCAACGGGCATCGACACTTTTGCGGCAGCGGTTGGAAACCTGCATGGCAAATATCCAGTACCAAAAAAACTTGACCTGGCATTGCTGCAGCAGGTTCGCGATGCCATACCGTGTAGCATAAGTTTGCATGGCGGCAGCGGAACACCAGGTCATTATTTTGAATCGGCGGTGAAGATTGGTGTCACGAAGGTGAATATAAATAGCGATATGCGAGTGGCGTATCGTCAGGCGCTCGAAAAGACGCTTCGCGACAATCCGAACGAATACTCTGTCGCGAAGCTTGTAAACAAGCACGTTGTGCCGGCTGTTCGGGCTATTGTGGCCGAGAAACTAGCAACGTTTAACTCGGCAGGGAAAGCGCAGGGCTGACATGGGGCTACTGGATAACGTTTTTCGGTCGCTCGACGATACGCTGAAAGCCATAGAAAACGGCGCAATAGAAGAAAAGCTCGACAAAGCCGGCCAAGCTATTGAGCGCTTTGCCGAAAACGGTCCAAAAACCCTCGAAAAGGCGGCTGAAGCTCCCAGTAAAGCCGTACAAGTCGTCGAAACAAAAGCCAAAGCCCTAAAGCAAACTTCCCAAACACTCAAGACAGAAGCGGCAAAAACTATCGATATCGTGCAGCGTCCCGAATAAACTTGTCCAAAAATACGCTCTGTGGGAAAATAGCAGTAAGCATAAGTATGAAGTATCAAAGGTGGGTCCAGTGAGTAAAGAAGAACAAATCGATATTTTGTGTGTGGGCGATGTCGTCACGGACGTTTTTATCAAGCTTCTCGACGAAATCGAACATACTTACCGGAACGAAGAAGGCAAATGGCTCGCGATCCCGTTTGGAACGAAAATACCATTTGATCATGCCGAAATAATGCACGCCGTGGGAAATGCTGCCAATGCCGCTGTGTCGCTCAGCCGGCTTGGTCTGCATGTGGCGTTTGAAACAGAAGTCGGCGGCGACCAAGAAGGGCGTGAGATTGTTCGCTATCTCAGTAAACAAGGGGTTGATCCGCGTTTTGTGCACGTAAACGGTAAAAAAACGAGCAACATCAACTATGTGTTATGGTACAAAGAAGAGCGCACAATTCTCGTCAAGCACCAGGAATATGACTACCAGTGGCCACATTTTCGTAAAGGGGAAGTGCCGCGTTGGATATATTTTAGCTCTATTGCCGAAGGAGCGCTCGATTATACCGAAGACATCGCCGACTGGCTCGACGAAAATCCAGACGTGCGGCTCGCGTTCCAGCCGGGTACGTACCAAATGAAAATAGGCGTGGAACGTCTGAAGCGTATTTACGCTCGCACAGAAGTTGTTGTCATGAACCGCGAAGAAGCAGCGCGTGTGACAGGCGGGGATTATCATAATCTGCACGAGTTACTAGATCGCTTGCATAGTTATGGCTGTAAAATTGCCGTTGTGACCGACGGTCCAGACGGCGCTTACGCGAGCGATGGCACAAACCGGTACAAAATGCCGCTGTATCCAGACCCAGCTCCGCCCTACGAGCGAACTGGTGCGGGCGATGCTTATGCCTCAACGCTCATTGCGGCACTTGCAAAGGGGCATAATCTAGAAAGCGCGCTCCAGTGGGCGCCCATAAACTCGATGAGTGTCGTCCAGAAAACTGGTGCTCAGGCGGGCTTGCTGAGCGAGAAGGAGCTCGAAGCATGGCTCCAGAAAGCTCCAGACTGGTATCACGTTGAGCATTTTTAAGCCAAAGTCGAAAACAGAGGGGCCCCAGCTACATGGCTTTTTCTCGGCTCATGCGTCTTAACTCCTGGGGCTCTTTACGCTAAACTATAGGTAGATATGTCAAGGGTATTAGCTGAACTTTTGGGTGCGCACGAGTTGCCGTTTCGGCAGCAGATACAGCAGTTGGAGCGTGCTGCTGGGCTGCCAAGTGCTGATGTTCGCTTGACGGCGCACATTATGCAAGCAACGCGAGACAAAATAGGTGAACTCGGGCTTGATCCTGCCGACACAACTGGGCCGGAGCTGTACGGAGTGCTGCAAGAGCGCCTCCGACGAGACGAAGTGCTCGTTCGTGCTGCAATGAATTTGCGGGCAGATATTCTTCCGGCCGATGTTTTAGCGCAAACCGCAAAGCGGTTGCAGAAACTTGCGCGCAAAGACGAACTGTTCGTCATGAAACAGGCAGTTGCAAAGAAAATCATTCGCAAACTCAAACCGAAAGCCACCATGAAACGGCTTGGTTATCGGAGCATGGAAAGTATGCTCAAGCACGAGTCTGTGCCGCAGTTACTGGCGGCGTGCCAAGCGACCGAATCGGCTGATTGGCATGACGCGCGTCTACAGCTGTACAAAAAACTGCAGCCGAAAGATTTTGAGCTGCGCAAGCCGCAGTGTATCGTGCCGTCGGGAAAGCAGTGGCCAAAGCTGACTCAAGCTCATGCGCAGCAACACAAAAATAACATTATTGCCGTACCCGAGCTGGGCGCTGTTGTTGTTCTGCCCCTCGAGCATGATCTGCCAGGACTAGCTATAACGACGTTTATTGTGTCGCTGCATGCGCTCAATGACATGCGTGCGCTGAGCGCGTATCTGAAGCTCCAACAGTTACGTCCTGGTTTTGGCGATGCACTGCACGCGGCCATCATAGCAGAGCCGTTGACGGACGTTGAGCTGGCTGGAGAAAAACTGCCCTGGAAAATAGTCCATTGGTTTTATGGACACGGTCATGTTAGCTATCGTCCGGATGTGTTTGAGCCGCATGCCCAGCCAGAAGATTTCGCCTGGCATTCGGCCGGAACTGAGCTAGCGGCGCTGCAGCCTGTGCTGGCATTTTGGCAGCAAACGGACATGCTCGGACTTTTGGATTCTGGAGGGGCTGTTTCTCTGAATGTGCTCGATGTTGCACTCGGACTCTGTAATGGTCTTTCCTATACCGAGCGAGTGGTGCATAACATGCGCGAAACGCTCCGCCGTGAACTGTTGGCGCGCTACATTCACGAAGACAATCTTCAGCAAATGCTTTCTGGCGCGCTCGAAAAACAGCTTACTCCAGAACTTGATTTTGACGCGTAGAACACCGCATAGCAGCTGCAGTCAGGCATGGTTTATTTGTCGTAGTCTTTATTGATGATGCTGCACATCACGTCATAGTCTTCGGTGATGGTGTAGATTTTTTCGTCTCCGGGCGAAATCAAACCTTCTCGTAGCAAGTGTTTTTGAATAAATTTGTCGAGATCTTTCCAGTAAGAATTGCCGATGAATATAACCGGTACTTTCGGCATTTTGCCTGTCTGTATCAATGTCAGGATTTCAAAGGCTTCGTCGAGCGTACCAAACCCGCCAGGAAAGCAAATAAAAGCATGTGCGTAAAATGTCATCATTACCTTACGGGTGAAAAAAAAGTTGAACTTCAGGCTGTCGGTTGTGTACGGGTTGAGGTGTTGTTCGTGGGGTAGTTTTATATTGAACCCGATGGAAACATCCTCGCCTTCGTACGCGCCGCGATTGCTTGCCTCCATAATGCCATGGCCGCCGCCAGAAATAATAGCAAACCCCGCATCTGCTAGGTGCGCCGCTAAATCTCGCGCCATATGGTAGTAGTCGCTGCGCGGACTCAGCCGAGCCGAGCCAAAAAACGTGACGCGTTTTGGATATTTTTGCAGGATTTCAAATGCTGCTTCGAACTCTTCGTCGCTCGTTCGTAGTTCGCGCGTGGATTTGGCGATAGCTTTTTTCTGCGCTTCGCTCATTTCCCAGACCTTGTGTTCGTGTTTATGGGTGTGCATTGTCATTATTGTAGCGTGCTTACGCTTGTTTTTGAAAGCTTTTTAGCGGCAGGCGAGTTTTCGGTGTATTTGAGGGTGTTTGCCGGCGGCATATCGTATAATGAAGCGATGAAATCATTTCGTCTCGATGCTCAATACGCGCCCACCGGCGACCAGCCGGCGGCGATCGCGGCGCTCACGAACGGTTTGCGGCATGGCGTCAAAGAGCAAACATTGCTCGGCGTGACCGGTTCGGGCAAAACTTTCACCATGGCAAATCTTGTGCAAAATTTGCAGCGCCCAACGCTCGTGCTCAGTCATAACAAAACGCTGGCAGCTCAGCTCTATACGGAGTTTAAGCATTTTTTTCCAGAAAACGCTGTGCACTATTTTGTGAGTTATTTTGACTACTATCAGCCAGAGGCTTATATTGCGCGCAGCGACACGTACATCGAAAAAGACAGTCAAATCAACGAAGAAATTGACCGGTTGCGGCACGCCGCTACAGACGCACTGCTCTCTCGACGAGATGTGCTGATTGTAGCGAGCGTAAGTTGTATATATGGCATTGGTTCGGTCGATGACTACAATGACTTGTCGGTAGAAGTTGCAAAGGGAGAGCGGCGTGTGCGCGACAAATTGCTGCGCCAGCTCACTGATATTCAATACCAGCGCAACGATGTCGATTTTCACCGCGGCACCTTCCGAGTGCGCGGCGACGTTATTGATGTATATCCGGCCGGCGAAGAATGGGCTTATCGCATAGAACTGTTTGGCGACGAAGTCGATCGGATCACAAAAATCGACCCGCTCACCGGCGAAATTGTAGCAAACCTCGAGAGCTACAAAATATTTCCCGGTAGCCATTACGTCACGCCGAAAGACAAGCTCAAGGTTGCGCTCGGCTGTATCGAACAGGAGCTTCAGGCGCGCCTAGCGCAGTTTCGCAAGGCCGGCAAACTGCTTGAAGCGCAGCGGCTCGAACAGCGCACGCGCTTTGACCTAGAAATGCTCGAAGAAACCGGCTTTGTCAAGGGTATAGAAAACTACAGCCGTTATTTGACGAACCGCGAACCAGGCGAGCAGCCAGCGACGTTGCTCGATTATTTCCCCGACGATTTCCTCATGCTAGTCGACGAAAGCCACATGACTATTCCGCAGGTACGCGGTATGTACAACGGCGATCGTGCGCGCAAAGAAGTACTCGTCGAACACGGTTTTCGGCTACCGAGCGCGCTCGACAACCGCCCGCTGCGATTTACGGAGTTTGAGCGCCACATGAACCAAGTCGTTTATGTGAGCGCGACGCCGGCGGAGTACGAACTAAGTCGCAGTCCCGAACCTGTACAACAGGTTATTCGTCCAACCGGCTTGCTCGATCCAAACATAGTAGTTCGTCCGACCGAAGGGCAAATAGACGATCTTATTGCGGAAATTCGTGAAACAGTACGCAAAAACCAGCGCGTACTCGTGACAACACTCACGAAGCGCATGAGCGAGGATCTGACCGATCACCTACAGGATCTTGCTATCAAAGTTGCGTATTTGCATAGTGATGTTGATACGCTCGATCGCACAGATATTTTGCGCGACCTACGGCTCGGTGTTTATGACGTACTCGTGGGCATAAACTTGTTGCGCGAGGGGCTTGATTTGCCCGAAGTGTCGCTTGTGGCAATTCTCGACGCGGACAAAGAAGGATTTTTGCGCAGCGAGCAGGCACTCATACAAACTGTCGGCCGCGCTGCGCGCCACGAAAACGGCCGCGTCATCATGTACGCCGACGCCGTCACCAAAAGCATGCAGCGCACCATAGACGAAACCAGCCGCCGCCGCGGTATTCAGGATGCCTACAACAAAAAACACGGCATTACGCCGCGCGGCATTAACCGCGCCGTCGAAGATCGTATGAACACCGACTTGCCCGAAGAAGCCAAGCGCGCCAAACTTGACCTAAAGAAAATCCCCAAAGACGAGTACGAAACCGTCATAAAGGATCTGACCGCCCAAATGGATCTCGCAGCCCAAAACCTGCAGTTTGAACAAGCGGCCGAGCTGCGGGATATCATTACGGAACTTCGTTCAAGCAAATAACGTTGCTCTGTATTAGTATGTGCGCACTACTAGTATGAGGCGCAGACTACACTGTCTCGCGAAACAATGCTACGGGTTATGAGACGAAATACGCAACTATCTACTCTCTGGGTGTCAATGATTCTAGGGTTGCTAGCCAGCGTGGGTTAGGGCCAAGTAAAGGGCGAGCGAGATGTCCGAGCGCTTGTTCTATGTTTGTAACTCTGAGCCAATCTTGATAAGCTGTAACTGCATTTTCAGTGCATGCGGCAATGACATCTGGATCGGTCGTTTTTATGCGACGATCAAAATTGACGCCTGAGCTGGCAATTTCTGGCACCTGATGCCATGGAGCCTTAAGTAGATGAGTTGCTTTCGCGTCCGTATTTACCGTAAGCTGTTCCAGAACAGTCAGCGAATATATATCTCCATCCCCTGCGACCTCAAGGCCATTTTTGCCGACCGCAATAATCTCTAGTCGGCGAGTGAGATAATCTCTAGTCGTGACAGCGGTACTCGGCGTCACTAAAGTTTCTAACTCCTTTGGTGACACTGAAGAGACCTCTATGGGTGAAAAACGGAAATCCTGCCTGAATGACAACAGCTTCGAGTCCTGCCGGAGATCAAGGTAGCATTCAAAGTTGCCTTCCGAAAGGTGCTCGTTATCTGCTAGCCCAGAAAAGTCAGTAGCATTTGGATTATTTGGATCTAGCTCATGTATCGCCCCCAACATTATGTCTTTGACGGGCTGTATATCCATAGGTTGACGTTCTATATCTGTCATGAACACTATCATAGAATATATCAATCAAATTGTAAATATTTACTGCGGCGGCAAGAGTTGGTATACTAGAGAGCAATGGCGCAGTTGTCTCACGAAGATGTCTTAAAGTTGGCTCAATTATGCCGCATTTCACTCTCTAAAGACGAGGTAGAAGCCTTTGCGGAGGAGTTGAGTGCGATTCTCGGCTATGTCGAGCAGCTTTCGGCTGTCGACACAAGCGGCCTGGAACCGACCAATCAAGTAACCGGCCTCACAAACGTGATGCGTCCTGACGAAGTGGTTTCGTACGGCTACTCGCCAAAAGAACTGTGCGAAATCGTTCCGGCCAGCGAAAAAAACATGCTCAAAGTCAAAAGGATGATAGCATGAGCTGGAAACCCATCGCGCAACTGGCAGACGATGTCCGTACAGGCAAAACAAAAGCCACCGACCTCGTAGAGCAGTCGCTCTCTGCTATGGAAAAACACCAAGAGTTTCGCGCTATCATAACAAAACTCGCCGAGTCAGCCCGAGCACGAGCCAAGGAAATCGACGAGCAAGCGGCCGCGGGTAAAACACTGGGCGACCTGGCGGGCGTGCCGTTTATCGCAAAAGACAACCTCCTCGTACGGGGCGCCGAGGCAACCGCCGGCAGCACAATGCTCAAAGGTTTTGTGCCGCCGTATCAATCGACCGTCATCAATCGGCTGGAAGCTGCTGGCGCTATTTGCGTTGCCAAAGCAAACCAGGACGCATTTGGCCACGGCGCAAGTACCGAAAACTCGGACTTTTTTGTCACCAAAAACCCTCACGACAAAACGCGCGTTCCAGGCGGTTCGTCGGGCGGATCGGCCGCGGCTGTCGTGCTAGAGCTCGCGCCTTTTGCGGTTGGTACTGACACGGGCGGATCTATACGCCAGCCGGCAAGCTATGTCGGGTGCGTTGGCTTACGCCCAACGTATGGTTTGACGTCGCGAAGCGGCGTGGTTGCCATGGCCAGCAGCACCGACACAATCGGTCCGCTCGCTATGACGGTCGAAGACGCGGCCTATGTACTGAATGCTTATGCGGGCAAAGACGAACTCGACAGTACGACAATCGAGCGCGACGCGCGCGGCTATTGCCTGCCGGCTACCGCAAGCACGCTACCGGCAAAAAAGGTGGGTGTTATCAAAGAATGGATGGGCGAAGGACTCGATAGCGACGTTCGGTCATCGGTAGAAAGCGCCATCGGTCGGCTCAAGTCGGCGGGTGTTTCGGTCGAAGAAGTCAGCTTGCCGAGTCTGCCGCTGTCGCTCGCTGTGTACTACATTCTCATTCCTGCCGAAATCAGCAGTAACCTCGCCCGCCATGACGGGCAGCGTTACCTTTTTGCGAGCCCAGAGGGTAAAGATTTATTCGAAAGCTACACGTTGTCGCGCGCTCAGGGTTTTGGACGCGAGGCGAAACGGCGCATTATGATTGGCACGTATGTTCTGAGCAGCGGCTATTACGACGCCTACTACAAAAAGGCGCAAACCGTACGCACAAAAATCATCAATGAGTTTAACCAGGTATTTCAGACGTATGATTTTCTGCTCGGTCCGGTCGCTCCTAGCGCGGCGTTCAAAATAGGCGACAACAGCGATGATCCGCTCAAAATGTATCTCGTCGACATGATGACGGTTGCACCGGCGCTCGCCGGCGTGCCGGCCATAAGCGTGCCAGCTTCGCCGAGCGAACAAACAGGCATGCCCATAGGTTTGCAGATTATTGCGGCGCAGCGGCAGGATCGCGCCTTGCTCGAGTTTGCCGCTGCAACAGAAAGGGCGCTGGCATGACCGATATTATGAACAACACTTGGCTCGCGGTTGGCATAGGCGCCGTTATGGTGGTGCTGGTGCTCGTGAGTGTGGTGCTGTCGCGCCGCAAGCCCAAGCTCAACGTAGCGCAATATGAAAAACGCTGGAAAGAGCTACAGCAGCTTTTGAAAGACCGAGCGACTTGGCCGCTTGCAATCATCGACGCAGACAAGCTGCTTGATGAAGCCCTAAAAGAGCGCCGCTACAAAGGCAAAACTATGGGCGAGCGTCTCGTCGCGGCTCAGCATGACATAAAGTACAACGACGACGTTTGGTTTGGCCACAAGCTGCGCAACAAACTCGTTCATGAGAACGACATAAAACTCAAAGAACGCGACGTAAAAGAAGCGCTGCTCGGTATCAAGGCGGCGCTGAAAGATTTGGGGGCGCTATGAGTGCACAGGCATGCGGCGAGACAAACCGAACTGTCCATGCTTTGCACAGCAAAGCTGTTTCGCTACCTTTCGCAAAAGAGGAGTTTGTTTCATGATATCCGACGACATTCGACGCCAGTACACAGCAACTATCGGCATAGAATGCCACGTACAGTTCAAAACAAAAACAAAACTGTTTAGCGGCGCCGATAATGATGCTCGCGAGGCTGCGCCGAATACGCTCGTCAACCACATTGACTTTGGTTTGCCGGGCGCGCTGCCCGTGCTTAACGAAAAAGCTGTGGAGCTTGCCAGTCGCGCCGCCTTTGTGCTCGGTACCGAGCCGCAGCGGTTTAGTAAGTTTGACCGCAAGCACTATTTTTACCCCGATTTGCCCATGGGCTACCAGATAACGCAGTTTTACGACCCCATTATAAAAGACGGTTCCGTGAGTGTCGTGGTAAATGGCGAAACGAAGGTAGTACGTATACATGAAGCTCACATGGAGGCTGACGCCGGAAAATCAACTCATCCGGCTGGCGCAGATTACAGCCTTGTCGATCTTAACCGAGCCGGTACGCCGCTGCTGGAAATCGTCAGTGAGCCAGACATGCACAGCGCAGCCGAGGCAAAGGCGTATGCGCGGGAACTTTGGCTGGGTATGCGCTATGCCGATGTTTCTGAGGCAAATCTGTATTACGGAAATATGCGCTTTGATGTCAATGTCAGCGTGAGTAAAACGAACGAACTTGGCAAACGCACCGAAACAAAGAACCTCAACAGCTTCCGCAGCGTCGAACGGGCAATCGAATACGAAATAGCGCGTCAGATAGAGCTGCTTGAAGCCGGCCAAACAGTAGTGCAGGAAACGCGCGGCTGGGATGACGACGGCCAAAAAACATTCAGCCAGCGCAGCAAAGAAGATAGCTACGAGTACCGCTACATGCCCGATCCCGACATTCCGCCCATTGTGCTGAGCGACGAGTACGTTGCCGAAATTGCGGCAAGCATGCCAGAGCTACCAGATGCGTACCGTAAAAAAGGTGCTGCTATGGGACTCGACGCCAAGACGGTTGAAGATATTGTCGCACAGCCGGAAGTGGCACGGCAGGTTGGCCGCGTGTACGATGACGCTGGCGCAGACCATGCGAAACGAGTTGCATTCTGGCTCATGCGACCGCTTGCGGAGGACAGTGAACACGCTGCTGGTCTAGGCGAGCAGCCCGCGCACGAAAGCCAGAGCGCGGACGCTACGCAAAGTTCAGGTCCCGCTGACCAAAAGGCGCGGGACGACGGCGGAGTAGCGGATGAGCATCTTATAGCGCTGTCGCAGATGGTCGCTGACGGCAAACTCAGTTCGACGGCGGCAAAAGAAGTCCTGGACACCATGTTCAAAACGGGCGAGCACCCCGAAAAGATTGCCGAAGCGAAAAATCTGCTCCAGCTGAGCGATGAATCCGCTATTGCCGACATCGTACAGCAGGTTTTGGCTGACAACCCAAAGGCGGCAGGCGATGTTCAAAACGGTGAAATGAAAGCCATTGGGTTTCTCGTCGGCCAAGTGATGAAAGTCAGCCAGGGCAAAGCAAACCCTGGCCTCGCGACGCAGCTCATAAAGAAACAGCTAGGTATACAATAAAGACCATCGAAACGGAGGTTTTTCATGGCGCAGAAAAAACAAGTGACAAAAGCAGTGATTGCTGCGGCGGGATTTGGGACGCGGTTTTTGCCGCAAACAAAAGCCATGCCGAAAGAAATGATTCCGCTCATTGACAAGCCGATCATTCAATATGTCGTAGAAGAGCTGGTGGCTGCGGGCATAAAAGATATCATTATCGTCGGGAGCGGAACGAAGCGCGCCATAGAAGACCACTTCGATACGCCCAGCGAAGAGTTGCTGGTCAACCTGCGCGCCGGCGGCGAAAAGAAAAAACATTTGCTTGAGGAGGTGAGTGCCATTGCCGACTTGGCAAACTTTGTCTATGTGCGCCAAAAAGGGCCGTACGGCAACGCTACGCCGGTGCTTTGCGCGGCTCATCTCATCGGCGACGAACCGTTCATTTATTCGTTTGCAGATGATTTCTTTGTCGCCAAGCCAGGCCGCACGGCTCAGATGATCGAAACGCACAACCAATACGGCGGATCGGTGCTTGCCTGCAAAACCATAAAGGAAGACAAAGAATATGATAAGTTTGGCGTCGTCGGCGGCAAACGGCTCGACGACCATACCTTTGAAGTCGAAAAAGTTGTCGAAAAGCCCGGCAAAGCGAACGCGCCTTCGGACCTTGCGACCGTGAGCGGTTATTTATTTGAACCAGAAATCGTCGGCTACATAGAAAAAGCGGCGCAGGATCACGCCGAGGACAATGGCGAGCTCATGGTGCAGCCAGTTATGCAGCAGATGATACACGACGGCTTTACATTTAATGCACGCGCTATTCAGAACGGTACCTTTTACGACACGGGCGACAAGCTGGAGTACCTGAAAACGGCCATCGACTTTGGGCTTGCTCACCAAGATTTGGGCGAATCGCTTCGCGCGCATTTGCAAAAACGTTTGAGCGAGTAGCGAACGTTTTACGCGCCGCAGATGCGTGCGTTTTATCTGAGGACGCTCGCGTGTGCGTATTGCCGTGATGTACCTCACTGTATTTTCTAGAAAAAGCGTGCTATAGTACGTTTATGGACGCATTTCAAATACTTGTCATCATACTCAGTGTGTTTTTGGGCATATTCCTTGTGCTGGCCATCGTGGTCTGCGTTATGGCCTACAAGCTTATCAAATCACTGCGCGAGATAGCCGATCGAGGGGGCGCGCTGATAGACCGAGCGGAAAAAATTAGCCAAGCTCTTGCGAAGGATGCTGGTGCTGCTGGGCTAGTGAAGAAGCTTGTCAAATATATAGTAAAGTCACGTAAATAAGGAGGGGTTATATGGGTCGGTCAAAGAAAGAAAACAAGGCAAAAGTAGCAAAGAAGCTCGCCATAGGAGCGGCGCTGAGTGCGGCTGCGGGGTACGTCGCGGGCATACTGACAGCTCCCAAAAGTGGCAAAGAAACGCGCGAAGACATTGTAGACAAAGCGACTGAAACCTACGGCGCGGCAGAGAAAAAGCTCAAGAAACTCCACGCTGAACTGAACGACGTGCTAAGCGAAGCGAGCGATAAGTTTGGTGAACTGCGCGGAAAAAGCAAAAAGTCTTTGGATGATGCTGTTGCCAAAGGACAGAAAGCGAAAGACAAAACACGAGCTATTCTTTCGAGTTTGCAGGACGGCGAGGTCGAGGACAAAGACCTTAAAAAGGCTATCAACGAAGCCACAAAAGCAGTCGAAAACCTCCGCAACTACCTAAAGAAATAAGCTTCCGTCGCAAACCCAACTCGCCTGATTTTTCAATATTCTTGACGTATTCAAAAAAAATTGCAATTACCGCAGCCCAGGCGTACACTAGGCGCTATGTACATAGGTGGTCCAGAAGACAGGCCTGTTCTGATTAGCCGCACGGATATAGACAGAAACTACGGCTATTCATTGCCTCTTCCCGTTAGGGCTTGGGACGAGCTTGCTCAAGAAGCGCGTGGTAAGAGCGTTCGTCATGGTGCATATGCGGCTGCCGAGCTGCTGCTTAGCGAGGCTGCAGTTCAGATTGATTTTGTGAATCTTGATGAGCCTGGTCGGAGCCTTTATCCAGAGGAACCAGATACGCCTTACAAGCACCCAGCGTGTCTGCTTGGCTATAATGATCACGCCGGTGGATCTGAAAGCGACAACAGAGTGGTGGTGAATCTTTTTGGGGATGACAGTTCTGCGGGTTCTTATGTTCTTTATTCACCTCCGCAGAAGAACGGGGTGCTGCCCACAAGTACAACTTTCTATCGCGCTGATCCTACGTTTCTAATACGTTCCCCAAGTGGACGATGGGGTCCGTACTTATCAGGCGTGCCAAACGCACTGAAGACTGATGGCGTTGCCATGGAGCAAGGTCGGGATTATCAATATTACGTGCTGGGTAAAACCGATCACAGAACATTAGTTGTAGATGTGCTTAGAGCTGCAGGATTCTCATTCCTTCCAAGGCCGATGAGCGAGGGTGAATTAGATGACATAGGGAAACATGCCAGAAGTGATACGCTAGAACTCAATGCAGCCTACAGAGACCCTACTTGGCCGTACGGTGAGTTTGGGGCCGATCCGCCCAAGGGTCAGTTTGCAGAGCAAATTGCAAGGTTGAGAATAGCTGAAGCATCTTTGTAGGGTTTACATTTGCCCGTTGTAAAACTGAAGCTGACGGACGGCCAAAGCGTGCGGTATAATTGAGTAGAGAACAAAGCAGGGTGATTGTGCTATTCCGAGCGAGGTGGACTTGGTTTTGCAGCAATCGAAACGGCAAAGACAATGGGGGTCGTGTGGCAGAAAAGAAGACCAAGACAAAAACAGGCGCTGCGGCTGTAACGGCGGCAGACTATGTGCATCTGCACAATCATACGCAATACAGTCTGCTCGACGGTCTGACGAAGATCCCCGAGCTGGTAGAATTCGTCAAAGAACAGGGTATGAGCGCCGTGGGTATGACAGATCATGGGACGCTCAGCGGCACAGTGGAGTTTTACAAGGAGTGCATTGGTAAAGAAATCAAGCCAATCATAGGTATAGAAACCTATGTTGCTACGCGCAAACACACCGACAAAGACCCTCAAAAAGACAAAAACCGTTACCACTTGGTGCTTTTAGCCATGAACCAAAAGGGGTACGAAAATCTCATGCGGTTGAGTACCATCGCCAACCTCGACGGCTTCTACTACTTTCCGCGCATAGACCATGACTTGCTTGAGCAGTATAACGAAGGACTTATTTGCGGTAGTGCCTGCATGGGCGGCGAGATAGGCGAAGCGCTGCGAGACGACGACTTCGAAAAAGCCAAAGACATTGCAAGCTGGTACAAAAGCGTGTTTGGCGACCGCTATTACCTAGAAGTGCAAGATCACGGCCATCCCAAAGCGCCAAGACACAATGCCGAACAAACGAAAGTGAACGAAGGCGTGTTCAAGCTCGGTAAGGCACTCGACATCCCAGTTATTCTCACCTGCGATGCGCATTATTTAAAACACGAAGACCAAGACGCTCACGAAATCCTGCTTTGTGTCGGCACTGGAGCTTACTTGAGCGACGAAAAACGTATGTCGCTCAAAGACTTTGACCTGCATGTTATTCCTCCAGCCGAGCTGGTTGACCGCTGGGGCAAGGATCATCCCGAAGTCATTACAAACACAAAAGCTGTCGCGGACCGCTGCGAAGTAAACATTGATCTTGGCAAAATCCTTATTCCGAAGTTTCCAGTGCCAAAAGGCGAAGACGAAAAAAGCTATTTGCACAAACTGGTGTGGCAGGGGCTTGCTTGGCGCTACGGCGGCGTTTCGGCGAAAGAACGCGATAGTTTGAGCGTGGCTGCGGCGAGAAAACATCTGACAAAAAGCATCATTGAGCGCGCGGAGTACGAGCTCGGCATCATGAATGACATGGGGTACAACGGCTACTTTCTCATTGTGCAAGATTTTATAAACTGGGGGAAAGACCAAGGGGTTATCTTTGGTCCAGGGCGAGGTAGCGCGGCCGGCTCCATTGTGTCGTATGCTATCCGTATTACGGAAATCGACCCTTTGAAATACGGCTTGATGTTTGAGCGGTTTTTGAACCCAGGCCGCATAAGCATGCCCGACATAGACATAGATATTCAAGACACGCGGCGCGACGAAGTCATTCAGTATTGCGTGGAAAAATACGGCAAAGACCGCGTGGCAAACATTGTTACGTTTGGCAGAATGTTTGCGCGCAATGCCGTGCGCGATGTCGCGCGTGTTCTGCAGGTGCCTTATGGCGAGGCAGATCGCCTTGCAAAAATGATCCCCCAGCCAGTGCAGGGCCGCCATATCCCACTCGCGACTTCCATACGCGAAGATGTGGATCTCAAGCGTGAGTACGAAACGAACGAAACGAGCAAAACAGTCATTGACTACGCGATAACGCTCGAAAGTACCGTCCGCAGCCATGGCGTTCATGCTGCTGGCGTCGTGATTGCGCCCGACGACATAGTGAAATTTGTTCCGCTGGAAATGGCTCAAAAAGGTGTCATATCTACGCAGTATCCAATGGGACCAGTCGATGAACTAGGGTTGCTGAAAATAGATTTTCTCGGACTTGCCAACCTAACGGTTATAAAAAACGCGCTGCGAATCATCAAAAAAGTATATGCAAACACCATTGAGCTCAGCGCAATTTCAAAGGAGGACGACAAAACTTTTCAGCTGTTTCGCGATGGCGACACGACGGGCGTGTTCCAGTTTGAGTCTGCCGGCATGAAGCGCTACATGAAGGAGCTGAAGCCGACTGAGTTCACCGACCTCGTTGCCATGAATGCACTGTATCGCCCCGGTCCCATGTCGGAAATCCCGCGGTTTATTCAGGGCAAAAACAATCCGTCGAGTGTGTCCTATTTGCACGCGTCGCTTGAACCAATATTGCGCGACACGTATGGCGTTATGGTATATCAGGAGCAAATCATTCAGCTGCTGCAACTTGTGGCTGGCTATAGCGCCGGCGAGGCCGATCTTGTCCGTAAGGCCATCGGCAAAAAAAAGCGCGAAATCATGAAGGCCGAAGCGCCAAAATTCATCGCTGGCTGCGTGCGGCAGGGTTTGAGCGAGGCGCAGGCAAACCACCTATGGGATCAAATCCAGCCGTTTGCTGACTATTCGTTCAACAAAGCGCACGCGGTTTGTTATGCCCAAATAGCGTACTGGACAGCGTACTTAAAAGCGCATTACCCAGACGCTTTCATGGCTGCGCTAATGACCAGCGACTTTGACGACACTGATCGCCTCGCCATAGAAATAACCGAATGCAAGCACATGGGAATACATGTTCTCCCGCCCGATGTCAACGAGTCGTTCGGTGAATTTGCTGTCGTAAAAGGGAAAAACGCCATTCGTTTTGGTATGAATGCCATAAAAAATGTCGGCACTGGAGCTGTTGATGAAATACTACGAGCGCGCGAAGCGGGGACGTTTGGCAGCATTGAAGACTTTGTTGCGGCAGTAAACCTGCGCACCGTCAACCGTAAGGCGCTCGAAAGCCTGACTCGTGCCGGTGCGTTTGACAGCTTTTGCGATCGCTCAACGCTTCTACATAACCTTGACACCATTCTCGCCTATGGCCAGCGCCTGCAAAAGGAACGTGCCAGCGGTCAGACAGACCTATTCGGCGGGGCAGCCGACGATGTGGTTGCCGCAAAGCCAACACTCAAACTCGAAGCTCCAGAACAGGCGCACAATGCGCGCGAGTTATTGCTGTGGGAGCGCGAGCTACTCGGCTTGTACCTGAGTCAGCAGCCGCTTGAGGCGTTTAGCGCGCTTTTGGCAGAGCAGACGACGCCGCTCAATGCGCTCAAGCCGGAACACGACGGCCGTGCGGTCACGGTGGGTGGCGGCGTTGTCGACGCGCGCGAAATCACGACAAAAAACGGCCAAAAAATGGCGTTCGTGAAGCTCGAAGACGAACACGGCGAAATTGAACTCATCCTTTTCCCCTCGGCTTTTCAGCAAACAGTGGGGCTGTGGGAGCGCGACAGGGTCGTAGTCGCCCGCGGCCGCGTCAGTACGCGCGGGCGCGATGGTCAGGCTGGTGACGAAGTGAAAATTATGGTCGATGATGCCCGCGAGATCACTCACGACCAAGCAGTCGCCTATCAGGCGACAGGCAAAAAAGCTCGCGTACCGAAGCCAAACAAACATGCCAAAACTGCCGCAAAAAACACCAGCACTGCGCGCAGCGAAGCCGACGCCCAAAAACCAGCGCGGCTCTACCTGCGTATTGCGAAAAGCGATGATACTGAACTACTCACCGCTCTGAAGCAGCTCGTCGACGGCACGCCAGGTGAACACGAGATTGTCCTCGTGCTTGGTCCAGAAAACGCCAAGCAGGCTGTAAAACTGCCCACTCGCGTGCAGGTAGCTGAAGAGCTGTTGAGTTCCTTGGGCGAGCTGCTTGGTGCCGACAACGTGAAGTTCCAGTAGGTTGCCACAACAAAACCGCAGCGCACGCATTGACGCGACGTAAGAGTAGCTTGAGCCCTCTCCGCAGTTATCTGTAAATAGATGGCACAGGATTTACGCGTTTGCATGCAGCCCGTGATGAAAAGCTGGCATCAGAACTGACTTTTACTAGAGCTCAGGGAGGGTTTTCGTTCAAAATGCGCCAAACGCGTCAGCCCCGAAACAGTCAAAACATTGGCTTAGATTGTACGGCCGTACAATCTAAACACAGCATGAAGGTGTATATAAGGTGTTTTTTATGAAAAAGCAGCGATCAGCAAGAAGTGAACGATGAATTAAATTGTACGGCCGTACAATTTAAAACAAAAAGTGTGCGAGAAGTTGGGTTGGTACGGCAATGGGCGGGTTGTTTGGTATCGTGTTTTGCTCGACAGTGAGTTTGGCTACGAGAAAAATGTTCGATGAGGCTCACTTGGGCTTCTCAAGCCCTCTCCACTATCTCCATATTCAACAGCTATTTCCACACTATTGGCTGCACATGTTTGCACCTTTTGTCGAAATAAAAAACCATTATTCCTCCGCAATGCGCAATATACTTCGCCTACAATCTAAAAATTTCGTTACGAAAGAGAGCTAGTGGACAGGCTCTAAAGCGAAAGGTCAGAAGCTGGTGGCTGAGTGGTGTTGTGGTGGTTGCACATCAAAAAACAGGGGTCAGCGGAGCAGAACTCGGAGTTAACTCTGAGTTAAATCGGAGTTCGAGCGACACATACCGCGCATAGCCGGCAGCGCACAGCAGACCGTTTACCGAATGGTTCCAGATGATTGTAAGAGAATAATGCCCACGGTCGCTACGGCCACAAATACGATGTCGAGGAACGGATGATGCAGGATAAATTTCTCGCCTTTCACAAGTACCTTGTGCCAGGCGAAACTGTGCCGCAGTAAAAATGCCAGCAGCGCAATGCTCGCAATCATGCTGACGGCAAACTGGCTCCAGCCAACGTTTGTTGCGGAAATTGTGTGAAGGCGCGAAATATCTTGCGAGGCGGCCGCGTCGGCGTTTCGGGCGACAGCTTCTGCGTCGCCTCGTTTTGTCGAGTTGGGCGGCGGTGTTTTTTGCTCCTGTTTTTGTTCGGCGAGAGCGGGTTCTTCGACAGGCGCTTCAGCGGCCTGTTCGCTGGCATCGTTTTCTGGGGCGGCTGGTTGTTGCTGAGCGACTGGCGCTGGTGCGGGTGCTGGCGCAGGCGCAGGTGCGGGTGTAGGAGCAGGCGCAGGTGTTGGTGTTGGGTTGGGAGTTGGCGTGGGAGTTGGGGCTGGCGGCGGGGTAGCGTTTATGGGGAGTGCGTACATAGCGACGACGACAGTTTGCGGGCCGTTGCCGACAAAGTTCGGTGCGTTCGCAATACCAAATCCAACTTCTGTAAAGCTTTGGCTGAGCATGTTTGCTCGATGCCCAGGACTATTCATCCAGCCAGCGATAGTGGCGGATGAGGTAGTGAAGCCGTAGGCCAAATTTTCTCCTGCCGTTTGATAGCTGTACCCAGCAGCAGTGATGAATGTCCACGGGGTTTGACCGTCGGGCGTATTGTGCGACCAATAGTTTCGTGCAACCATGTCATTTGCCTTGTTTTGGGCGGCTTGATTGAGCATTGCGTTGAGCGCAAGACTGCCGAGGCTGTTAGCGGCTCGTTCGGCGTTCGTGGCGCTGGCTAGGCCGCTTACTGAAATATTTGTGGCATAGCCCAGCACGCTTCGCCCTGAAGAGCCAAGCCAAATGTGCCACAGCATACCGAAAAACATGATGGCAACAATCGGTATGTACGGCCAATATGTCTGCTTGTAGTGGCGGCCGTGGCTGTGGTGCGCCGCGACACGCTTGCGGTGTGCAGTCGACTTTCGGCGTGATTTTGTTTTGTTCAGTGTCATTTTTGTGATGTTTTAGCAAGAGCATTATATCACGTCTATGTGTATGGCACAAAACGCGCCTGATAGAGAGCAATTGCTGCGGCTTGTACAACATTCAGCGATTCTTTGCTGCCAAACTGCGGAATTTCTACGACAGTATCGCACTGGGCGAGCAGAGCGGGGTCTATACCTTCTACTTCGCGGCCAAGTAAAATCGCTGCTTTGGGCGGCGGACTCCAGGACGGAAGCGGTTGGCTGCGCGAGTCTTGCTCCAGTCCAATGAGTTCGTAGCCATCTGCGCGCAGTGACTTCAATACGGCCTGTACGTCTGCTTCGTAGCGCCAGGACACCAATTTTTCTGCTCCCAGCGCTGTTTTTTCGATTTGCGCTGCTAACTTTCGGCGAATGTGCGGCAAACGGCTATCTTCTGGCGTGTCTGGATACGGTGTGTAGCCGCTGAAAAACACCATTGTTACGCCCAAGCACTCCGCTGTCCGCAGCAAACTACCCACGTTGTGTGTACTCCGTATGTCGTGCACAACAAGTACTATTTCTCGCGGCGGTGGTATTGACGGTGCTTTACGTTCCATGCTGCATGTATCATACCGCACTCGCCGCACTTTCATTGCAAAGCACGAGCGGTTATAATGAAACGCAAATGAGTGGGAACCAGCTAGATAACAACGCCCAAGCGCGTTTGAATGAAGAACAAGCAACTGCACGGCGGGCAGATATACTGCAGGTGAACTATACCGATACATCGGCTATGACTGAGAAGCCGCTTTTTAAGGACATTCTTGGTCTTGATCAAATGCGCCAATATCGAGTCATACCCATTCAGGCGGATCGCAGTAATATTTTGTTCGGTATAACCACCACGACATCGCAACAAACGATGAACGCGTTGACAAAACATTTTACGGACCAAAAGGTTGCGTTTACGCTCATTTCGGACGCTGGTTTTCGTGAATACATGAACCTGTATGATCCGCCAAAGAAGGTTGTGTATCAGGATATTGGCATAAATACGGCCGGCACAGAGCAGCTCGTGAAAGATGTTTCGCGCACACTGGAACAGGTGCGAGCAGATGACATGCTTGCGTACCTCGTTGGTCAGGCGCATGCGCTGAACGCAAGCGATATTCACCTTGAAACGCAGGCAGAAGACGTGCGTATTCGTTTTCGTATAGACGGCGTTCTTCATCCCATTGCACGTTTGCAACCAGATAAACACCATATATTGATTGGTGCTATTGCGAGCGCAGGCAATGTCAGTACGAGCGCCGACTATGCCCAGCAGGGCCACATTGCGCAAAAAGTCAAAATGGCTGATGGCAATGAGGTCGATGTCAATGTGCGGCTCGAAACTGTGCCGACTATACACGGCATGGATGTTGTGATGCGCCTGTTCAATATGGACAGAGCTATGTTTCAGCTGGATCGTCTCGGGCTTTTGCCGGACCAAAGAAGCGTCGTTGATGACATCATCGCAAAACCGAGCGGGCTGGTGCTGATAGTGGGACCGACGGGCTCTGGAAAAACCACGACGCTGTACTCTATGTTAAATAGCCTTGCAAACGATGAACGCAAAATCATTACCGTGGAAGATCCAGTGGAATACCAGTTTGAGGGGATCACGCAAATACCGATCAAAAGCAGTGAGGCAGGCGATGATGGCAAGTTTGCCGACAAACTTCGTGCTATTTTGCGTCTCGACCCAGACATCGTCATGGTAGGCGAAATACGCGACAACGATACCGCGCGCACAGCGCTTCAAGCCAGCCTGACGGGTCATCTTGTGCTTGCGACTTTCCATGCGTCATCGGCTTCAGCGGCGCTCACGCGCCTGAGTGACATCATCGGTAAAAACCCACTATTTATTTCGGCCATACGGCTGGTAATGGCACAGCGGCTCGTTCGCCGGCTCGACGATAATCTCAAACAGCCCTATACGCCGAGCGAAGCGGAATTGCAAACCATGCAGCGCGTCATAGACACCTTGCCGCCAGGCGCGGAGCGGCCAAACCTGCAGGGTATACAGCTGTACAAACCCGGTTCGTCAGCCGAAAATCCATACGGGTTTCGAGGGCAAGTAGCCGTACGCGAGCAGTTCATTATGACTGGGGAAATCCGCAGATTGCTTGAAACACACGACCATGTGCTCTCGACAGAAGAAATCGAAACTGCCGCCGTCGCAAGCGGCATGCGCACTATGCTGCAAGATGCTATTCTCCACGTCGTTGCCGGCCACACCACGCTCGACGAAGTGTATCGAGTAGTGGGTTGATTTGCGTGTCGGAGATACTGTTTCTACGCCAAAGCCAAATCCGATCGAGATAATTGTCATATATTCTGCAATAATTCATAAAACCCCTTGCTGTCAGGGGTAAATTGCGGTACAATCTACCGGATATGGAATACATCAAAGAGTTGGAGCAATCCTATAAAAAGGGCGCAGTGGTAGACGTGCGCTCTGGCGACACTGTCAAAGTCCACCAAAAAATTCGCGAAGGCAACAAAGAACGTGTGCAGATTTTTCAGGGCCTCGTTATTCGTACCGGCCGTACCGGCAGCCACACGAGCCGTATTACGGTTCGCCGCATTGCCAGCGGTGTGGGCGTAGAAAAAAGCTTTTTACTGCACAGTCCGCTCGTGCTTAAGGTAGAGGTGACTAAGCGCAGCAAAGTTCGCCGTAACTACCTCAGCTACATGCGCGAACGAACAGGTAAATCAGCTCGTCTTACTGGCGTGGATTTTGATCGCCAAGCAGTGAACGATGTTCGCGACGCAGAAGCGGAAAAAGCCGAAGCTGAGGCAAAAGAAGCAATCGCTCAAGAAGCCGAAGCTAAGGCCGCCGAAAAAGCAGCCGAAGAAGCAGAGCTAAAAGCAAAACAAGACGCCGTTGCCGCTTCTCACGAAGAAAAAACCGCCGAATAGCTCCATACTCACGCTGGGGTTAGAGCCGCAGGGGTGCTAAGCCGGTCAGCTTGCCCTTTTGGCGGCAGCTCATTCCTTATATACTGACTGTATGCATGTTGTAGGTATTTCTGTGCTTGTTCCGCTGTTGCTCTTTTTTGGTTTGCCGCGTGCTTTAGGTGCGCGCAAGCACCGGCTGCTACTTGCGAGCGCGTGTCTACTCTTTGCGATTTCGTGGTACCTTCCTTCGCCGGATATCGATGGCCGCCAAACGGCATTTATGACGCATGTATTCGGGGGCGGGGTGTTCTGCGGCTTGCTTGCAGTCTACCTAAAGAACGTCCTTGGCTGGCGCACTAGCTGGTGGCGGGAAGCTGCCGCGCTGTTCGCGCTCGTTTCCTCGCTCGGTGTTATCAACGAACTGTTCGAAGTCGTGCTTTGGCGGTTCAACCTCATGCCTAACGGTATTTCGGATACGTCGTGGGATTTAGTCGCAAACACGTTGGGCGCACTGCTATTTTTTCTAGGTTATAAGGCGGGGCAATGGTCGCGGTCGGCCTGGACGAAGTAGGCCGCGGCGCGTGGGCTGGCCCTCTTGTGGCGGCCGCCGTTGCCCTACCATACAATAAAAAACCATTCCAGGAGGACTGTCCTCCCAAAATTGGGGGAACGGTGTTGCGGGACAGTAAGCGGCTGAGCCAGCGGCAGCGCGAGCGGCTTGACGGTTTTATACGTTTGCAGGCGGATGCGTTTGGAATTGGTTGGGTGAGTGCTGCTGAGGTCGATAGCCTCGGTCTGACAGCAGCTGTTCGTCTCGCTATGCAGCGCGCCATGCAGGAGCTCGAAAAGAGCGGCGTGTGCTACGACGAAATCATTATAGATGGCAATTACAACTATCTTTCGGAGGTAAGCGAGCTGTCGGCGTTTGCTGTTTCGACTATGGTTGGTGCGGACGATGTAGTGCCGGCGGTGAGCGCCGCGAGCATCATAGCAAAGGTGGCGCGGGACAACGCCATGCGCGAGCTAGCGCGCGAGTATACAGGTTATGGCTTCGCAGACAACGTTGGCTATGGCACTAGGCAACATGCGGCGGCACTGGAACAGCTGGGTGTGACGGATATGCACAGAAAATCGTTTCGGCCGGTTCGGTCAGTTATCGAACGCGGTTAAAACAGCTGGGCGGCAATTCGTTTGCCCTGTTCGGCGCATAGTGTTCGGAAAAAACAGTGGTGCTTATGTCGGGCGAAGGTTACTATAGAATGTATGACAAATTACGCGACAGGGCATGCGGCGGAAAAAGTCGCCGCTCAGTATCTGCAGGCGCAGGGCTACACGATTGTGGCGTTGAACTGGAGACATAGGCGGGCAGAGATTGACATTGTGGCGCAGCGCAGGCCGCGCTTTCGCCGCCCCGGTGCGCTCATGTTTTTCGAGGTCAAGCACCGCAAGACGGATCGGCAGGGCCGCGGTCTTGACTACATTACGCCCAAGAAACTCCAGCAAATGCGTTTCGCGGCGGAGCTGTACGTTTCGACAACGGGCTACGCGGGGAACTATGCTCTTGGAGCGATTGAGCTGACTGGTTCAGAATATAGCGTGACGCAATGTTTGGAAAATATTAGCTAAAAAACTGTTGTATGGCGGAGAGATCGCGAGACAGCCAGGCAAGGCGAGCGTCAATTTCCTCGTAACCGATGAGTATATTGCGCTTGAGCATGGGCTGGTCGAGTTTGTCGTCGAAAAGGGAGTGGTATTTTTTCTCATATTCGCGCGTGTTGACGACGCTCGCAGCGTACCGCGGAAGGTGGTCGTACGACTTGTCGTTGCTAAACGTTTCTTGCAGCCATTTCCATTCGTCGACCATCCATTGCCAAGCCACATCTCGCACGTAACGGTTCCGTAGCAGATATACGAGCCAGCGGTCGACGTCTTGCGGTTTGACGAGGGAACTATCCTTGAGCCGAGCCAGCAATGCCGCAGCCAATTTCGGGTCGCGTGTGGCGGTTAAGCCGTCGCAAACATCGCTCTGAAGTTCGCTGTTTTGCGTATGGTCGTGAAGTTCTAATAGATATTCTGCGGCGGCCGCGTCACCCTCTTTGACGGGCACAGACATGACGAGCGAACGTAACTCAGCAGGAACGGTAGCGGCGTCTTTTTGATACGAAGCAAAAAGCGAGCGAGCAGTAGCGAGGGCGGATTGATCTTCGCCGTAAATGCTGAGGCCAAGTACGAGCGCGCGCAATTTCGTGTCGGAAGACGGCTCGTCTGGCTTTTCTTCCCATCCAAGCCGCTTGACTTGTGCGGCGGCAAGGCGGCGGCTCATAGCTCGCAGTGTTGGGTCGAGCGACTCGTCGAGGTCAATAAATCGGCGCACCTCGCTAGCGACGAGCGCCATCACGCCCCATACTGGTTCGCTTGCTTCGCCGGCATACGCACTGAGCAGCTCGAGCGTTTCAGCGTAGCTTTTGTAGCCGGCCTTTGCCAGCATTGCGCTCCCATTTAACAGCATCAGTCGATCGGGCTCGTCTAGCTTTTGTTTTCGTATCAGGTCTTTTACGTGTTTGCGCGTTGCTGCGTTTTTGTAATCAACGAGATAATGGCCGCGTGCGCCAGTGTTGATTAGTGCGATAGCTGCGCTCGGTAGTTCACAGCTGCTATCTCGCGACTCAAGCAGCTCAGGCATAGCTGCAGTTTCGGAGAAAGTCGGTACTGGCCAGATGCGGCTAGAGTCGGCCTTTTCGGGGCTATCGAGAAAGTGCTCTTGCGTCAGTTGTACTGCAGCGCCATCTTGAGCGACATGTACCACTGGAAAGCCTGAGCGAGTTAACCATGGAGTCATGAACGCGTCAACGTCTTTACCGCTCGCGTCTGAAAGAGCGGCCCATAAATCTGCTCCAGAAGTATTGGCGTATGAGTTTTTTATAAAATACTGGCTCAAACCTTTTCTAAATGCAGTTTCGCCGATGTACTGCTTCATCATGTAGAGCAGCCGACCGCCCTTGGCGTAAACGATACTGGCGTCAAAAAGCGTGTTAATCTCATCTGGGTGATGGACATCGACGCGGACTGGTTGTACTCCGTGCGTGGCATCGCGACGGAATGCAGCGAGGCCTTCGTTGGCGATGAAATCGTGCCATACATGCCAGGCTGGAAACATGCTGTCAACGCATTGATATTCCATCATATTTGCGAATGACTCATTGAGCCAGAGATCATCCCACCATTTCATAGTGACAAGGTTTCCGAACCACTGGTGGCTGGTTTCGTGCGCAACGACGAGGGCAATGTACTCGCGAGTGCTTTGGCTCGTTTCGCCTGGATAGTCGAGCAAGACGCGTTCGCGGTATGTGATGAGCCCCCAGTTCTCCATAGCGCCGCTCGAAAAATCGGGTAACGCAACATGGTCAGCCTTGGGTAATGGGTATGGTACGTCAAAATATTCTTCAAAATACTCTATGCTACGGATGGCGGCATCGAGCGCAAAGTTGAGCGATGCTTTGGGCTGAGCGGTGGTTGCCCAGACGTTCACTGCTACGCCGCTCTGAGTTTTGCCTGATTTTGCGTGCAAATCACCAGTAACAAAAGCCAAAAGGTAGGTTGACATACGCGGCGTAGGGGGAAAGCTTACGAGCTGCCTGCCGGCAGAGCTGTCCGTCGTTTTGGCGGGCATATTGCCGAGTACGACTTGACCTGCCTGAACGTCGAGCGTTAGTTCGAAAACCGCTTTCGCCTCTGGTTCGTCTATACACGGAAACGCTTCGCGCGCATGATGGCTTTCGAATTGCGTTGCGAAAAGTTTTTGCTGCTTGCCAGCCGCGTCTTTCCAATAGCATGGGTATATGCCAGTCATGCCGTCCGTGATAACGCCCTCAAACTCCATAGTTACGTCATATTGTCCAGGGTAGGCCATACCCTCGGTGTGCAGCCGCACTTCCTGAAGTGTTTTATGATGATTTATCCGTGCGAGCGGCAGTTCGGCGGCGCCTTTTTTATCGTGCCGCACGATTTTTGCGGCGGTGACGGTAATGCCGTTGGCATGAAAAGTCAGCCGTTGACTCGGCCGCCCCACTTTTTTGCCCGCCACAACAACGCGGCCCGAAAACCGCATGTTCTTCTCGTCGAGTTGAATGCTGAGATTATAGTTTTCAGGTTGGAATTGGCTGTACAGCCGCGCGACAGTTTTACTCATCTGGACATTTTACCACGGCTTGCATTTCGGCGGCCGCAGGCGTATACTCTATACGTGTTCAGGTCGGCCAAACGGGTCGGCTTTTTTTGTACACTTTTTCACACAGGTATACATACGTTCATTCACTAAGTAACAAGTAAGAGCAATCGGCCGCTATACGCTGCCAATTGAGAACAGGAGCAAAGCAAAATGGATATGGATTTCAAGCAACTGGCAGTAGCTATCCAGGCAATAGCCGAGGAAAAAAACTTGCCCGAAGAAACAGTACAGGAAGTAGTCGAACAGGCATTGGCTGCAGCCTACCGCCGCGACTACGGCGACCGCGAACAAGAAGTGCGCGTTAGCATGAACCTGCATACGGGCGAGGTAGACGCGTATGTGAGTAAACTGGTTGTCGAAGAAGTCGAAGACGATGCAGTCGAAATGACGGTGGCCGAAGCTAAAAAGCATAAAAAAGACGCTGCAGTTGGCGATACGATTGAGCTGCACGAAAGGGTTACGAGCTTTGGCCGCGTCGCTGCACAGACAGCCAAGCAAGTGATTTTGCAACGTTTGCGGGAAGCAGAGCGCGAAATCGTCCTGGCTGAGTATGAGGACAAAATTGGCACAATCGTAAACGCTATGGTAAGCCGCGTCGAAGGCAACATTGTTCGGCTAGAACTCGGCAAAGCTCAAGGCATCATGCCGCGCAGCGAGCAGATTCAGGGTGAGCGCTATTATCCGAGCCAGCGCCTCAAAGTGTTTCTCAAAGACGTCGAGCGCGGTCCGCGCGGTCCGCAGCTGGTGGTGAGCCGAGGAAATGCCCAGTTTATGGAATGGCTATTCCGAGCTGAAGTTCCAGAAATGGATGCTGGTGCGGTCGAAATCAAAACTATCGCGCGCGAAGCTGGTGTCCGCAGCAAAATCGCCGTAGCGAGTGCGGTGCCAGGCGTTGACCCAGTTGGGACATTTGTCGGCGGTCATGGCACTCGCGTCAATGCTGTTGTGGGTGAAGTTGGCGAGCAGGAGAAGATTGATATCATTGTTTGGAGCGAAGATACTCAGGAGTACATCATGAATGCGCTGAGTCCGACAAAAGTCAACCGCGTTGTTATAGACGAAGACGCCAAACGCGCCAAAGTTTATGTGCCGGAAGATCAGCTCAGCATAGCGATAGGCCGCGGCGGCCAAAACGTCCGGCTCGCCAGTAAGCTGGTAGGTTACGAGCTCGACATTGAAGCGGAACAAGAAACTGCCGTAAGCGGCGAAGCTGAAACGAAAACACAGGAGCTACCGAAACAGCCTAAGCTGAAGAAAAAAGAACAGCTCGAAAGCTCATTGCTCGAAGCTATAGAAGAGCACGGCGAATAGCGGGGAGTGCACTTGGCACTCTTGACGATTGAGTGCTAATTTTGGTAGACTGAAAACTGTCGGGTTCGCTCAAATGATGCTTTGGCGTCCTGACGAGCGAAGGCGAAAAATACTATGTATTGCCGCTGGAGGCGACCGAGTTTTTGCACTCAAATCATAACGGGTATTTCATAAACTCCGAACGAAAACGAACGAACGTCTATGCAAGCAGATTACCAAGAATTCTCAAACTACCTGACCGAAAATGCTCGGCGCAGTCTCGCGCACGCTGGGACGATTGCTCGAGGCGTCGGTGATGCGTATATTGGCACAGAGCATTTGCTGCTTGGTGTACTTGCGCAGGACGGCTCTTTGGGCGGCAAAATCCTCGAGGATTCAGGCGTTACCTTACGTAAAGCGCAGCTCGTGTTAAAACTGACTCCAAAAACCCTTGTCGCAAATATGGGAGCCAAAGGCTACAGCGAAACGGCAAAACTGACTTTGCGTATGGCGTATGACATCGCTCAGGGTTACGGTCAAGACTACTGCGGCACCGAGCACATTTTGTACAGCCTGTTGACGCAGAAAAACTCTCGCGCAAGCGTCCTGCTGCGAGACATGAAAGTCAACACAGAAAGCATCTTAAACGAAGTAGAAAACTTCCTGAACCGTCAGTTCGATGCAGCCGAAAAAGATTCGGTCGAACCAGGCGGCCGCCGCGCGAGCCGAAAACCGAACCGCGGCGGCAAAAGTATTCTCGATCAGTTTGGCTCTGATATAACGGCGCTGGCGCGAGGCGGCAAGCTCGATCCTGTGGTCGGTAGGGATGCACAACTCAAACGCGTGATTACCATACTGAACCGCCGTGCCAAAAACAACCCCGTTCTCATTGGGGAGCCTGGCGTCGGAAAGACGGCCATTGTGGAAGGTCTGGCGCAGCGCATTGTGAGCGAAAATGTTCCCGACAGCTTGCTCGATAAGCGCATCGTCATGCTTGATTTGGCAGCGATGATCGCGGGCACGAAGTATCGCGGCGAGTTTGAAGAACGGCTTAAAAAAGTCATGCTTGAGCTCGAAAGCGACAAACGGACGATTGTATTTATCGACGAGCTGCATCTCATCATTGGTGCTGGTTCTGCCGAAGGTTCGATGGACGCCGGAAATATCCTCAAGCCTGCCCTGGCGCGCGGGAAAATTCAGGTTATTGGTGCGACAACCACCGCAGAGTACACAAAGCATGTCGAAAAAGATGCCGCCCTTGAACGGCGTTTTCAACCAATACAGGTTCCAGAAACAACGGTGGCCGAGACCATTGCTATCCTGAAGGGCCTGCGAAGACATTACGAAGATTTCCACAGTGTTCTGATGGGCGATGAAGTCATAGAAGACACAGTTCATTTCGCAAAACGCTATGTGCAAGATCGCTTCATGCCAGACAAAGCTATCGATTTGCTCGATGAAACTGCCGCTCATTTGCGCGTCGAAAAGGGAAAAACCAGTCCAGAAATCCGTAAACTTCAAAAAGAACTCAAGCTTCTCGGCGCTCGTATCGACGAAGCGGTTGACCAGGAAGACTACGAGCGCGCTGCGCGCAGCAAAACGCGCGCCTCGCAAATTCAGCAAGAGCTCGACGCTCAGTACAAGGCAACAAAAACCAGCACGCAGCTCAAAATGACGAGCGACGACGTCGCTGAGGTTGTTTCGCGTATTACGGGCATACCCGTGCGCAAAGTTATGAAAAGCGAGGCAAAATATCTTTTACGGCTCGAAAAAAATATATCGCGCCATGTCATTGGCCAGCCAGAGGCAATCGAAGCAGTCAGCAGGGCAGTGCGGCGAAACAGGAGCGGTATAAGCGCCGCAAACCGTCCAATTGGCTCGTTTATTTTTCTCGGTCCGACTGGTGTTGGTAAAACAGAGCTTGCGCGAGTGCTGGCGCGCGAGTTTTTTGGCAGCGAAAACGCGCTGGTGAAAATAGACATGAGCGAATTTGGCGAACACCACAATGTGTCGCGGCTTCTTGGTGCGCCAGCTGGGTATGTCGGCTATGACGACGGCGGCCAGCTGACCGACAAAATTCGCCGCCAGCCCTACAGTCTTGTGCTGTTTGACGAAATAGAAAAAGCTCATCCCGACGTTTTCAATATGCTCCTGCAGCTGCTCGAGGACGGCTATGTCACGGACAGTAAAGGTCGGCGCGTAGATTTTACGAACACCATTGTTATCATGACGAGCAACATCGGTGCGGACAAGCTGCAGAAAGAAGCAGTCTTTGGGTTTCAGGCGGAGCGCGCAAGCGACATGAGCAGTCTCGACGCCATGCACGAACAAAACAAACAAAACGTCCTCGACCGGCTCAAAAAAGAACTGCGGCCAGAGCTACTGAACCGTATCGACAAAACAATTGTATTTCGCGGTCTAACCAAAAAAGATATTTACAAGATCATCAACTTGCAAATAGACGAGCTGCGCAAGCGGCTCCAAAAACACGGCATAAGCGTGCAGCTGACGACCGCAGCGAAACAGTATTTGCTAACTCATGGGTACGATGCAAAAAATGGCGTTCGTCCACTGCGCCGTCTCATTCAGGATACGCTCGAAGATCAGCTGGCGCTAGATTTGCTGGAAGAGAAATACGTCAAAGGCGACATTGTCCACGTCGGTGCGCGCAATGAAGCACTAAGCTACACGGCGGCCGCAGAATAACAGCGCTGCCGTTCTGCGGTGCTGTATCGCGTATAATACTGTTATGCAAGCAAACCAAAAAACACATCGCCTGAGACTGCTTTTTGTATTGCTTCTGTGGGTGGCCGCGCTGCTGCTTGTCTTTTCGAACCAGCAGCGGCTCGTTGATTGGTGGAAGCTACGCGGCTACGAGCCGTCGGCGCGCATAGCGGCAATCGCCGACCGCGCGAAAATGAATGACTTGGGAGAACGTTTATTCTTCGTCAATAAACCGCAAATTCTCGAAGGCAGCACATTTACGCAAACTTGTCCGGTTGGCGCAGAAAAAACCGTTGTCCTCGGCTGTTACAAGGGTGGAGATAACGGAATCTTCCTGAGCAATGTGCAAGACGAGCGTCTTGACGGAGTCGTCGAGGTTACCGCTGCACACGAAATGTTGCATGCAGCCTATGAGCGGCTGTCGTCGGGCGAAAAGGAGCGGGTTGATGGCATGTTGCAAGCGTTTTATCGGTCTGGCCTAAATGATGAACGTATCGCAAAAACCATTGACTCCTACCGTCAAACGGAACCGAATGAAATCGTCAACGAAATGCACTCTATCTTCGCCACCGAAGTCGTGGAGCTACCAGCCGAGCTTGAAACGTATTACGCCCGCTACTTTACCGACCGCCGCGCGGTGGCGGAGATTGCCGCTCGCTATCAAGCCGAGTTTACTTCACGGCGCAAAGCGGTCGCGGATTACGATCAAGAGCTCAGCGTCCTAAAACAGACTATAGAAACGAATCGGGCGCGCCTGGAAACGGAGCGGGCGTACATAGCAAACTTGCAAGCAGAACTTGACGCGCTCCAAGCGGCGCAAGACATCGCGGCCTATAACAACCTTGTTGCGCCGTACAACCAGGCGGTGCGCGCCTACAATAATTTGCTCGGCGAAACGCGCGCTCACATAAACGCATATAACGCCATTGTCGCAGCGCGCAACGCCATTGCTCTCGAAGAACAGCAGCTCGTCCGCGCGCTTTCCCCAGAATCCCTCCCCGCCCAAGAGTGACGTTTACTGTTCTGTTCGGGCGAGTACAGCATTTCCGCGAGGATCAGCAGCTAAAATAAAGGGACCGATTATCGAAGGAGGTAGTCCATCTGCTGTAGCTCCCGCTCTCGCATCTCGCATAAGGCTGTTGTACGTTGATTCTGCTGTGTCGCTTTGAGTTGTAGCTATGACGAGGTTAACTGCATCCATGTATCCTGTGAAATGAGCCGTTAGGTCTCGGCTGTGCCTGTCAGGCAATTCGCGACGACCCTGAATGGCGAAGATCGCTTTGAGGTTTTTGAGGCCGTGAATGTCTATCTGTCTAAAATCCCCAATGTTGCGCGGATGGTAGGCTATGGCGTAGCCATGCTGTGCTTCTTTACTGCCGTCAAAACCCCGAAGAGCTGCCTCTGAGCCATTAGTAAAGTCGAAAAGACGGCCGAATGTCGGAGGGCTGCTATAGCCAGCAACTATCTTCATACCATCGATAACTATATTCTCTGCGCGTATATCTTGCGGTGTTAGGCTGTTCGGATCCGGCCGCGCGAGATCGCCAATTTGCACAATGTATAACTTTTGGTCGGCGGGGGAGCCGCCTGTGCCAACAAATTCAACGTAGAAAGGAGAATCCTGGCCGTTTCTCTTTCGTTCGGGATCTAGTTGTTCCATATACTGTTTCAGCGCGCCTAAGGTCATCATCTCGTCGGGTGTATAAAAATGTGTTCGCCACGGTGCTCTATGTTCACGGTTTACTGCGCTCCATTTCTGAGTATCTTCGTGAGCCAAGAAATATGAAGGGGTTAATAAATTCGCCTCCGCCATTTGTTGTTCGCGGTAGAGCATACTGTGTAACGTTTTGCCAATGACCGAATCATCTGGGTCGATAGTTTCGCCAATAGCATCTAGTGGAATAATTGGATGGCGACCGTCGTCGACGGCACCGCCATAGCCCGTTTCAACACGAAAATATCCGTCAGTGTATCGATCTGTACTGCTCACGAAGTGGCCGGAAAAAGGCACTGTGAACGTAGCGGGTTGGTAGTCTTCGGGATATTTGCTGGCGTCTTCCCTCAAGCCAGGAATAGACTGTATAAACGCAGCAAAGCCAGGTGGCAGCTCTTTTCTCTCGCGAAATATGCGAGCGGTGTCGCTAGAGTAGCTGGCTGTGACTTTCTTGAGAGCCTGGGAAAGTGTTTCGTTGTCTGTGCCGTGCGCCCCACTTTCGTATGTACCAGTCCCCAGAGCATCGGCGCGGCCAGAGGAGCGTGTCATGACTGGACCACCAAAATCGCCCGCAAGATCGGTTGCGATTGCGACGAGATGCTTAAGATAGTTTGAATCGATTTGTAAGGACGACACTACGTCTTCGGGAGTGCACTGAGAATCGTCGGCCTCTGCAATCGTCGGTAGCCCCGAGGCGCGGAGCTGCTCATCGATTTCTTCCTGAGAAATCGGATACATGCGAGGCACATACAGGCCCGAATTCTCGATGACGGACGTTGACCTGCGCAGCTCATCGTATTTTTCACCATAATATGGCATAGTGTCAGTGTATAAGATTTGCTTGACAAATACAAGAAAAAGCGGTTTAGGTGCGATGAGAAACGGCGGTTTCTACTAAGTGTGAAAACTGCGGTATACTACAGGGCATATGGCGAAACAGAGCGTGAAATATGTGTGTGGAAGCTGCGGGGCGCACAGTGCAGCGTGGGCGGGCCGATGCAGCCAGTGCGGTGAATGGAACAGTATACAGGAAGAACCGCAGCTCGTTGCTCCAAACGCGCAGGGCGCCAAACCGGCCGGCAAAAAGCTGTCTTCTCAGGCTGTTGTGACATCAAAGCGAGCCGTCGAACAGCGGATTGCGACAACACTTTCCGACATCGACATGGTGCTTGGCGGCGGATTGGTCGCTGGCGGCGTCGTGTTGATTGCCGGCCAGCCAGGTATTGGCAAAAGTACCTTACTCATGCAGTTGGCAAATGCCGTGTCGCAAAAAGAGGCCGTTCTTTACGTCAGCGGCGAAGAATCTGAACATCAGGTTGCGATGCGCGCAGGCCGGTTGGGCGCCGCTAGCAAAAAACTACGCATAGCAAGCAGCAATTCGGCCGATGACACAGCCGCAACCATACTCAGCGGCGAGTACGCCCTTGTCGTCGTCGATTCGGTTCAGACTATGGCGGTTTCTGGGGTGAGTTCGGCGCCAGGCAGCGTCAGTCAAATCACCAACAGCACCAACTATTTGCTTCAGGCGGCCAAGCAGTCAAACACCGCGCTTGTCATTGTCGGTCATGTTACGAAAGAAGGGTCTATTGCCGGACCGAAACTGCTTGAGCACATTGTCGACGTAGTGCTGACGCTGGAAGGCGAAGCGTACGGCGGCTTTAAGGTGCTGCGGGCAACCAAAAACCGGTTTGGACCGACAACCGAAGCCGCTATTATGGAAATGGACGAAGCGGGGCTGCGTGCAGTTGCAAACCCATCGCAGGCGTTGCTCGAAGAACGTCAGGCCACCGACGGATCGGTTGTGCTCGCTACCATCGAAGGTACGAGGCCGCTACTAGTTGAAGTGCAAGCTTTGGTAAACAAAACAAACTATGGTTATCCAAAACGAGCAGCGAGCGGAATCGACCTCAACCGAGTAAATGTGCTCGTGGCCATGCTCGAGCGCCGTACCAAACTAAACCTGGCTGACCAGGATATTTACGTCAACATTGTCGGCGGTCTCCGGCTGCAAGATCCGGCAGCCGACCTCGCGGTGTGCATGGCAATCGGTTCGGCTGCCAAGGGGCTGCAGTTGAAGCAAAATGCGGTTGTATTCGGCGAAGTTGGTCTTTCGGGCGAGGTTCGGCACGTGGCGTATATCGAAAAGCGGCTAGCCGAAGCAAAGAAGCTCGGTTTCGACTGTGCGATCGGTCCACAGAATCGTGCTGCCAAAAAGACTTCGCCGTTTCTCGTTTCGGTTCCCGATGTCCGAACGGCTTTAAACCAATTCCTGCGAAAGTGACGCGGTAGCTTTAAACAGCGCTAGCTTGCCTGGTTCTAGCGAGCCGCAAGGGCTATATCTCGCTCAACTTAAGATTCAGAATCGGACGATCCGACAACTGTCACGCTGGCGTTGTCGCTTGCTTGGTAAAGCACGCTGTCGGTAACTTGGACGGTTATTTGCACTGTTTCGTCCTCGTCGCCGCTCGGAACGTACGTAAACTGGTAGTCGCCGCTCGCTCCGACGGCCTGCGATTGCACCGATTGCCCATTTATGAGCAGCGCAAGCGTACCAGGGAAGTCTGGTCGTGCGCCGCTGCTCAGCGGGTGAGTGCCTTGGTCGACGCGAACCCGAATAGTACAGCCAGCTTGCGGACAGGTGAGCTCGGCTTGGCTGCTACTGGAAGCGCCGTTGATTGCAGTGATAGCGGCCGTCGGCTTCGTGTCGTTACAGTTGTGAATGTCATCTTTACTGACGGTTGGGGCGCTTCCGCCAGTACTGCCGCCGGCAAAAACATCGACATTCCAGTTTGCAGCGTTGCTGTTTCTTGCCTTGTACTGGGCGAGCGGCGGTGTGCAGTTGGTGGCAAGCTTGTTAGATACCTTGTCAAGCGTTTCGTTTGTTGATTTTGACTGTCCGACATACCAAGAGGGGAATAAGTCTGTGCTTCTGCTCGGGACAACCTGGCCATAGCCGTTGCGCTTGCGGTTTACGAAAGCGGGCAGCGTCTTTATGCCGTTCGGTTGCTCCCAGTTGTCAGCGGGACCTGCTCGGTCATGCGCGCCCTGCATAAACTGTTTCATGATAGGGGCGGTCATGTTTTCGGGCTGCCCCCAGTACGGTACGGTACGAGTGTGGTTGCCGACCCATATGCCAGCGGAATATTTTTTCGACCAGCTAACCATGACGCCGTCTAATAGGTCATTCGTCGTGCCAGTTTTGATGGCGATGCGCCAGCCTTTGTAGCGATGGAATTTCAAGCCGCTACAACTTTGTTCGCTACACCTGTTGCCGAGGTACGAAGCATTTGGGTCAGACGCCATGTCGCTAACAATGTAGGCCGAATCGGGCTTTACGATTTGTTTGCCTTCGGGCTGTTCAAACTTCTTCAGCGTTTTGCCGCTGGCATTTTTGACTTCGAGAATGAATGTTTGGGGGATAGACTTGCCCATGCGCGAAATCGACGCAATGCCGTTGACGTGATCGTTCAGGTGCAAGTACGCGCCGTCGCCGATGCCGGCTGCGGCATAACACTGTGTCTCGTCGGCTTTTGTGGCGGTGGTGACATCGGTGCCGTCTTTAAAGCAGCGGTAGCCGTCGGGATTACTCATCAACCCGTCCACAGTGGAAATAACTTTATTTATGGAGTTAATCCGCCCAGGGCTGGTGTCGTTTGGCACTGCCGAGACAAAGGCTTTTACTGCCGGCACGTTTCGAGAGCCGCCCAGCGCGTAGCGAAGCGTCATCGGACCAGGATAGCGGCGGTCGAAGTCAAATAGGCAGTTACCGCCTCTCTCTGGTCGCGCGCGGTTGGTGCAAACATACTGCGCAACTGGTCCTTGTTTGTCGTAGAGGACGCTGCCTGCGCCAACGTTTTTGTTGTTGTCGATGAAAGTAAGATAGTTGTATGGCTTTATGCTAGAACCAGGCGAAATATACATATCGGTAGCGTAGTTGTTTTCGCCGTATCCGGGCGTGTCGAAACCCCAGCCGCCGACAAGTGCGACAACTTGGCCAGTTGCGTTATCCTCGGCGATAAACGCGCCGACATCTGCGCGCTGTCGAGTCATTTGCGCTCGGCCGTCGGCCATAGACTTTTCAGCTAGCGCCTGAAGCTCCATGTCGACCGTGGTTATCACCTTCCAGCCGCCGTTGTCGACGGCTGCTTTTGGAAACGATCGATAAAGCTCGCTCTTTGCCGCTTTCACAAAATACGGCGCCTTTATATTGACATACTTGTCTTGGCGAGGTTTAACTTGCGCGAGAATATCAACCTTTTTTGCTTCTTCGGCTTGTTTCTTTGAAATGTATTTTTCATCGACCATAACGTCAATGATGTAGTGCTGTCGTGCTATGAGCCATTCTTTGTCGAAGTAGTTCGTGCCGAGGCTTTTGTTGAACTCGGGGCTGCTGAAGGGCGAAAGCACCGAAGGCGACTTCGGTATAGCTGCGAGCATAGTTGCCTGAGCGAGGCTGAGGTCTTTCGCGCTGACGCCAAAATAATCTTGGGCGGCTGTCTCCACTCCGTAATTGACGTTTCCGTACGGAGCCATATTGAGATAGCCGGTTAGTATTTCTTTTTTGCTGTATTCGCGCTCAAGCTCCACGGCGAGAATAAGCTCCTTGATTTTCCGGCTCACCGTGCGCTCATTTTCCCATCCTTCGCTGAGTTTCACGAGTTGCTGTGTGATAGTCGATCCGCCTTGGCGTCCGCCGCTACCTCCTTTGATTTCGTTGACTGCGGCGCGCAAAATACCTCGCGTATCAAAAGCGCCGTGTTCGAAAAAGTTGCGGTCTTCTATGGCGAGCGTCGCTTGTTTCATAACTTCGGCAATTTGCTCGTCTTTAACGGGGACGCGTTTTTTAGCATTGTAGTCTTGATAAAGAAGCACAGTGCCTGATCGGTCGTAATATGTGATACTGCCGCCGAAGTTATTGCCGCTGACGTCATTGATTTTCGGTAAATCTTTACGAAAATACGCAAACACCCCGACGATGATCAAAAATCCAACCACAAACGTCACACCGGTGATTTTGAGCGCCATGAGCAGACCTTCGCGGCTAAACCAATATTTTATGGCGCGCTTTGGGCTCATGCGGTACAAAAGCCGTTTCCATGGTTCGGCAGGCAGGCTGCTCAGGTAGGCGGCTTTACGGCGCGCTTTGGCTTCGCGGCTGGCCTTGCGGCGTTCGTTCAATGTGCGGTTGAGTTTTACGGTTTTGCCGCTGCGGGTCACAAACGTATTTGACTTTGCTTTGGCTGCTTTTGATCGCCGCGGTCGGTTTGATGCAGGCTTTTTCATGCGTATCCGTTCATACTCCATTTAGTGCTTGCTCTAGTATAGCAAAATTGAGCCAATGAAACACAAGCAAAATGCACTACTCAGAGTAATACGCTGAGCGCACAACCTCTTAACTCTTTCTGCTGAAATCTGTATACTAGCTAGCATGAAACTTTCCGAAGAACTCGCATGGCGAGGATTTATGCACCAAACAACCTACAAAGATGCAACGGCGCTCGACGGCGCGCCGATTACGTTTTTCTGCGGCGTCGACCCGAGCGCAGACAGTATGACTGTCGGCAATCTAGCGACAGCCATGATGATCCGCCGCTTCATAGACCACGGCCACAAGGCGATATTGCTCGTCGGTGGGGCAACTGGTTTGATCGGCGACCCTGACGGCAAAAAACAAGAGCGCGATTTGCTGTCTGTCGACGATGTCGCGCGCAACAAAGCGGCAATTGTCGCGCAGTATCAGACGCTTTTCGCCGACCAATCTTTCGAAGTTGTCGACAACTACGACTGGTTTAAGGATTTCAACTATCTCGATTTTCTTCGGGAAGTTGGCAAGCATGTACCGCTGAGTCAAATGCTCGGCCGCGAGTTCGTGCAAGAACGTCTGGGCGACGACGGCAGCGGAATTTCATACGCTGAGTTTAGTTACACGCTCATTCAGGGCTATGATTTTCTCTACCTTTACCGCGAAAAGGGCGTTCGTTTGCAAGTAGCTGGCTCTGACCAGTGGGGTAACTGTATTTCTGGCGTCGAGCTGATTCGCCGCGCAGAAGGGGGCGAGGCGCACGTCTGGACGACGCCGCTTGTCGTCAATAAATCAACTGGCGTCAAGTTTGGCAAAAGCGAAAGCGGTGCGGTATGGCTTGCGGCAGACAAAACCTCGCCGACAGCGTTTTACCAGTTCTGGATAAATTGCGATGATCTTGGCGTTGCAGATTACCTGAAAATCTACACTTTGCTCAGCCGCGAAGAAATTACCGCCATTATGGCCAAGCAGCAAGAGAACCCTGCCGCGCGCTATGCCCAAACGCGGCTGGCCGAAGAAGTAACTCGGCTCGTGCATGGCGACGCTGCGTTGCTGAGTGCTCAGCGCGTGACCGCTTGTCTTGTCGGCGATGCGTCTGTCGGTGAGCTCGATGAAGCGGCGCTTACCGTCCTGCGTGCAGAAATTCCAGCCGTGCAATCAAGTGAAACTGGTTCGCTTCTCGAAGCGCTCGTTGCGAGTGGACTTGCGCATTCAAAGGGCGACGCCCGTCGGCTTCTAAAAAACAATGCCATTGCTGTCAACGGCGTCAAGACGACGCGCGAAACATTTAGCGCTGATTCATTTCAGCATGGGCGCGCGCTCTTGCGCCGCGGCAAAGCATACCGCGATGCTGCGCTTGTCGAACGGGTGTAATGGCTCATGGCAAATACACATCAGCAACATTACCCAGGTTGTTTATGTGCGCACGACGGAGTGTGCGAATCAGAGCGCTGCAACATCGGACTGAGCATGAAGCTAATATCTGCTAGACTGGAGCGTGTATGCGATTATTGAGTCTCGTAGCTGGAAAACTGACGCTCGCGCTTTTGCGGGCAACTGGACGAACTGGGTCGGCCTTGCCTGGGCGTGTTGTTGAGACGCTCAGTCCAAAGTTTTTGCCGCATATGCTGGCGCAGTTACCTCAAGGAGTGTTGATTGTTTCTGGAACCAACGGCAAAACAACGACAACAAAACTCGTTGCGAAACTACTTGCTTCGCAAGGGCTGCGGGTTCTGACAAACCCGACGGGAAGCAACTTTGTGCGCGGTATCATTAGCGCGGTTGTGGATAAAGCGTCTTGGCGAGGCAGGCTCGACTACGACATTGCAGTGTTCGAGCAAGATGAAGCGCATGCGGTACATTTTGCAAAAATGGTTACACCGCGCGGCGTGCTGGTGCTCAACATCATGCGCGACCAAATGGATCGTTTTGGCGAAATAGACACCACGTTGAAGTTGCTCGAGAAACTGGCGCGCGCTGCCAGCGACTTTGTAGTGCTCAATGCCAACGACGAACGCGTCAGTACCATTCTCGTCGATGATGCCGTTAAAACGGTGTGGTACGCCCACAGCGAAGACCTGAACGCAGCCTTTCTGAGCGACGACCAGCTGTATCATGGCGCAGCGGCGAACTATGCGCTCGGCGGTGAACCATCGGTCGTGTTGACCGGCTATGACGAGGCATCGGTTTCGCTTTTGGTGCAAGGCTCGCCGCACCGCTACCAGTATCAACTGATGGGCGGTCACAACGCGCAAAACTTGGCTGCGGCCATCGCTGTACTGTTTCAGCTTGTGCCTGAGCCAGATACGAGTGAACTTGCAAAAGCAATTCTTACGGTCGAACCGGCGTTTGGTCGCGGCGAAATCATCCAACTACCGGAGGGCGGCGAACTCACGCTCCAGCTTGTGAAAAATCCTGGCGGTTTTACGCAGGCCTTACGCATGCTTGAGCTGAAAGAATACGCTACGATCGGCATTGCCATAAATGACGATTATCCAGACGGCCGCGATGTGTCTTGGCTGTGGGACGTTGATTTTAGTGCTATCAAGCAGCCTGTTCTGTGCGGTGGGGCGCGCGCCGCCGACATGGCAAACCGGCTCAAATATGATGAAGTCAAAACACTGGCTAGCTATAACGACCTCGACGCTTATCAAAAAGCATTTCATGAACGTGCGGCTTCCGAGGGCGGCCATGCAATTTTGTTTTGCACCTATACCGCCATGTTGAAGCTGCGTAGTAAGTATTTCGGCGTTGCGTCGGGTTTGGCGGAGGAGGGGCAATGAGCATGGACAAACCAGTCAGGAGTAGCGCATATCAGCTAACACTCGTGCACCTGTACCCAAAAGAAATGAACATTTACGGTGATACTGGCAATCGGCTTGTGTTGCAAAAACGAGCCCAATGGCGCGGCATGGCGGTCGAACTAAAACACGTTGGTGTTGGCGACGCCATTCCTGCTGACGCCGATATTATCATCGGCGGCGGCGGACAGGATGCCGGACAGGGAATCATACAAGACGATTTGCAGGAGAAAGCAGCACAGTTAACGAGCATGGCAGAAGACGGCGTGGTCATGCTCATGATATGCGGCTTGTACCAGTTATTTGGTCGCAGTTTTACGACGCACGAAGGCGATGTTATACAAGGCATTGGCCTATTACCGCTCGAAACACGCGGCGGCGACACGCGCATGATAGGCAACACTATCTACGACACTCCTTACGGCGAAGTTGTCGGCTACGAAAATCACAGCGGCATTACTACGCTCGATGATGTGTCGCTGGCTTTTGGAACTGTGAAAAAAGGCGATGGCAACAACGGCCGCGATAAAACCGAAGGCTGCCGTGTCCACAATGTTTTCGGCACCTACAGCCACGGCCCCGTGCTTGTCAAAAACCCTGCGTTTGCCGATGAGCTTCTCCGCCTCGCGCTTACCCACAAATACGGCGCGGTCAATCTTTCCGAACTAGACAATTCCCTCGAGCAAGCCGCCCAAGCGGTTGCTGCCAGCCGTCCCCGCTAGTGATACCATATGAGAGTGAAACTGACTGATCCTATCGAAAGCGTGAACGGTGTGGGCGCAACGGTCGCAAAAGGGTTGCGAAAACTCGGCATTGCAACCGTGTTTGATCTGGTCGATTATTTGCCGTACCGCTACGAGGATTATTCCCAAGTTTTAGCAGTGCGCGACCTACGGCCGGGCGCGGTAACTGTGAGAGCGGTAGTGAAGCACGCAAGCGGACGATATGTGCGGCGCGGCATGCACGTCACTGAGGCGTTGTTTTCAGATCAAACGGGCAGCGTGCGTGCGGTTTGGTTCAACCAGCCGTACCGTGCCGCGGCGCTGAAACCTGGCCAAGAATATTACGTGAGCGGTCAGTATGAACTGAGCCGCCAGCGCTTACAGATCATGAACCCAAGTGCAGAGCTGGTAAAGGACTTTCCGGTCAATACGGCGCGGATCGTGCCAGTCTACCGACAGTCAAAAACGATCTCGTCAAACCAAATTCGCAAGCTCGTCGCCGAGTGCGTTTCGAGCTTGCGTACCTTACCAGAAACGCTGCCAAAGTGGACAGTGTCTGACTGCACGCTGCTTCCGCGCGCGCAGGCGATCGAAGCAATGCACTTTCCGCAGTCGAGCGAGCAACTGGCGGCTGCACGGCGGCGGCTTGGTTTTGAAGAAGTTTTTGAACTCAGCCTTGCCGCGCTTCTAAACAAACAAGAAAGTCTACGAGAACACGCCCTGTCGATTCCGTTTGATCTTGAACTTGCGCGGACATTTGTGTCGGCGCTGCCTTTCAAGCTCACCGACGACCAGCGTAAGGTCGTTTGGCAGGCTTATCAGGATATGGAGCACCGATATCCTATGAACCGTCTCGTGGAAGGCGATGTTGGTTCGGGTAAAACTGTCGTGGCTGCCATGGTGGCGCTTATGGCGATAAACCAAGGCTATCAGGTGGCGCTCATGGCTCCGACCGAATTGCTCGCGCGCCAGCATTTTGAAACGTTTCAAGCGCACTTTCGGGCGGCGGCGCAGCGGAAGCAAATCGTTCTGCTCGCTGGCGGATTGAGCGCTCGCGAGAAAAAACGCGCTCAGGAGCGCATAGTTGCCGGAGAAGTCGATATCATCATAGGGACGCATGCGTTGTTTCAGGAGGCGGTAGATATGCATCGACTCGGGCTGATCATTATCGATGAGCAGCACCGCTTCGGTGTGGAACAGCGCAAGGCGCTCATGGCCAAAGCTGGACATATGCCGCACGTGCTGAGTTTGACCGCAACGCCCATACCGCGTAGTTTGGCGCTCACGCTGTACGGCGAGTTGGACATATCGGTGCTGCGAGAAAAACCAGCTGGCAGGCAGCCAATTACGACGCGTATCATTTCTCGCACGAGGCGTAGTACATTGTACGAAAAAGTGCGCAGCGAAATCGCCGCTGGCCGCCAAGTGTTCGTTGTTTGCCCCTCGATACGCACACAAACAGCCGCCGAAACGAGCAAAGCAGCGGCCGAAAAAGTGTATGCCGAGCTGAGCGGCAAAGAGCTGGCGGGTTACCGGCTTGCCTTGCTGCACGGCCAGCTGAAACCAGCAGAGAAGGACGCCGTGATGCAGCAATTTGTGCGGGGCGAGCTAGACGCGCTGGTTGCAACTACTGTCGTTGAGGTCGGCGTGGACGTGCCGAACGCTAGCGTGATGGTGATAGAGTCTGCCGAACAGTTTGGTTTGGCGCAGCTGCACCAACTACGCGGCCGCGTCGGTCGGGGCAGTCAGGAGTCGTCTTGCTATCTAGTACTGAGCGACGACAAACCGCCGACAAAACGCCTCAGAGCGATAGAATCAAGCCAGGACGGGTTTCGGCTGGCTGAATACGACTTGCAGTTGCGCGGTCCGGGTGCGATTTATGGCGCGTTGCAGCACGGCGCGCTTGATTTGCGGGTGGTGCGTTTGACAGACACCGCGCTGATTGCCGAGGCGCGCGCCGCCGCTCAAACATTTCTGGAACGCAGCGAAAATTTGCTACACTATCCAGAGCTACACGAACGCGTCGACCGGCTGCGGCGTGTCACAAATCTCAACTAAACAACAACCATCATGAACAGTAAATCAACCGTTATAAAAAATGCAAAAGCATATTGGGCCGAGAAGAAACGGCTTGTCGCACGGTGTGAGCGGCTTTGTTTGCAAGCCGCTGGAGACTGCTGATGTACTCTGGCTCAACCCTCAAACAGCTGCGCACGCTCGACACGTGGTTTGGCGCGCACCAGAAAATCGACCGCCTCGCACACCGCTATCTACAGCTCCTTTCAGACAACCAATCGTTTCCGACCATACGAAGTATTCTTGAGTTTGAGGGATGCAATGGACCTGACGCGATTAAACGTAAAACACCTGGCCAGGACGAACCGTGGCACTACTATGATCCGTATGACGATGGCGACACCCAGCTGCTTACTATACTCACCGCGCACCATACCAAGTTGGTTCGCGCGCTTCGGGCTGGCGATCAGACGCGGGCGGCGTTTGAGGCGGCATGGCTCGCCCATGCGGTCGTAGACGGTTTGACGCCTGCGCACCACTATCCATACGAAGCGGAGCTAAAGCGTTTGCGAAAAGGCGCGAGCCTCGAAACGCGGACAACAGGAAAGGACAAACTGGTCATGCCAGGCGACACGGTGCGCGAAAAAATGCGCAACAACTGGCAGATGTGGGGCGATAAAGGCCTGCTCGCAACGCACATTGCTTTTGAGGCGGGAGTTGCGCTTGTGGTGTTGCCTATGCGCCTAAAAAAACTTGCGTTGCCCGAAACCTGGCCGAGCGTCGTAGGACGAAAACCGTATGTGTCGTTTTTTGTCGCTCAGGCGAAAAAAATTGCAGCCGGAAAATACTATGAACGTTTTTACACAACCGCTTGGACGCCTCGCCTCGCGCGAGCGGTGCGCCGCGAACTCATACCAGACATAGTTCTCACGGTGGCCTACGTGTGGCACACGGCTGTAGTGGAGGCGCAGAAGGGGGCGCGATCATGAGAGTGATAGCTGGGCGTCTAGGCGGCAGACTATTTGCAAGTCCGCACGGGCACCGCACGCACCCTATGAGCGAAAAAGCCCGCGGCGCGATTTTTAATGCACTTGGCGATGTCGCAGGCCTCAGTTTTCTCGATGCCTACGCAGGCAGCGGCGCACTGTCCATAGAAGCGATAAGCCGCGGCGGATCGAGCACGCTGGCGATAGATGTCGACACAGCGGCAGTCAAAACCATAGCAGAAAACTGCAAAACACTTGGTATAACAAACGTGGTTCAGGTGCTGCGTAAAAACGTGAGCGGCTGGTCGCGCAACAATCAAACTCAGCAATTCGACATCGTAATGGCCGATCCTCCCTACGACGACATTCGACCAGATGTTTTGGCTCGCTTGACGGCGCATGTTAAGCCGGGCGGCGTGTATGTTTTGTCTTGGCCCGCAGGCGCCGCGCTGCCCGCCTTGCAGCACATGGAGCAAATCGCTCATAAACCTCTCGGCGACATCCACCTGGTTTTCTACCGCAAAAAAACGTAAAATTGCACCAATGTAAAAACCGACCCACGAGGGTTGTTTTTACGTTTACATGCCAATGCAAAAACCCAACCACGTTTTATCACGTTTAGTTTTTTGATAAAATAGGCGCCATGAGTAAACCAACTACAGTCGAAGAATATCTCGCAGCGCTGCCGAATGCTCAAGCCAAGAGCCTTCAAGATTTGCGCGAAAAAATTTTGCGCAATATTCCAGATGTTGAAGAAAAAATCGCCTTCGGCAAGCCGTTTTATTATCTTGGCGGCAAATACGTTGTGTCGTTTGCAGCTGCAAAGGCTCACAACAGTTTTCATACTATGAGTTTTGACGTTGCCGCAAAACTTCCCTCTACCGGCAAAGGTTGGAAAGTCGACGGCGGCTCGGTCAAATTTGACCTAGATGCTGCACTGCCAGAATCCGTCGTGCAAAATGTCATCGACCTTCGCCTCGCCGAGATGCAGCAGTAAACTGGCGTGGTTTTCTGCTCCACCGACTGGCAACGCCTTGACGCTTCCACTATTTTTTCGGTGGGCGAACCGACAAACCTGAGCACCCTTTTCAGCTTCCAAAAAATTGCTCGAAGTAGTTTTGAGCTTGCGTGTGTAATTTCATCAACGTACGACTCGGTCCACGGGGCTTGTTTTTACTTTTACGTCGGTATCGTTGTAATGCCTGAAAAGTCCTTTCATTATTATGTCTTGAACCGTACAATGTAGGTATACGCGGATGTGGTGGAATTGGTAGACACGCTGGTTTTAGGAGCCAGTGCCGCAAGGCGTGAAGGTTCAAGTCCTTTCATCCGCACCAGACCAGTTACGAGAGTCATGACAGACAAATTACTTCTCATATTATCCTCGTTTTCGATGATTTCTGTAAATGCCTGGCATGGTTTTTTACTTTACAGCCACAAAAACGACCGAAAACAGCACACCATCAGCCAATATGCTGTGTCCTCGGGCGCGTTTTTGCGGCGGCACAGGGCAATACACTATCTGACATCGGCAATTTTATTTGTGTTTTCGGCAGGATATCTGCTGCCGCATGGATACGTTTTGGCGGCGGTATTATTGAGCGGTGCCGCGATATTTGATGCGCTAGAGGTGATGACGCTCAACCAAAAAACAGCATCGCAAATAACTACGGTCAATAGTCATATTATTACTGCTTGGTTGATGGCCTTTTGCTATTTGTTTTACGCGAGTCATGTTTTAGCTATCGCTAAACTGAGCGAGTGGTTTGTTTGGGCTATATGGGTGTCTTTCGCTGTTTTGCTGGCTCTGTCAGTCAACCGAAAATTCAAAGAGTTTTGGCTCATACAACACGCCTATTTTTGCTTCCTGGCTGCACTTATCGTGCTGGCGCACATTACGCTGCTTGTCAGTTCTTAAGTGGTCCCCCGTGAAACTCCAAATAGTTTTTGACTGTCGTCAATGAACTCATATCATCCATTCGGTCTACGAACTCGATGCCAGATAAATGATCCAACTCATGTTGGACCACTCGGGCCAAGTAACCAGAACACTCCGTAAGTACTTCCTCTCCCGAGTCGGAAACGTAACGAACCTTGACCCAGTTTGCTCGAGAAACTAGCCCCATCAATCCCGGGACGCTGAAGCAGCCCTCCCAGTCAACAGACTGCTCTTTTGAGCGTTCGACGATTTCTGGATTAATCAGTTTGAGCAAAGGTGTTTCCGGTCGGTCAGGAAATACATCTGTGCGACGCACTTCAATTACTACTAGATTCAGCGATAATCCGACCTGCGGGGCGGCCAGACCTGCGCCATTAAGCTTTCGCAGAGTGGCCACCATCGACGCTAGTGTGTCCTGAACCAACGACACGTCTTCTACTCGCTTGCAGGGAGCCTTCAGCTTCGGATGGCCGATCGTAACGAGGTTGTCGGACGCCGCCCCCTCGATCCAGCCTCGATTACTCTTGACGACCCCTTTCATACTCAGACCTCCCGCTTCAAAAATAATTATTCATGTCTGAGTAAAAGAGTACTGCGCTTCATCCTGCAGCGCAACACTGGGCGCTCTGCCACGAAGAGTGCCATTTTGGAAAAGACTTGCTATTTCACAAGCTCACTAAAGGCTTTTTGGAGCTATCGGCAAAAACGTGGATCTAATCTAGTACTTTCTCCTCTGTTGTTGACGAGTAAGTAATGTCTGACGACATTACTTATGTATGAAGCAAAGAGGTTTTAGGTATTGTTTGATGTGCGTCCAGTTTTTGGTCAGTACGCTTACGGAGCGTCCTGGGGGTAGCTATCTTGAGGACCGTCAGATGGGCGAGGGTCTTCGTGGGTACTGTCTTGTGGTTTGCTGTCTTGTGGGGCTACTAGGCTACCCACTGCTTTGGATCTAACCAGGAGCTTGAAGAAGTAATCTAGCGTTTCGGCGTGACGATTATAATCGCCTTGGGCAGACTTATATGCTTCTTCGATAGCTTCTCGCGCTGCTTCATCCGGATTCTCGCTTGTCAAAATTTCACGCTGATCCTCAGGACTGAGCTGTTCCATAGCGGTGCTTACAAGCGTTTCAGCGTATGGCAGTCCATCAGGGGGACTACCGTCGGCAGGTCGCGTTAGACGGCATGTACCGCCACTGAGCGAAGCAAACGCTACATTAATTTCTGCAATGTCTGCTATTGGCGCACCCATCTTCTCGGCAGCAATGCACTCTCTAATTTTCGCGATAAGCTTTTTTTCGTTGGTGGGTGTGAGTTCGCTAGGAGACTCACTCCCAACATCATAAGTGGAAAGCATATGCTCAGATTTGTGGCCACGGAGAATATCTCGCAAATCCGTGACCATTTCGCTTACGTTCTTGCCTGTTTTGCCGCCGTAGCCCAAAGTTACTATAATTTCTGTTTGGGCTGGTACCTTATCATTGCCCACATTGACCATTACGCCCAAAGCACAGCTGCCAATTGCATCAATATAAGGCTCATCGGAGCGTATAAACCGAATACCATCGGGCAGACTCTCGGGATCGCTGTTTAGGACAGGATGGAATAGCTTTAGCACGCCGTCCTCCCAGTCTTTCCATGTTTGTGCCTGTTCAGCCCTTAAACCTGGTGCAACTTCTGCTAAAAACAGCGGTGCAGCAACAGTGAGTACTGCTTGCGTTTGTTCTTGTGTCGCCCCATCACGTATCTTTCCAACGAAGCCCTGAAGACCAAGCGGCACTTCTTTAACTTCTTTATTTGAGTTCGGATCTATGCTCATGTTTCTACTCTACTCCTATTCATACATTACACAATATCATATTTAAATAACAATACAAGTATTATCACATATTTTCATACTTTATTTAACTCTCGCGCCCCGACTGGCAGCTCAAGCTACGCGGCCAGCGCCAGCGGCGTTTCTTGATTTTCTGGAAACCCCAATCTTTTGTGTGTGCAGAGGGTGAAAAGCTGAGGGTGAAAAGCTTGTGCTTTTGTAAAATTTGCTATAAAATCAAACTCTGTATAGAGACAATTTGATGTAGAGATTCCAATGATGTGTAAGAGAAAAGAAAAAAAAGGGGGTGAAAAAGTATGAGATTACCTGCGAATGTGTTTTCTAAAACTAAGCTGGCGGTATTCGCTTTTGCCTTGCTGGGAGGGGCGCTCTATTACGCGCCGCCAGTTAGCGCCGAGTCATCAATGCCAGACACTAGCGTGCCGCTAACTCGAAGGAACACGCCGTATTGGGCGAATCAGGATTTTTATGTCTATATAAAAGCTGGCGAGAGGGTTGAATTCAGCCTTGAGCTTCTGAGAGTGCACAATGGCACCCCGGTCGCCGGTAACGGCGTAGATGTGCAGCTTTTTGGTGAGAATGGCTATACCGGTCCAGTCACCAGAATAGACGAAACTGATGCTATTGGAACCCAGTACGATTTTCAAGGTCCAGTTGCCACTGAGGACAGCGTTTGGCGATTGCAAATAGACAGGCGCAATGCCACCACCAACGTAAACATGCTTGGTGGTTGGGAAGGCGGCGCTTACGATGCGAGCGACAATATTATCCCTGGTAGGGTGTTTACGTATACCTACTACCTATCGCAGGTGTCATTGGTCCCTGGCGGTGGTTTTATATCCAAAGATTTTTCCATATACAACATTACAGATGACGGATATATTTACGAAGCAAGATACCTGGGTTTTATGGGTATAAATTCGGACATAACGGCCAATAATTTAGGCAGTGTAAGCAACAGTTGCGAACGGCTGCACAAGTCGTATGCGTATCAGCAGCAATATGAGCCCATCACGCAGCCCGCCCATACGACTTCAGCCGCATGCAACGACAGAGACCCTATCTTTTTTGAAAATCCTACCGCTGCCGATCTTCCGGCATCTGCCGAATTTGACGACGGCACAGTCAACAGAATATTGCCGCCTATCAGCAGGATAGAGGTGAATAATCTTGCATACACTCACAATCCAGGCGATGTCACCATGGCCGGTACTATCACGGCTGATGTAAATAACTACACTGGCTCAGTAAACGTGAGGATAGACGTTGACGGTAATGGCATTTTTTACGACGCGATTGATCGTACTATACCTGTCAACCCAGACGCGAGTGGACGTATTGAACTAGACTTTGACGGCTTAGACGGCAACGGTGCGGCTATACCTGCGTATCAGCGCTTGGTGATCAGGGCGGTGCCTAGCCAAATGAACGAGACTCACTTTATTCGTAGTGACGTCGAAAGGTCGGCTGGCGGTATCGAGGTCTCTGTTCTAAACGGGCATGAACCAGGCACAGTCAAATTACACTGGGATGACACGCTCCTAACTACCATAAGATGTGGTACGAGAAACGTATCTCCAGCAGAAAACCTAGAAGGCGTTGACAGCGCTGGCGGAGTCCATTCGTGGGACAACGACAACTGTGTCAACCCTGATGGCAGCAATTCGCACGGCAATGACTATGCTTCCACTACCAACGAAGAGGTTCAGGCTAGCAGTTCTTGGGGCAATATGAGGCATATCGACGACTGGACCTACAGGCCATTCCTTTCGGCGGCAACCGACACCGGCCCAGTGCCAGAACTCCATATAGACATAGCAGCCGACAAAACCGTAGTTGCTGACGGCAGTGAAATCAAATACACCCTCACCGTCACCAACACGGGTAGCGCTACCGTGCCGCATATCATAAACAAGCTACCAGAGCAGCTCTCGGTCATAAGCTCTCAGCTGCCGCCTGACTGCCAGCTAACAGCCAACAATACTGTCGAATGTATACCAGGCCGCTCACTAGAGCCCGGCGAAATACTTAGCTATGAAATATATACGAGATTCTCAGCCAAGTCTGGTGAGTATAGCACCAGAAACATTGCCCATGTCTACGGTCTTGGCGACCTAGCCTGCACGGACGATCAATCCGACACTGGTCGTTGCCACTCTGATGTAGAACTCATGCTATCAACGGAACTGGCGGATGCAGGAGATGGATCTGCGACGATATACGCGCTTTCAGGAATACTGTTGTTGACCAGCTATATTTTGTACAGAGTTCGAGCCAAGGCTTAGCATTATAGAAATATGCGAACGTAGTAGAGGAAACGTAGCAGGCGTGATGTTTCGCTATAAGCCGAAGTTTTAGCCAGATGCCACCGAAAGCCAAGCAGCAGCTTGCCAAATACGACATTGCCAGCTAGGCGCGGCGCGCTTTGCGGTTGACGACGATCTCGCTTATCTCCATGTTTTTCGGCAGTTCGAGAAGTTGTGCGACGAGATTGGCGATGTCTTCTGGACGCATCCAGTTTTCTGGATCGCTGATGGGCTGACCGGTTACTTTTTCGTGCATCGATGTATTGAAACCGCCGAGAATCAAACTGACGACTCTACAGTTTGTAGGTTTTAGCTCCTCGGCAAGATTTTGCGTAAATCCACGAAGCGCCCATTTGGTCGTCGAGTAGACCGCTTGCTGGCTGTATCCGGGCTTGAGACCGATAGTCGCTCCGACGTTGATGATGTCGCTGCCGTCGGCGATCAGCCGATCAAGCAACCGTGATGTCAGCAGCATGGGCGCATTAACGTTGATGCTCATCATTTTGTCGACCTCCGTCGCGGAAAGCGAATCGGCTGGTTCGTAGCTCGTGATGGCGGCGTTGTTGATCAGCGCTTCAATAGGGCTATCTTGCTTGAGTAGTTGCTGAGCTGCACTGTCGATTGAATCGGGATTAGCTAGGTCGGTTTCGATCCAGCCGATATCGTCTCGTTTCGGTTTGGTTCGAGACAAACTAACGACGGTTTTGCCTTTTTCGAGCAAGCACTCTGCTAGCGCAAAACCAAGTCCGTCACTTGCGCCTGTAATGATAATCAATCCATACCTCCTCTTGATAGTTGTTGATAACATTGTACTACGTCTAACCGTGTTTTCTGTGTTTGTGCGCTATGACAGCTACATCGCGCCTCTTGCGCTGCGATCAACCAAGCCGCCGATGATGACCGCCCAATAAATCTCCTCATCACCGTCATAAATATATTCTTTGACGGTGTGATTGGCTACATCGCCCTCAGTGGTACACCTATACACAAGGTTGCCGCGCTGGTACTCCGCAGGGCCGCGAAACGGATTGTCATCACTCGGGTACTGCAGCGCCTCGCGCAGAAAATCATACACCGGATCAGCCTGGCGAGTCGTTTGCCCATAGTAGACCTCCAGAAACACCGCTTCGTCGTTATGAAAAATCACCAAACGCCCGCCGTATGGCTCGCCGCCAAAGAAATTATCATGCATCCGATACGCGCCTTCAGTGTATTCGATAGTCCGAGAGCCATCGCCCTCCTTGGTTGTACTGGCTGCCCCAGTTGCGTGGGGCATATTTGCCCTCATCAAAAATTGTTTTATTTCGTCGATATTTACATCGCTCATGACCTGATATTATAGCAGCGCAAAACATGCTTTTCAGTGCGTCAACTGGGCGGCTTGTTGTTCGGCGTAGTTTGTTCGGGGGCGTGGGCGACCTAGACGAACGGCTGTATCAGGCAAGCGAAGAGGCTAACCTTCCGTCTAGCGAAGCAATCGCGCTGATGTACGGCAGGATAATCGAGTAGACCTGGACTGCCAGGTAGACGGTAGCCGCGGCGAAGCGCTCGGTGCAGCCTGAGCGAGATGTACTGCACTCAGGTTCTCTCCCCACGCACCCCACCTCATACACAGATACGCAAACTGTCTACTTATGTATGCGATAGCATAGAAAAGTAGATCTCACCGGAAGAGAGAACGTATTTTGTTTACTTATTTATGCGATAGCATAGAAAAGTAGACATGTTGTTGATTGGTGCGGGTTGGCTTATGTGCTGTCGTGGTGTCACAGTGGTTGCACATAAAAAAACAGGGTTCAGCGGAGCAGAACTCGGAGTTAACTCTGAGTTAAATCGGAGTTAACTCCGATTTCGAGCGGCGCACACCGCGCACAGCCGATAGCTCTCAGCAGACCGTTTATCGACATCGTTTGTCGCTGCGTCCATGATACTTCTGGCTATGCTTACTCCTTGGCAGTCGTGCGAATGTGTTACCGCGTGGTATACTGTCAGCATAAAGAAAAGGAGAGTGTAGTGGTTTGGATATTACTGGGTGTCGTTATCATACTGTTTTTGTTCGGTTTATTTACCGTCAAACAGCAAACAACAGCTATCATTGAGCGTTTTGGACGGTATCTGAAGTCTTCGCGGGCTGGTCTGAACTTCAAAATACCGATTATCGACAAAATTGCCGGTCGAGTAAATTTGCGCGTTCAGCAGCTGGACGTTCAGGTCGAAACAAAGACAAAAGACAACGTGTTCGTGCTGGTCATAGTAAGCGTGCAGTATTTTGTGCCGGCAGAGAAGGTTGTCGATGCGTTTTATAAGCTGCAAAACCCGCAAGAGCAGATTACCTCCTACGTGTTTGACACGGTGCGTGCCCGCGTGCCGACCGTCAACCTCGACCAGCTGTTTGAAATGAAAGACAATATTGCAACGGCGGTAAAAACAGAGCTTGATGCCGTCATGGATGAGTTTGGCTACGCAATCGTTAAAGCGCTCGTTACCGACATCAACCCAGACGAAAAAGTCAAAGCCAGCATGAACGAAATAAATGCCGCCCAGCGCTTGCGCGAAGCGGCTATCCAGCAAGCCGAGGCCGATAAGATCCGCGTGGTCAAGGCCGCCGAAGGCGAGGCCGAAAGTAAGGCGCTGCAAGGAAAAGGTATTGCCGACCAGCGCAAAGCTATCATAGAGGGTCTCAGGGATTCGGTAGAAAACTTCAGCTCTGCAGTCAATGGCGTAAACAGTCAGGACGTTATGAACCTGGTCATGATGACGCAGTATTTTGACACGATCAAAGACCTTGGTTTGAGCGGCAAAAACAGTACCATTTTGATTCCGCACGGCCCTGGCGGCATGACCGACATGAGCGACCAAATCCGTAACGCCATGATTACCGCCGAGCAGGTCAACAAAGGCCATAAAAAACAACCGCCAACTGCCTAGCGCGGCGCAAAGCTTTTAACGCATGAAGTGTGAGCGGTGACGCGTGGCATCATTGCGTCTGGGTAGATATTCCGAAAAACGCAGCCATTCTTAACTCTTTACGTGAATTTCAGTATACTGGAGGCGATATGACACTAAGTACACAACCATACAAGGGTGCGCGGGATTTTTACCCTGAGGACAAGCGCCTGCAAAAGTATATGTTTCAAACGATGCGCGAGCATTGTGAGAGCTTTGGCTATGAGGAGTATGATGCGCCAGTTTTGGAGCCAATCGAACTCTATCTTGCAAAAAGCAACGAAGAAATTGTCAACGAACAAACCTATACGCTCACCGACCGCGGCGGTCGAACAGTGGCCATGCGTCCAGAGATGACGCCGTCGGTGAGTCGTATGGTGGCGGCGCGGCGACAGGAACTGGCCTATCCAGCAAGGTTGTTCAATATTGGCGGCCGCTGGCGATATGAACGGCCGCAGCGCGGTCGGACGAGGGAGTTTTTTCAGCTCGATTGCGATATTTTTGGCGTAGACGGCGTAGAGGCCGAGCATGAAATCATACAGCTTGCCGACCAGATTATGCGCAGTTTTGGGGCAAAGCCAGACATGTACACCATACGCGTGAACAGTCGAAAGCTCATAAACTGGCTGTTTCGCGAGTACCTCGGTCTCACCGAGACGCAAGAAGACACCATGCGTCGACTCATCGACCGTATGCACAAGATGGTGCCAGAAAACTTTCTGGCGCAGGCTAGCGCCATACTGAGTCCAGGTCAGCGCGAAAGCGGCGTACTCGAAAAACTGACAAAACTCATGAGTACACGATACATCAATAACTTACCGGAGGGGGCCGAATCTTTGCCTTCGGTGTTGCTGCTGAAACAACTCAGCGACTTGCTCGAAGAGTCGCATATTCACAATGTGAAGTTCGACATAACGCTCATGCGCGGTTTTGACTACTATACCGACATTGTGTTTGAGGTTTTTGACGAGCACCCAGAAAACAACCGCAGTATGTTTGGCGGCGGCCGTTATGACGGCTTGGTGGGGCTTTTTGGTGTCGAGCCGGTGCCGACAGTGGGGTTTGGCATGGGCGATGTGACGCTGCAAAACTTCCTCGAAGGACATGGCATCATTCCGAAGTTTGTGCCCGAAACAGATGCATACGTTATTTTGCTCGGCAGCACCGTGTACGAAAAAGCGCAAAACGTCCTTGCGCGCTTGCGCGAAGAAGGCTTGAAACTTGCAGTCGATACGACTGCTCGAAAACCGGAAAAGCAAATCAAAACGGCTGTAAAAAAGGGCATACAGCACATCATTTTCATAGGCGAAGCAGAACTGGCTGATGATCGCTATAAACTCAAACAGCTCGCGAGCGGCGTAGAAGAAACGCACGGCGTTGAGCGGATTGTTGCAACGCTGCTGGACTATCGTCGAAGGCATATGTATATGCCGGCGGCCTCAAGTAGCGGTCTGAGCGACGACGAGGAAGAATGACCGCGACAAACCACGCGCTTACTGGAGCGGCGCTTGGCTTGACCATCGCAAATCCGTGGCTGGCTGTGCCGGCTGCCTTTCTGTCGCATTTCGTGCTCGACGCCATACCGCATTTTGGCTTCAAGGGTGCAAAAACAGATGCCGAAGTTTTACCGAAGCGCTGGTTCAAGCGGCTTCTTATGGCAGAAGCATGCATGTGTTTTTTGATTGTCGCAGTGCTTGCGGCAGTGCAGCCAGAAGGGTGGTTTGTGGCGGCAGGGTGTGCATTCGTCGCGACCTCGCCAGACCTGTATTCGTTGCCGCGGTTTTTATACGAAAATGGTTGGGCTAGCGCCGCGCCGCGTCAAAATTGGTTTCGGCGCTTTCATCGTGCCATTCAAACGGAACGTGTGTGGGGCGCAAGCGTCGAGCTCGTATGGGCTTGCTGTATGCTTTGGGTACTTGCCAACCTGCTGTAGGGGTAGCCACCAGCTGGGATATCTGGTACAGTAGGTAGCTATGCAGATAACCAAGAAACAACTTGACCCAACTCATATTCAACTAAACATTGCGGCAGGCAGCGAAGAGCTTGAACCTGCCAAAGAGGCTGTTCTCAAAGAGCTTTCCAAAGAAGTGAAGCTCAGCGGCTTTCGCAAAGGTCATGCGCCAACCGCTATGGTCGAAAAGGTCGTTGACCAGCAGCTGCTAACGAACCGTATCATAGACCGCGTCGTAAACGACCTATACGTGGCGGCCGTGCAGCAAGAGCGCGTTCGTGCGGTTGCGCAACCAGAAGTCAACCTCACAAAATTTGTACCTTACACGGCGCTTGAGTTGACGGCAAAAATAGAAGCCGTCGGCGATATAACCCTGCCAGACTATAAGAAATTTGCAGTAAAAAAGCAGGTCGAAGCTGTTACCGATAAAGAAGTCGAACATGTCATAGATGAGCTGCTAGAGCGAGGCGCCGAAAAAACTGAGGTGAAGCGAGCGGCGGCAGACGGCGACGAAGTTACTATGAACTTCGCTGGCGTAGACGCCAAAACCAAAAAGGAAATAGCCGGCGCAAAGGGCGACGACTATCCGCTCGTACTTGGTAGCGGCGCGTTTATACCAGGTTTTGAGCCAGAGCTCGTTGGACTCAAAGCAGGCGAAGAAAAAACGTTTACCGTCACTTTCCCGAAAGACTATGGCGTCGCCGACATGCAGGGCAAAAAAGTTGAGTTCACCGTCACGGTAAAAGCAGTCAAGAAGCGCAAGCTGCCGAAACTAGACAATGCTTTTGCAGCAAAGCTCGGCCCGTTCAAAACCGTCGCAGAACTGCGGGGCGACATTCGAAAGCAAATTGCCAGCGAAAAAGACAACCAAGCGCAGCAAAAACTAGAGAACAGCATACTTGATAAGCTTGGCGCAAAAACGCAGGTTGCTATACCCGATTCGCTCATAGAGCAAGAAATTGACCTCATGGAAGAAGACGAAAAGCGAAATGCATTGTACCGAGGTCAGACCTGGCAAGAACACCTTGCTGCCGAAGGAAAAACCGAGGAAGAACATCGCGAAGGTCACCGCGAGCAGGCAAGTTTGCGCATCAAAACGGGCATTGCGCTTGGTGAAGTTGCGGAAAAAGAAGGTGTCAGTGTGAGCGAACAGGAGCGCGCTGATCGTCTCGCTGCACTCAAAAAACAGTACAGCGACAAAAACATGCAAGCCGAACTGGAAAAACCCGAAAATCAACGCGACGTTTACAACCGCATGCTCACCGAAAAAACCATCGCCGCCCTCGTCAGCTACGCAACCAAATAAGGCAAACGAGTTATCGGCAAAAAAGCATAATTATGCAGAATTGGCACTCTTGACTTGGGAGTGCTAGTTCCATATACTGAAACACATGAGCGTACTGATTCCAACTGTTATAGAAAGCGAAGGGCGCGTCGAGCGCGCCTACGACATTTACAGCCGCCTTCTGAAAGACCGGATTATTTTCGTCGGCAGTGAAATAAACGAGCACACCGCAAACCTTATTGTCGCTCAGCTGCTATTTTTGCAGGCCGAAGATACGAAAAAAGACATTTATCTTTATATCAACAGCCCAGGCGGCAGCGTATATGACGCGCTCGCCATATACGACACCATGCGCTACATCGTCAACGATGTGCAAACGTTTGGTATAGGCGTCCAGGCAAGTGCGGCGGCATTTTTGCTAAGCAGCGGCACAAAAGGCAAGCGCTTTTTGCTGCCAAACGCGACCGTTATGATACATCAGCCGAGCAGCGGGACGCGCGGCAAGGTGACCGACCAGGAAATCGATCTCAAAGAGTCCTTGCGCGTCAAAAAACTGCTCGAAAAAATCATGGCAGATAACACCGGCCAAAAGCTGGAAAAAGTCCACGAAGACATGGAGCGCGACCGCTGGATGACCGCTGCTGAAGCCGAGCAATACGGTTTAGTGGACAAGGTACTTCAGGAATCTGGCAAAGCAGCCTAGGTCTTCCTCGCAAAAGCTTGACTTGCCAAGCTGGTTTCTAGTATGATCGTGTGCAAGAAGTAGTGTAAGTTGGGCTGTGCTGCCTGTGGCGCCAAAGCAGTGAAGCACCCAAAATCTCCCGCTTAGGTAGCTTCCGAAGGATAGTTCGTAGGTAGTAGTTGGTATATGGGAAGCACCAACGTGTCCTCGCTAGCCAAACACTCATAATGTCGAAAGTACAACATTCCTTTCGATACTTATTATCAACATGTTGCGTAGCGGTAGCCCCACCTACACGCTACCGACCACTAACTACCATTTCAAGGAGTTCACCCGCGTATGGCAAAAGCTTCAGCAGCAAGCAAGGCAACACGCGTCTACCTGAGCGACGATAGCCAAGACACTGGTCTTACGCTACCAAACCTCGTAGACCACCAAAACAAATCATTTCAATGGCTCATAGACGAAGGTCTCGGCGAGCTTTTGGCCGAAATCAGTCCAGTCGATGACTACACCGGCACCAAACTGAGTCTGGTGTTCAAGCAGTACTATTTCGAAGACCCCAAAATGACGGAAGCTGAGGCCAAAGAAAACAACGTCAGTTATGAAGCGCCGCTCAAAGCGATGGTCGAGCTGACCAATAAAGTCACTGGCGAAGTCAAAGAGCAAGAAATCTATCTTGGCGATTATCCGTGGATGACAAAGCGCGGTACGTTCATCATCAATGGCGCCGAACGTGTTGTCGTGAGCCAGCTGATTCGATCAGCTGGTGTTTTTTATAGTGCTGAGCTGCACGGAACGCACAATCTCTACAGCGCCAAGGTTATCCCTGGCCGCGGTGCTTGGCTTGAGTTTGAAACTGCACCCAATGGCGCACTGTACGTAAAGATTGACCGCAAACGCAAAATCCCAGTAACGACGCTGTTGCGCGCGCTCGGTATGACCGAAGCGGCTATGAAAGACGCGTTTAAGCACGTTGACCGCTCGAAAGACAGCTTTTTGCAAGCGACGCTCGACAAAGACCCGAGCAAGGGGCATGCCGAGGCGCTTATTGAAGTGTATCGCCGTCTGCGCCCAGGCGACCTTGCTACGGTGGAAAATGCCCGCTCGCAACTGGAAAACATGTTTTATAACTTCAAGCGCTTTGACTTTAGCCGAGTTGGCCGCTACAAGCTGAACAAGCGTTTGAACCTCGATGTGCCTATTACGACCGAATATCGGATTATGCGGCGCGATGACCTCGTTGCCATTGTCGCTGAGTTGATCCGCATGAACGTTTCTCAAGAGCCAGGCGATGACATCGACAGCCTTAGCAACCGCCGCATAAAAATGGTCGGCGAGCTGGTGCAGCGCCAGTTCCGGATTGGACTGTTGCGCATGGTACGCAACACGCAAGACCGTATGAGTATGTGCGAAATCGAAACTGTACAGCCAGGTCAGCTCATAAACGCGCGCCCAGTCGTGGCTGCCGTGCGCGAGTTCTTTGCAAGCAGCCAGTTGAGTCAGTTTATGGATCAGATTAACCCGCTGAGCGAGCTGGCGCACAAGCGTCGTCTAAGCTCGATGGGTCCTGGCGGTCTTAGCCGCGAACGCGCCGGTTTTGAGGTGCGCGACGCTCATGCCACGCACTACGGCCGTATCTGCGCCGTGGAAACGCCCGAAGGCGCCAATGTCGGCCTCGTCCTTAACCTTGCAAACTTTGCCCGCGTAAACGACTACGGCTTCATAGAAACGCCGTACCGCAAGGTAGTAAACGGCCGAGTAACCGACGAAGTCGTGTATTTAGACGCTGCCGACGACGAGCAGGCTGTCATTGCTGGGGCTGGAGTCGCACTCGATAAGGACGGCAATATACTGGACGAACGTGTCAGTGCTCGCGCCAAGCTCAAAGCTGCTACCGTTGACCGCGCCGATGTCACGCACATCGATGCCGCGCAAAACCAAATCATCGGTTCAAGCGCCGGCCTCATTCCGTTCATAGAAAAGAACTACGTTTATCGTGCGTTGATGGGTAGCAACCAGCAACGCCAAGCAGTACCGCTGATAGCGCCAGAAAGCCCTATCGTGGGAACTGGTGTTGAATCGGCTGCTGCGCACAACACCGGCCAGCTGATTGTCGCCGAGGCGGCTGGCGAAGTCGTAAAAGCCAATGCCGACCAAGTCGTCGTGAAGTACAAAGACGGTACTGTTACGTATAACGCTGAACACTTTGTTCGCAGCAACGAGGGCACAAGCATAAACCAACACGTTGTCGTCAGTGCTGGCGATAAAGTCAAAGCAGGCGATGCGCTCATAGAGGGCATGAGCATTCAGGGCGGCGAACTTGCACTCGGTAAAGATCTTTTGGTCGCTTTCATGCCGTGGGCAGGCTATAACTTTGAGGATGCTATCATCATTAGCCGAAAACTCGTCGAGGACGACACGCTGACCAGTGTGCACATTGTTGACTACATGATCGAAGTGCGCGAAACCAAGCTTGGTCCAGAAATCGTCACGCGCGATATTCCAAACGTGAGCGAAGAGGCCTTGCGGCATCTGGACGATGACGGCATCGTCAGAATTGGCGCCGAAGTACACCCTGGCGACATTCTGGTCGGAAAAATTACTCCGAAAGGCGAACAAGAACTGAGCAGCGAAGAACGCCTGCTCCGCGCCATATTTGGCGAAAAGGCCAAAGAAGTCCGCGACACATCGCAGCGTATGAGCAACGGCAAACACGGTAAGGTTGTGGGCGTAAAAGTGTTTAGCCGCGAAAACGGCCACGAACTCAAAGCTGGCGTACTCATGCAAATTCAGGTTTTTGTGGCGCAAATGCGCAAAATCAGCGTCGGCGACAAGCTCGGCGGCCGGCACGGTAACAAAGGCGTGATTGCCCGAATTTTGCCTGTCGAAGATATGCCGTTTATGGAAGATGGCACGCCTGTCGACATTGTCCTGAACCCGCTCGGTGTGCCTTCGCGCATGAACATCGGCCAGCTTTTTGAAACGCACCTTGGTATGGCAGCACGAGCGCTTGGCATGAAAGTTGCTAGCCCGAGCTTTAACGGCGTATCGATCGAAAAAATCCAAAGCATGCTCAAAGAAGCTGGTTTCCCAGAAGACGGCAAGCAGCAACTGTACGACGGTCGTACTGGCGGCGCTTACAAAGAACGCACCACTGTCGGCAGCATGTACATGATAAAACTCAACCACATGGTAGCCGATAAAATCCATGCCCGCAGCACCGGACCATACACCATGGTTACGCAGCAGCCGCTCGGCGGCAAGGCGCAAAATGGCGGCCAGCGTTTCGGCGAAATGGAAGTTTGGGCGCTTGAAGCCTATGGCGCTGCCAATACACTGCAGGAAATGCTTACGATCAAGTCCGACGATGTCTACGGGCGCAGCAAAGCCTACGAAGCCATCATCAAAAAGACTGAAATCGTTGGGCCGAAAGTTCCAGAGAGCTTCAATGTGCTCGTGAAAGAACTGCAAGGTTTGGGGCTCAAGGTTGATCTCATTACGTCAGACAGCGTCATCGACGCCGAAGATGTCCTTGCGACAAACATTCACGACGAAGCAACGCATCCTGCAAAAGTAGAAGCGCCAACCTCCGTCGTGTCTGATATAGACGTGACCAGCGAAGAAGCGACTGGGCAGGGGTTTGAGTTCGAAGATAGCGAAGGCAATCCGATTGCTGCTGAGTTTGACGAACCTGATGATAGCGGAGCGGTCGCGCCAACAGATGATGACGCGGTCGACGATAGTGCAGGAGCAGCTGTTTCGGCAGATGACGATATGACCGATGACGAAGAGGAGGAGGCCTAGTATGCGGCGATATTCATACGGCACAAACATTGCTGATTTCGTAGCAGTTAGATTAGCTGTAGCGAACGGAAAAGACATAGAGGATTGGAGCTACGGCGAAGTTCTCAAGCCTGAAACTATCAACTACCGTACTCAGAAACCAGAGCGCGATGGTTTGTTCTGCGAGCGGATTTTTGGTCCGGTCAAAGACATCAATCCGCACGACGCCAAATACAAAGGTGTGCGCTCGCGCGAAGCCGCCGTCGACAAAAACGGCGAGCTCGTCACGCGCAGTATTGTGCGCCGCGAACGTATGGGGCATATTCAGTTGGCAGTTCCAGTTGCGCACATTTGGTTCCTGCGCGGAACACCAAGTGCCATGGGTCTGTTGCTCGGCATGACGGTAAAAAGCTTGGAGCGTGTTGCGTATTTTGCTGCGTACATCGTAAAGTCTGTCGACGAAGTCGCGCGCGACCAATATCGTGCCGACAAAGAAGCCGAGTGGCAAGCTGCTCAGGAAGCCATAAAACTTCGCTACCAAAAAGAAGCCGAAGCAGAAGACGCTGACGTCAAGGCTTTGGCAGAAGCGCAGACCAAAGAGCTGGAAGAGCTCGACAAAGAATGGGAAACGCTTCGCAACCAGCTCGACAGCTTAGTCAAGTTTAGTCTCATGAATGAAGGCGATTTTCGGGCGTTGCCGCGCGAACTGCGCGACATGATTACGGTTGGCATGGGCGGCGCCGCGCTGCGTGAGCTGCTCGAAGAAATCGACCTCAATCAACTCATTGCAGATCTGACTCAGGAAGCCGAAGAAGCGAAAGGGCAGCGCAAGAAGAAGCTTATGAAGCGTTTGCGCCTGCTCGAAAGCATGGAGCGCGCTGGCATAAAACCAGAAAGCATTTGTCTGAGCGTTTTGCCGGTTATTCCGCCAGACCTGCGGCCAATGGTTCAGCTGACTGGTGGGCGTTTTGCGACGAGCGATCTCAATGATCTCTACCGTCGTGTCATAAACCGAAACAATCGTTTGAAAAAACTCATGGAGCTGAATGCCCCAGAAGTAATTCGGCGCAACGAACAGCGTATGCTGCAAGAAGCAGTCGATGCACTCATAGACAACAACAACGCTCGTTCTGGCCGCGCCGTCGCTGCAACTGGCCAACGCCGCCGCCTGAAGAGTCTGAGCGATATGCTCAAGGGTAAGCAGGGTCGTTTCCGCCAGAACCTGCTGGGTAAGCGCGTTGACTATTCTGGTCGCTCGGTGATTGTTTCTGGTCCTGAGCTAAAGATTAACCAATGCGGTCTGCCAAAAATGATGGCTCTCGAGCTTTTCAAGCCGTTTGTTATCGGCGAGCTCATTGCACGAGAGCAGGCGCATAACATTCGCAGCGCCACTCGCATGATTGAAACTGGCGAAAACGAAGTGTGGGATGCGCTTGACGAAGTGATCAAGGGCAAGTACGTCTTGCTAAACCGCGCGCCATCCTTGCACCGCCTCAGTATTCAGGCGTTCCAGCCGGTACTCATTGAAGGCCGCGCCATACAGCTTCATCCGCTGGTATGTAAAGGTTTCAATGCCGACTTTGACGGCGACCAAATGGCAGTACACTTACCGCTGAGCGATGCCGCTCAGGCGGAAGCGCGCGATATTATGTCGGCAAATCGTAACCTGCTGAAGCCAGCCGACGGTTCGCCAATATTGCACATTGAGCAAGACATTGTTCTCGGCTGCTACTACCTGACGTACGAGCGCCCGGGTGCAGACACGGCGCCAAAGATCTATTCGAGCTTGAACGAGGCTTCTATGGCGTTTGATGCTGGCATCATTAGCCTGCAGAGCCGTGTCAAGGTGTTGTTCCGCGGCGAAATGCGCGACACGACGCTCGGTCGGCTGTACTTCAACGAAATCTTCCCCGAAGATTTCGCGTTCCAGAACGAAGCAATGACGAAAAAACGCCTGCAAAAAGTCATGGCCGCTGTCTATCAGCAGTATGGCCAGGAAAAAACCGCCGAAATCGCTGACAACCTCAAAGATCTCGGTTTCCGCTACGCCACTATGTCTGGTTTGTCGATGGGTATGGGCGACTTCGAAGCGATCGACGGTCTCGAAGACATCCTGCGCGAAGGCGAAGAAAAGAGCGCTGGTATATCCGACCAGTTCGAGCAAGGTTTCATAACCGACGAGGAACGGCATCGTTTGACCATAGAAAACTGGACCAAAATAGACACGCGTGTGCAGGATCTTCTCGCCGAACAAATGAAAGATCAAGATGGTTCTATGGCAGTTGCAATCACCTCTGGTGCTCGCGGTAACATTTCCCAGATGAAAATGTCTGTCGGTATGCTGGGTATGTTCCAAGACGCTGCGGGCAACGTCATCGAGCTGCCAGTAAAGGCTGGGTACATGCAAGGTCTTACTCCGCTTGAGTACTTTACCGGTACGCGTGGTACTCGTAAGGTGATCATCGACATCGCCTTCAAGACGGCTGATGCCGGCTACCTCACGCGCCGTTTGGTTGATGTTTCGCAAGACGTCTTCACTATCGACGAAGACAGCGACGATGCGACCGATCCAGGGTTTGCACTGCTTCGCGCTGACGCGGCTGCTATTGGCGTGAGCTATGGTTCGCGGCTCGAAAACCGTTACGCTGCCGAAGATGTCAAAGGCTATATTGCTGCTGGCGAACTCTTTACGAAAGAAATCGCCGAAGCTATCGATGCCGACGAATCGCTCGATGGCGTAAAAATCCGCAGCGCCCTCAGCGCTACCTCCGTACACGGCGTTCCGCAAAAAAGCTATGGTACTGATCCAGCAACGGGTCATCTCGTGACAAGCCATAACCCTATCGGGGTAATTGCCGCACAGAGTATTGGCGAACCTGGCACGCAGCTGAGCCTCGACAGTAAACACCGCTCTGGAGCGGTTGTCGCTGACGATACGGCACAGGGTTTGAGCCGTGTCGAAGAGTTGTTCGAAGCTCGTTCACCAAAAGGTCAAGCGTATCTGTCTGACATCGGTGGTACGGTCAACACTTGGGAGGAAGGGGATAGCTACGTTGTACAGGTCACGGCCAGTGATCGTGAAACGGTAGAACTTGCTCTCGGGGATCGTTTGCCAAAGATAGCGAGCGGCAGCGATGTAACCATTGGCGATGTGCTCGCAAGCCACGATGACGGCATGGAACCGCTCATTGCACCGCTTTCGGGTAAAGCCGAGGTGACTGACAAATCGATCATCATCGTACCGACGAGCAAAAGCGTTATGCGGTACGAGATTCCAGGCTTCAAGCAGCTGCTCGTCGCCGAGGGCGATACCGTCGTAGCCGGCCAGCGTCTCACGAACGGATCTATCAACCTGCATGATCTCATGAGCTTACAGGGTGTTGAGGCAACTCAGCGCTACATAATGAATGAGATCCTCGGAATCTTTTCTGGACAAGGTCAAAACATTTCCGACAAGCACCTTGAGATCATTGTGCGTCAAATGTTTAGCCGCGTACAAATAGAGGACGCCGGCGATAGCGAGTTTGTTACGGGCGATATTGTCAGTAAGCTCGCCGTAGCAGAAACGAACGAAGCGCTTGTAGCGGCCGGCAAACAGCCAGCCAAAGTCAACCAGCTGCTGCTCGGCATAACCAAAGCCTCTCTGAGCACCGATTCGTTCCTGAGTGCTGCGAGCTTCCAGGACACGACCCGCGTATTGATTGGTGCGGCAACTTCTGGCCGTATCGACAAGCTATTCGGCCTGAAGGAAAATGTCATCTTGGGCCGCAAGATTCCAGTTGGAACTGGCTACGGTGCGAGCAATGCGCTCGACGAAAGCGACGAACCAGAAGTAGTCGAAGAGTACCACAACGACCAGATCTTCCGCGCCGAAGGTTAGGCGCAGCCAGCGGAAGTAAACAGCGTTTGCATGCGATTTATGCGCAAACGCTGTTTGCTCGTTGCCGCGTACTGGTATAATTGCAGTATGTCACCTGACGAACCGCTACTGAGGCTGCAAAATTTGACCAAACGGTATGGTTCGACTGTGGCGGTGGACAATCTGTCGCTGGATATCAATGCGGGCGAAATAGTCGGTTTTCTCGGGCCGAACGGCGCTGGCAAAAGCACTACCATTCGGACGGTTTTGGGCTTTTTGCGGCCAACGTCGGGGCAAGTGGCGTTGTTTGGCGAAACTGATGTTGCCAGGCAAGTGTCGCAGCGGCGTTACGTCGGCCATTTGGCTGGCGATCTTGCGCTGTACGGCGCGATGACCGGCCGAAAACTATTCAAATATCTGACCAAGCTGGGTGTTGATACCGATTGGGAGTATGTCGAAGAACTGGCGGGCGGATTTGAAGCGAATCTTGACGTACCAATCCGCAGTTTGTCAAAAGGTAACCGCCAAAAAATCGGCCTCATTCAAGCGCTGATGCACCGGCCAAAGCTGGCGATTTTGGACGAGCCGACGTCTGGCCTGGACCCGCTCATGAAAGAACGTTTGTATGAGTTTTTGCGCGCTGCCGCGGCGCGCGGCGCCAGTGTGTTTTTTAGCTCGCACGACCTTACCGAAGTACAAAAAATCTGCGACCGCGCCGGTATCATTCGCCAGGGTCGACTGATTGCAGTCGAAGAAATGCACGCCGCCAAACAACTGACGGCGCATTATTACACTGCCACCTTTGCCAAAAAACCAAAACTCGATGGTTTCAAAAAACTATCGTCGGTCGAGCAGATTGAGGTTCGCGACAAAGACGTCACGTTTACTGTACGCGGCCAAGTGACAGAGTTTATCACCGAGCTTGCTAAGCAGCAGCCGCAAAACCTGACCGAGCGAGAACTAGAGTTAGAAGAAGTGTTTATGCGCTACTACAAATCAGACAGCACGGGAGATGAGCAATGAATGCTGCAATCGTTTTTCAGTCCATAAAAGCACATGCCAAAAGCGCGTTTTTCGTCGGGTTGGGGCTGTCGGCGGTCGCGCTCATGTTTGCTGGCCTGTACGACAACATGAAACATCAGATAGACACGTTTTCGAACATATTGCCAGACGGCATCGAAGCGATCATCGGCAACCTAGCGACTGCCAACACGCCGGAGGGCTGGCTCAGTATTGAACTATTTGCCATTTTTGTGCCGATTGGTTTGTCGATACTAGGCGTTGTCTACGGTTCGTCGTTGATTGGCCGCGAGGAAGAATCGGGCACACTCGAACTACTGCTCGCCGGACCGACGACCCGCATGAAGTTAGTAGCGCAAAAGTTTTTGGCACTGGCGAAACTGCTGGCGATACCAGCGCTGCTGTTGTGTCTGGCAGTTTATATCGGTACGGTCTGGTTCCCGTTCTCGCCCGACATGGGCCACGTCTTGGCGGCCTGTGCGAGCGGCTGGATGCTGGGACTTGCGTTCGGCTCGATCACGTTTGCCGCACAAGCTATCACTGGTCGGCGGGGCATTGCCACCGCGGTTGGCGCTGGTTTATTTACGGCACTGTGGCTGCTCAATATCCTTAGCCGGCTACTCGACGATTGGAAAGATTACGAAGTATTTTCGATATTTTACTATTTCAATAACCCCGGCGTGCTGGTCGACGGCATGGACTGGTCGAAATTTATGGTGCTCGTCTCGGTTGTATTCGTCGGTTTCGTCCTCGCTCTGTTCGGCCTGCGCAAGCGCGATGTCGGAGTGTAGCCGCTATGCGGAAAGCTATCTTGGTTCGGGCTGACTTGCTATGAGGTGTATAATAAGCATCAACAGACATCTTAGTTCGCGTAGTTGCAAAACAGACACAAAAAGCGCGAGCAGCAATATGAAATAAGGAGGGTATCATGAAAAAAAGCCAAACACCGGAACTGGAAAAGGCGAGTGACGCGGAGCCGTCGGCGTCGGCGGAGCCAGCCAAGCTGCCCCCGCAGCGCGTACCAAAAGAGAGAAAACTACTGTATGTGGCGGTCGGCGTTATCTTCGCCTTGACGCTCGCGCTCGTAGGCACACACGCAGGGTGGTTTGACAAGTCAGATAGCGAGCAAAAAACAGCGCACAATACCACCCAAACCCAAAAAGCACCGAGCGACCAGCAAGCCCCTCCTAGCACGCAAACTAGCCAAAAAACAAAAGAGGCCTGCGCCAAGCATTCAAAAATCTGCTTCCCGATTCCAGATAGCTGGAGTTCAAAACTGACAGTCGAAAAAGACGAGGACTATCAACAAAACAATCCAGACGTGCAGGGTTTCATCACTATCGAACGGTTGAGCTTGTTTGATGACCAGGGGCGCAAAAAGATCACGTTTATGAACCGCTATGGTTCGCCAGACTTCAGCGGCGGCTGGGGCATGGGTGGTGCATGCGTCGGTACGATGAATCGCACAGTGGTTCATTACAAACGGGTCAATTTCACGAGCTACGACGCGGCTTTTAAGAATAATAAGGTCGTGCAAGCGGTTGTCGATACGATTGACCCTGCCACTATGGAGACGTTTGGCAAGCCGTTTTCTTACGAAGCCCATATTGAGCTTGCTTCGCACCACCCGCAGGCCAACCAGCCTGGCGACTACACCATTGACTGCGACGTAACTGTAATGCGCGGCATGATACCAGGCTTGACGCAGCCATTTGACAACATCGAAGTGAGCGTCATGCTCAGCGACCGACCAATCACAACCAAGGCGCAGGGCGTTGCCGAACTGGACAAAAACGAAAACGTCGAAGCGTTCAAGATCATAGCCGGCCTATATCAGAAGACAAACTAACGACGACAGCTCCAGCAAGTAGCGGATAGCATCTTACGCTAGTGCTTATTTTACGCTACTCCGTACAAACCGCAAAACCTGTGCAACATCTCAACAGGTGTCCGCATTTGCATACCTAAGCGCATTCTTTCGTTACTGCAGAAGTAAACGTAACGTATGAGAGATTTGGCTTAGTCAATTGCTCCAGAAACGTACATCTAAGTTTTCTGGTTTGGGCTGCGAAGACAGACTAAGTGATACGTAGTAGCGGAAACTTGACTGTATGTTGAGAATGACTGTAGAGCAATAACCTGCTGGCGGTCTGAAAAGCGAGGCGCTATCGTCCGATGCCGCGGTAAGCGATGCCGGCTCTTTCTATGGCGCTTTTGTTGAGCACATTACGCCCGTCGAGTACGTAGCGAATACCGTGCTTTTTCAGGAATGCGGGAGTTAGCCGCCGCGCAAACTGGCTGTGTGCGGTGGCGACAAAGACAGCATCGGCTGTTTCGAGCGCTTTGTCTAGCGAGGAAGAAATAGTAAAAGGTACGAGTGTCGGGTCGTCGATGTATGGATCGTAGGCGACGAGCGAACCGGCGTAGCGGCGCAGCATGTAGCCGGCTTCAATCGCGGCAGACTTACGCGTGTCGCTGATGTCTGGTTTATAGGCAAGTCCCAGAAGCGCAACGCGAATATTGCGCAGTTCCTCGCCGTGCTCTTTTGCGAGCCGGCTCAGGCGTAAGACGGCGTATTTTGGCATGCGGTCGTTCAGCTCAGACGCATCGTCGAGAAAACGGGTATCAATCCCGCTCTCGCGCGCTCGCTTAATGATATAGTGAATGTCTTCTGGTATACAGTGTCCGCCTGGTCCAATCCCTGGCTGAGCGAGGCTGAGTCCAAACTGATCAACCTTTGACTGCAAACCTTTTTGCACTCGCTCGATGTCCATGCCCACGCCATCGCAAATGATGGCGGCGCTGTTTGCCATGGCGATCATGACGTTTCGCTGGGTGTTTTCCCACGATTTTACGAACTCAGCCTCTTCGGTCGAGCCGAGCGGTATAATCTGCGCGTCGATAAGGGCGGTATAAAACGCAAGCGCTTTCTTTGTGCAGGCGGGGGTAATGCCGCCCACCACTCGGTTTAGATTACCGACATAATACTTTGGATTACCTGGGTCGATACGCTCTGGACAATGCGCGAGAAAAAAGTCTTTTCCAACCGCAAAACCAGACGTGCGCTCCAAAATGGGTAAGACCGCATCTCTCGTAACTCCTGGGTTAACGGTACTCTCTAGTACAATCAGCTGGCCTTTTTGCAGATGTTGAGCCACATTGGCAGCTGCCAGTTCGACGAGTCCGAGGTCAGGTACATTGTGTTCGGTTGGCGTGGGTACGCAAATAACGACGGTGTCTGCTTCTTCGAGGGCGGCGTAGTCCGTTGTCGTTGTGAACTGGTCTTTAGGTGTAGCTTTTATGGCGGCCGCAAAGCGGGCGTCGTTTGCGTAGGGAGAGCGGCGCGCATCGATAGTTTTGAGCAACTCTGTGTTGATATCGACGCCAATAACGGTGTAGCCTTTGGCGGCGGCTTCAACTGCCAATGGCAGACCAACATAGCCAAGACCCACCACCCCAAGCGTGTTCTTTTGCTTCTTCATACGTTCGCTATTCAGTGTACCACAAGTGTAAACCGGCTTGATTACAACTGCTCTATCTGTTAGTATAGGAACGTTATATCAAATTCGAGCCCTCGACAGTTGTCGAGTTTGGCGGGAGAGGAGATATGTTTTACTGCGGAGCGAACGCACGCGCTGTAAAACACTCTTCGTCAGAATGATAATACCGGATGAAGTCCGGAGAAAGGGGCATGTTTTGCCTACTATCAATCAATTGGTGCGCAAACCGCGCAGCAAGGCGACGACGAAAAGCAAATCGCCAGCGTTGCACCGTGTGGTCAACAACCTCAAAACAAAAAACTACGAAAAGTCAGCGCCGTTTAAACGCGGCGTATGCGTCAAAGTGACGACCAAAACACCAAAGAAACCAAACTCGGCGCTCCGCAAGGTTGCGCGCGTTCGGTTGGGCAATGGCTACGAAGTGTGGGCATACATTGGCGGCGAAGGCCACAATCTGCAGGAACACGCCGTTGTCATGATTCGCGGGGGGCGCGTCAAGGACCTTCCTGGTGTGCGCTACCACATTGTGCGCGGTGCACTCGATCTTCAGGGCGTCCAAAACCGCAAACAAGGTCGTTCTAAATACGGCGCCAAGAAGGAGGGCAAATAATGAACCAGCGTATCGCAGCAAGCGTAGCCGTGTTTCTCGGTTCGTTCCTCGCTGTCTGGAGTCAATTATTTTTGCATGATGACATGCGCGTGTTGCGTGTTGTCCTGTTGATTGTCGGCGTAGCACTGGCCGGAGCGGCACTCGCTGTGGCTGGCAAAGCCAAAAATGAGAAGAAAGGGAAAAAATAATGCCACGTAAAGTTACCGCATCTTTAGTACGGGACATTCCGGCCGACCGCGTCTACAACAGTGTTGCTGTGCAGCGGCTCATAAACCGCGTTATGCGCGATGGTAAAAAACAAGTTGCCGAGCGGCTCGTCTACACCGGTATGGAGACGGCCGCAAAAAAGCTGAAGGTTGATAATCCTTTCGATGTCTTTGAGCAGGCCTTTGGCAACATCCGTCCCAGCCTAGAAACTCGCTCTCGTCGCGTAGGCGGCGCCAACTACCAAATACCGTTCGAGGTCAAGGGGCAGCGCCGAAACCACCTGACAACCATGTGGTTTGTGCAAGCGGCTCGCGCGCGCAAAGGCATGAGTATGGCTGATCGTATCGCCGCAGAACTCATGGACGCGTACAACAACCAAGGTGCCGCAGTGAAGAAACGTGAAGACACGCACCGCATGGCCGAAGCTAACCGCGCATTCGCGCATTTTGCACGCGGCTAGCGCGCAAAGCCTGTGGTGTTGGCTTCACTGAGCCAGATGCGTGCGAAAAGTGACATGCTTTAGCGTAGAATGCCATAAAACAGTGACAGGCTTAATTAACAAAACTAATGGTACGAAATAAGATGATATCTCTTACTTCTACCTCTCAACTCTAAGGAGTTTACATGGCAGACAAGAAAGTTTTAATGAAAGATGTGCGCAACATAGGAATCATTGCGCATATTGACGCCGGTAAAACCACTACTACAGAAGGAATACTGTATAGAACCGGCCTGAAGCACAAGATTGGCGCTGTTCACGAAGGCGAAACCACGACCGACTGGATGGCGCAGGAACGGGAACGCGGTATTACCATCGTCAGTGCCGCCGTGACGTGCTACTGGAAGGGTAAGCAGATCAACATTATCGATACACCTGGCCACATCGACTTCACGGCCGAAGTGGAGCGTTCTCTTCGTGTGCTCGACGGTGCCTGCGTGGTGTTTGACGGTAAAATGGGCGTAGAAAGCCAGTCAGAAACAGTCTGGCGCCAAGCCGACAAATACGGCGTGCCTCGCATATGTTTCATAAACAAAATCAACCAAACGGGCGGCGACTTTTACAAGAGCCTCGAAAGTATACATCATCGCCTCAGTAAGCGCGCGTTTCCTGTCCATCTGCCGATTGGTTTTGAACAGTCCATAAACGGCGTTGTTGACCTCGTGAGAATGAAAGCCTACACCTACAAAGAATTTCATGATCACGAACTCACGGAAGGCGAAGTTCCTGCCGATATGCTCGATCAGGCGCAAAAATACCGCAGTCTGCTCATAGAAAATGCGGTCGCAGAAGACGAAGCTATGCTCGAAAAATATTTCGAGGTCGGCGAAGACGGCTTGAGCGAGCAAGAAATCCAGCAAGCTATCCGAACGGCGGTGCTGACCGGCAAATTCTTTGCCGTAACTGGCGGCGATGGGCGCGGCGTTATTGTCGAAAAAGTGCTCGACATGGTAAACGACTACTTACCGGCGCCAGACGACCGCAGTAACACTTGGGGCGAACATCCTAAAACTGGCGAAGAAGTCGAACGCAAACACAACGCGAGCGACCCGCTCTCTGGCTTGGCGTTCAAAATTACGACAGACCCATTTGTCGGAAAGCTGGCGTATTTCCGCGTGTATTCCGGTACGCTCAAAGCCGGTTCTTACGTGCTCAACAGCTCCACGGGCGACAAAGAACGCGTCGGACGTATTGTGCGCATGCAGGCAGACAAGCGAGAAGACATTACCGAAGTGCCGGCCGGCGATATTGCGGCCATAGTCGGGCTAAAAGGCACGACCACGGGCAACACCTTGTGCGACGCCAATAATCCTATTGTCCTAGAAAACATTACATTCCCAGAGCCGCCAGTTTCTATTGCTATAGAACCAAAGACCAAAGCCGACCAGGAAAAAATGAGTCTCGCGCTCCAGCGGCTCGCCGAAGAAGACCCAACATTTCGTGTCAAGGTAGATGACGAAACTGGCCAGACTATCATAAGCGGCATGGGCGAACTTCACTTGGAAATCCTCGTCGACCGCATGAAGCGCGAGTTTAAGGTAGAGGCAAACATTGGCCAGCCGCAGGTTGCATACCGCGAGACTATTCGCAAAGACGCAGTCGAAATTCAGGGCAAGTTTGTCCGGCAGAGCGGCGGCCGCGGCCAATACGGCGACGTCTGGCTGCGCTTGAGCCAGAACGAAGCTGGCGCTGGCTTTGAGTTCATAAACAGCATCAAAGGCGGCGTGGTGCCCAGCGAATACATACCAGCTGTTCGCAAAGGCATCGAAGAAGCCATGAGCAACGGCGTGCTGGCTGGATATCCAGTCGTAGACATAAAAGCCGAACTGTACGATGGTAGCTACCACGACGTCGACTCGAGCGAAATGGCTTTCAGTATTGCTGGCTCTATGGCGCTCCAAGACGGCGTAAAAAAGGCTGCTCCAGTTTTACTTGAGCCGGTTATGAAAGTCGTCGTTGTCACGCCAGAAGAGTTTATGGGCGATGTCATTGGCGACTTAAACAGCAAACGCGGACGTATTGAGTCTATGGAAGATTTGTCCATGGGGATCAAAGAAATCACTGCATTTGTACCTTTGGGCGAAATGTTTGGTTACACGACAAACTTGCGCAGCATGACACAGGGTCGCGCTAGTTCAAGCATGGAGCTTGACCACTACGCCGACGTGCCTAACAATGTTGCCGAAGCCATCATCGCCAAAAACGCAAAGTAAGCTCAGAACCGTACTGCACTACGGAAAATGCTGAGCTTGGGGTTTACACTAGATAGTGTTTTAGCTATAATTCATCTGTATCTCGCGTGAGGGCTTTGCTGTGGTAGCTCGCAAAATCGAGCAACGGCAGCAATATGGACCGCGTGAACAACTAATTAACATCATTAAATGGAGAAAATATTGCATTATGGCAACATTTGACCGTTCTAAGCCGCATGTCAACGTCGGTACCATGGGCCACGTCGACCACGGCAAAACAACATTAACCGCAGCTATTACAGCTGTGCTTGCAAAGAAACTTCCAAGCGATGTCAACAAATCTGTTACGTATGACCAGATCGACAATGCTCCAGAAGAAAAGGCTCGCGGTATCACCATAGCGACTTCGCACCAGGAATACGAAAGCGAAAAGCGCCACTACGCGCACGTCGATATGCCAGGCCACGCCGACTATGTCAAGAACATGATCACCGGCGCTGCTCAGGTTGACGGTGCTATCCTCGTCGTTTCGGCGGCTGATGGTCCTATGCCTCAGACGCGCGAGCACGTGCTGCTGGCCCGCCAGGTTGGCGTACCAAAGATCATTGTTTTCATGAACAAGATGGACCTCGCCGACGCCGATCTCGTCGAGCTAGTCGAAGAAGAAATCCGCGACCTGCTCGAAAAGAACGAGTTTGACCGCGACTGCCCAATCGTCAAGGGCTCAGCTGCCAAAGCGCTCGAAGGCAATGCTGCCGACGAAGACGCTGTCATGGAGCTGGTGAAGGCTATGGACGACTACCTGCCTGAACCGCAGCGCGATCTCGACAAGCCGTTTATTATGCCTATCGAAGATGTCTTTAGCATCAAGGGCCGCGGCACTGTTGCGACTGGCCGTATTGAACAGGGCGTCGTAAAGATCAACGACGAAGTAGAAATCGTCGGCATTCGGGAAACAAACAAGAGTGTTGTTACCGGCATAGAAGCTTTCAAAAAGTCGCTCGACCAAGGTCAAGCTGGCGACAACGCTGGTGTTCTCCTGCGCGGTATTGAGCGCGATGACATCGAACGCGGTCAAGTGCTTGCCAAGCCCGGAACGATCACGCCTCACACTGAGTTTGACGCAGAAGTCTATATTCTCAGCAAAGAAGAAGGCGGCCGTCATACGCCATTCTTCAAGGGCTACAAGCCGCAGTTCTACTTCCGCACAACGGACGTAACTGGCGAAGTTGAGCTTCCGGCAGACAAAGAAATGGTCATGCCTGGCGACACTGTCACCTTTAAGGTCAAGCTGCTCTCTCCTATCGCTATGGAGCAGGGTCTGCGCTTTGCGATTCGCGAAGGCGGCCGCACTGTTGGCGCTGGCGTAGTCACCGCCATCACCAAATAATCCGTCGAGGATTACCGAAAAAACGCCTCTCAAACGGGGCGTTTTTTCATGCCAGCGTTTTTTCTACTCCGTTGATACGCTGGAGAACTGCGCAATCTGTCAAAATAGACTATACTTGTATAGATGGCAGAGAAGACACCAGCTGAGTTTCATGACTATTACGAGTTCTTGCAGGTTCGTTCAGACGCATCGCCGGCTGAAATCCGAGCTGCGTTTATGCGCCTTGCTAAAGAACAGCATCCCGACAGAGGCGGCAGCCTGCACCGAATGCAAATACTCAACGAAGCCTACGCCGTGCTGAAAAACACAGAGTCTCGCCGTGCTTATGACCGTATGCATAGTTTTCATACGGGAGCGAGCTCGCTTCATTACAGAGACAGCGCAGCGAACGAAGCTGGCGTCGTTTCTGGAATGAACGAGCAAGAAGTAGATGATTTCGTAGACACAATCTTTGCCGAATACACGACTCGCCCGCCCAAACAGCCGCTGCACAAAAAAGCTGCCTCTGCTTTTCGCTTTCGCCCGCCCAAGTTCCGCAAATAGCTTTTGCTATTTTTTGTAACTGTGATATTATTTGTCTGTAAACTATTTGCTTTGACTAAAAGCCGTGTACCGCTCCAAGTAGTGCTACAAGGTGTTACAAAGCCAAAGTCGGGTCGAGCCGGCAGTTTGCAGCGGCTCGGTGTTTGGGTACTTCCGAACGCCAGCGAGTAGTAAAAACTAGTAAAACCGGAGGTTTTCTTATGGCAGATGCCACACAAGCACAAACAGGTAAACAGCGCATACGCATTCGTCTCAAAGCGTACGACCACAAAATTATTGACCAAGCGGCAAAACAAATTGTCGACACCGCCCTGCGCACTGGCGCAAGTCTTGCTGGTCCTATTCCGCTGCCTACTCGTAAAAGTACCTTTACGGTGGTCAAAAGCCCTCACGTGTATAAAAAAGGCCGCGAACAGTTTGAAATGCGCGTTCACAAACGGTTGATAGATGTTTTTGAGCCGACGCCAAAGACTATCGACAACCTCATGAACCTTTCGCTCCCAGCTGGTTGCGACGTCGAAATCAAGATGTAACACCCTTTCTACAAAGGAACACAAAACCCACGATTGCGGTTGCGAATGTGGTATTGTAGAGCCTGCCGCGCATATGCCGAGTTCTTTTCATGGATATCGATGCAGCTATATCAGAGATAAACTCTCGTGAAAGCAGTAATGAGCACGGAAAAAGCAGTCGTTTTAGCATGAACATGATAAAATATGCGTGTTTAGTATGACGTCGCAAAAAACAGAAAACACACCGCCAGGAGATGCGCAACCCGCTGCGCTCGTTACACCCATTGAGCTACTCTCCCCAGCGTACACAGAAGAAAACGTGGGACCTGATTACGAAATATCCTTAAAGCCACGTCCTGGTTCTATGATGCCAGAAAAAGTCGTCATGAAAGACGCCTTTGCGCTCGAATTTGATACGCTAAATGCATACTACAAACATGTGGTAAAAAATGAGCGGGTAAGACAGCATCCGCTGCGCACTGCTGCGATATTGAACGATTTTGCGCCAGGATTTCTCGGTCCTGACGTGTATAGAGCTGCTTTGTTGCATGATATTGGTCAGGCGGCAACCCAGACTCAGTCGGAAAATGTATTTGCGCCAAACGCGAAACGAACACTGCTTTTATACTACGGTAAGAGAGCTCAGCTTGAGGAACGAGAAGCAGTATATTCACTCAACCGGTCGCAAAGCGAATCAGTTGAATCTGGTTGGGAATTTACGCATACGCTGCTTTCAGAACTCGATGTAGTTGAAAAATTTTCAGAAGAAAATCGACATGCTGATTTCGGAAAAAGCGAAGAAATACAGCAAATACTCCACGGCAAAGCAGAACCCGCAAGCAAAGATATCTGGCTTGAGCCTGCGTCGCTTACCCGAATGACGCGCATGCTTGAGCTTCTTAAAACAGTTCAGGTGGAGTCTGTCTTGATAAAGGCGGCAGAGATGATAGATAACCTTCAGCACCCGCCCAATGACGCTGGAGCAGTCTTTCGGGATGTGCACGACGCAGAGTCGTTTTATATACCGCTCTTAGAAATTATGGGCATGGACGGCATGGCGTCCGCTCTTCGTAATGAAACGTATTCGACTCGTCTGCGCAATTCTGGGCATGGAGCGTTCTTGGAAAAGGCAAATGAGCTGCTTGCCTGTCTTTCCGGAAGAGATAATACACTGTCGTCGATACACGACCTTCTCGCAACGCTGAATGTTGGCGAATTTGACCTTGACCATGCTATTCAAGATGCCACGCAACACGGCATGAAGTATGGCACGATTGAGCTGCAGATGCCGGACCAGGAAGATACGGTACGGGCTATTTGGCGTATAAAATCGCCAGGATCGCTAGCGATGAAACTACTTGATTATGTCAAGACTTCTGGCGCGTCTGAAGATGAGCAGCGAGCAAAGCTTGCCGCACTTGAAATCATACCAGCCGATATCGTCGGCTTGACCTTTGTGGCTGACAACCCCAATCGATTAGCAGGATTATTCACGCAAATGGCAAACGCCATATCTGACAGCCCAGACATAGAGATGACCCATGGCAAAAGACGCACAGAGTCGCTACAGATTAGGGGTGTCGAAGAATTTCGTCGACTCATGGCGGGGGCGCTTTTAACTGGCGACGCAGGGGCTGGCATGCCTCGCAGCGAGCCTCATTATGTGCTCTCGGATGTCGATATACAGGAAGATGATGGACCGGATGCATATAACGTCGCTAAGTTCACGTGCCTCAAAGAGGGCATACGTACAGAAGTTCAGTTTATGACAGAAGAAGACAGAATATCGACTCGGATCGGTGTTCAGGCGCATGTTTTATATAAACTTAAAGGACAGCTCAGGCAATACCAGCAGCAACAGGCAGATACTTCGGTTGTCGAAAAGCCACATATCGAAATAACGGAAGAAGATATTGAAGCACTTGGGCACATCAATGAACGCATGAAAAAGCTTCGCCGCGGCGAAGCAGGGTTGAGCGAAGAAAGCATTAAACGCGCAAAAAAAGTTTGGCAGATGATCAAAAGAGTATCTCCTCTCCTCAGCTGGACTCTATGAAACATATCTGCATGCGGTTATCGATGTAGTATTTGCAACGGGTTGACTAGGGTTTGGGTTTTGTGGTAATCTGTCACTCACGTGCAAACACGCCAGACATGGTGATGTGAGGAAGGTCTGCCCTGGACATAACTCTGGACAGAAACCGCCGACCGCCATATTTTTTATGTCAATACGTAAGGCATAAACTCCTCTGGCCGCTTGTTGCGTCAATAACATCTAATAACAAAGGAAGTGTGCGCGCACCGGTAAAACGGCCGCACAAAACACTATGAAAGCACTCATTACCAGAAAGGTAGGCATGACGAGTACCATCGCTGAAGACGGTACTATGCAAGCCGTAACCTTGCTTTCCGCTAGTCCCTGCGTGATCACGCAGGTGAAAACCGACGAGACAGACGGCTATACCGCTGTTCAGATCGGCTGCGAGGAAGTCAAAGAAACAAAACTCTCTAAACCGCAAGCTGGTCATCTCAAGAACGCAAAGCAGCTCGTGCGTATTGTCCGCGAGTTCCGCGTTCCAGAAATCACCGAAGACCTCAAAGTTGGAGAAACCCTCAACGCCGAGGTCTTTTCAGTTGGCGACACGGTACACGTCACGGGAACTAGCAAAGGTAAGGGTTGGGCAGGCACGATTCGCCGCCACAACTTCCACCGTCAGCGCAAAACGCACGGCGGCAAGGGAAATACTCGTAAGGTTGGCTCCATTGGTTCTATGTATCCTCAGCATATTCTGAAAGGCAAAAAGATGGCAGGCCAGCTCGGTCACGAACAAGTGACAGTGCGCAACCTAAAGGTCGCAGTCGTTGATGCCGAAAAAGGATATCTTGGCGTCGTTGGCGCCGTACCTGGTCCTCGCAAAGGAATTGTCATAATCCGAGGAGACGAAGTATGAAAAGTCAAACGCCTACTCCTACATTCACTGGCTCTGGCACAAAAGCGGCAACTGCCGCAAAACCGAGCAGCGCCGTTTTTGGCGTAGAAGTCACAAACCACCAGCTGCTCAAGCAAGCGTATGAGGCTTACCTTGCCAATGGTCGCGACAATCTCGCTGTCACGAAAACCCGCGGACTTGTTCGCGGCGGCGGCAAAAAACCATGGAAGCAGAAAGGAACCGGCCGTGCGCGTTTTGGTTCTAGCCGCAACCCAATTTGGCGCGGCGGCGGCATCGTTTTCGGTCCGACTGGCCAGGAAAACTACAGCGTAAAAATCTCCACGAAAAGTAAGCGCGTGGCGCTACGCCAGGCACTGAGCCTTGCGCACGCGAGCGGCAAACTCATTGTCATGGAAAAGCTTGCGAGCAAAAACGGCAAAACCGCCGACATGGCAAAGCTACTCGCAAAAGTAGGTGTCACGCGGGATGCGCTCGTCGTGGTCGACGAGAAAACTCCCGAGCTCATCATGGCTACGGCAAACTTGCAAAACGTCATGCTCGTTACAGCAAAGTACTTAAATGTGTTTGATATCATGAACGCCGACCATATCGTCATGACGAGCGATGCTCTCAAGACAGTCGAAACATGGTTGCAGCCAGAAAAAGCGCAAAAAACGCAAAAAGCGGAGGTGAAATAACATGACATTTATAAAACCACGCTTAAGCGAAAAAGCTTTTGCACAGAGCCAGGCGACAAGCACTTTTGCGCTCGATGTTCCAAAAGAACTAAACAAGCAAGAAGTAGCGGTATTGGTTGCCAAGCAGTTTGATGTCGAAGTCAAAAGCGTTCGTATCGTAAACCGTAGCGGCAAAACCAAACGTGTCATGAACCTGACTGGCCGCCGCAGCAGTAACCGCAAAGGTACGCAAAGCAGCATAAAGAAAGCCTATGTGACGCTGAAGCCCGGCAGCCATCTGCCATTTTTCGCTGCTGCCGAGGAAGAAATTGCCAAAGAGGCCGAAGCAAAAGCCAAAGCCGCCAAGAAAGCTGAAAAAAAGTCGGCTGAAAAGCCAAAGGCCAAAGGCCTGAAAAAGCTTGTCGGCAAAAAGGAGGAGAAATAAATGGCGATCAAGACATACAACCCGACGACGCCCGGACGCCGCGGCATGTCCAGCCAGGACTTCTCTGGCGTGACGACGAAAAAACCCGTGAAATCGCTGGTTAGCAGCGTAAAACGCGGCAGCGGGCGCAACAACCAAGGTCGTATAACTACTCGACATCAAGGCGGCGGCGCTCGAAAGCACTATAGAATGGTGAACTTTGACTTTCAGGGCGAAGGCGTCGTCGAACACATAGAATACGACCCAAACCGCAGTGCGCGTATTGCTCGTGTCAAAGATAGCGCGGGCGTATACCACTACATTCTCGCTGCGAACGGTATGCGGCAAGGACAGAAGATTACGAGCGGCGAAGGCTCTGCCATAGAAACTGGTAATCGACTCGCCCTAAAAGACATTCCGGTTGGGACGACTGTACATGCTATTGAGCTCAAGCCGGGCCGCGGCGCCCAAATGGTTCGCAGTGCTGGCAATGGTGCGCAGCTCACCGCCAAAGAGGGCGATTATGCACAGGTAAAACTTCCGAGCGGCGAAGTCCGCAAGGTTGCGCTCGTTTGCACCGCTTCTGTAGGCGTTGTCGGTAACGAGCAGCACCAAAATGTAAAGATCGGCAAAGCCGGCCGCTCGCGGCACCTGGGTAAGCGCCCGACTGTGCGCGGCGTAGTGATGAATGCTGCTGACCACCCGCATGGTGGTGGTGACGGCGGACGCCACCGCATGGCTAAAGCGCCTCGAACACCTTGGGGTCAAAAAACACTTGGTTTGAAAACACGTCATCGCAAGAGTACTAACAACATGATCGTGCGCAGCCGCCACGAAGCAAAGAGGAAGAGGTAGATATGAGCCGGTCACTGAAGAAAGGTCCGTTTATTGATCCAAAGCTGGCGAAAAAGGTCGCCGCTCTTGGTTCAGAAGATCGTACTATCATAAAAACATGGGCTCGTGCCTGCACAATTGCACCTGAGTTTGTCGGCAAAACCTTTGCGGTGCATAACGGCAAAGTACATGTGCCAGTCTTTATTACTGAAAACATGGTCGGTCATAAACTGGGCGAATTTAGTCCAACTCGTAAGTTCCGCAGCCACGGCGGTAAGTTAGCGAAGGGGAAATAAACTATGGCAGTAAAAGCAGAATCCAAAGCTGTTCGTATGAGCCCTCGTAAACTAGCGGCGGTAGCGGCGCTCGTTCGCGGGCGGAGCGTGGCCGATGCGGTAGTCATTTTAGAACACACGCCGCGCCGCGCTGCTACTCCGGTACTCAAAACTATCAAAAGCGCTCAGGCAAACGCTAGCCACAATCACAACTACAAAGCCGACACACTGGTCATTAGCGAGATTACCGTCAATCACGGACCGCGCATGAAACGCTATCGACCGGCTGCTATGGGTCGAGCTTTGCCGTACATGAAGCGCTCGTCGCATATTCGAGTGTTGGTAGACGGTGAGCTGCGCCCTGCAAAGAAGCCTGCCGCAAAGGAGCCGAAAAAATGAATGAAGTAGTAAACAAGATGAATAAAGTATGTGATGGCGCTTCATACACCACGCTGCGATTGAAAGGAGTTTTGTGATGGGTCAAAAAGTAAATCCAATCTCCATGCGCCTGCAGGCTAGCAAGGATTGGCGGAGTAAATGGTTCGTAAACAAGCGGCAATACGCTGACTATCTTGCACAAGATCTCAAAGTACGCCGCCTTATTCAGGACAAGTTTGGAACGCGCGGGGCGATAAATAAAGTCGACATAGAACGTTCGCCCAACCTCGTGACGGTCACAATCGCAACCGCCAAAGCGGGTGTGGTTATCGGCCGTGGCGGCCAGGGAGCACAAGAGCTCAAGGCTGCTATCGAAAAAGTGTACGGTGTTCCTGCTCGCGTCAATATTGAGGAAGTTAAAAAACCCGATCTATACGCAAAACTTGTTGCTGAAAACATTGCCCATCAGCTCGAACGCCGCATGAGTTTCCGCCGCGCTATCAAAAGCGCTAGTGCCGCTAGCATGCGTGCTGGTGCCAAGGGCGTACGCATAGAAGTAGCCGGCCGGCTAAACGGCGCCGAAATGTCTCGCCGCGAAAAAGAAGCTGTTGGCTCAGTGCCGCTGCATACCATTCGGGCGGATATTGACTTTGCTTCGGCTCGCGCAAATTGGCCAGGCGCTGGCATCATTGGTATTAAGGTGTGGATTTACAAGGGGGACAAGTAATGATTTCGTCCTCATACGTTTTGCTGCATATTGACACGATAAGCCAGTGCTCATCGGTTTTGAAAGGAGGTTGCTAATGTTACTTCCAAAACGAACGAAGTTCCGCAAAGTCCGCAAAGGTAAGGTCCGCGGCGTGGCAACAGCTGGAAACTATATTGCTTACGGTGAGTTTGCGCTCCAGGCGCAAGGTCATGAGCGCATTACCAGCCGCCAAATAGAGTCAGCTCGTCAGGCAATGACGCGTTACATCAAGCGCGGCGGTAAAATCTGGATTCGTATATTCCCGCACACGCCTGTTACGCGAAAACCGCTTGACGTCAAAATGGGAAGCGGAAAAGGCAACCCAGAGTTTTTTGTCGCAAAAGTTCGACCTGGCACTGTCATGTTTGAAATGCAAGGCGTCGCCGAAGACACAGCCCGAGAAGCCATGCGGCTCGCAAGCCACAAGCTCCCTGTGAAAACAAAGTTTATCGTGAAGGAGAATGCGTAACATGAAAATCGCTGATATCCGTAAGCTCAGTACAGAGGAGCTCGCAAAGGAAACGAATAAACTGAAGGACGAAATTGCCGAGCTGCGCCGCCATATTTATATGGGCGACAACCAAAATGTTCGCGCGGTCCGCAACAAGCGCAAAGATCTTGCTCGCATGCTGACTGTTTTGTCAGAACAACTTGTCAAGGAGGCAAAATAATGAAAACTATTACTGGTGTTGTCTCCAGCAGCAAGGCAGACAAAACAATCGTCGTAACTGTGCGCGAGCGCAAAACGCACCCGCTGTACCGCAAACAGTACACTACGACCACAAAATTTATGGCTCACGACGAAAACAACGAAGCGCAAGTTGGCGATAAGGTTGTCATTGTCGAAACACGGCCAGTGAGCAAACGCAAGAGTTTTGCTCTTCAGAAAGTGGTCGAGAAAGCTGAAGTGAAGCACGTCGAATCCGAGGTTGAAGTTCCCGGCGTGACAGACAAGGAGAAGGCATAATGGTCCAGCAAGAATCCCGTCTCGTCGTGTGCGACAACAGCGGCGCAAAAGAAATCTTAGTTATTCGAGTGCTTGGCGGTACGCGTCGGCGTTACGCAAAGGTTGGCGATATTGTCACAGCAACCGTCAAAGAAGCAAGCCCGACCGGCAATGTTAAGAGAAAATCTGTTGTCAGGGCGGTTGTCGTTCGGACGCAAAAAGAAATCAAACGAAAAGACGGTAGCACGATAAAGTTTGATGACAATGCTGCAGTAATCATCGGGGACGACAAAAACCCGAAAGGTACTCGTATATTCGGTCCCGTCCCGCGAGAACTGCGCGACATGGGCTATGCCAAGATTATTAGCTTGGCACCGGAGGTACTATGATGCGTAATAAGAAAGTTGTAACGAAAAAAATGTACAAAATTCGTTTGAAAAAGGGCGACCTCGTGCAGGTGTTGAGCGGCAAGTATAAGGGCAAGCAAGGGCGAGTTTTGGCTACGCACGCTGTCGAAAACAAAGTTACCGTCGAAGGCGTGAACATTGTCAAAAAGCACCAGAAGCCAAATAAGGCGCATCCGCAGGGCGGCATTGTCGAACTCACAAAACCAGTGCCCGTGAGTAAAGTAGCTATTGTCGACCCAAGCACGAAAAAACCAACTCGTATTGGTTACGCGCTGAATAAAGACGGCAGCAAAACGCGCGTCTATAAAAGCAGCGGCAAAGAAGTGAAGCAGGAAGCTCCGGCCAAGCAAACCGAAGCTAAGCAGAAGGAAACGAAGGTACTATAATGGCTGATACAAGCAAGTCGACCAAAAAACCGGCCGAAAAGAAAACCGCAAAACCATATGTTGCGCGTCTGAAAACGGCCTATGAAGAGACCTTTGCTAAAGAGCTGCAGAAGGAACTTGGCCTGAAAAACCCGCACCAAGTACCTCGGCTCGAAAAGATCGTTGTCAATGTTGGACTCGGCAAAGCCAAAGAAGACAAGAAAACTATCGAAGCAGCTAAAAACACGCTCCGCAAAGTTACTGGTCAAGCGCCGGTCGAAACAGTTGCAAAAAACTCAATCGCTGGCTTTAAGCTGCGCGAAGGCAACATGATCGGCCTGAAACTGACCTTGCGCGGCGAGCGAATGTATGAATTTATGGATCGGCTCATAAATATTGTGCTGCCGCGCTTGCGAGATTTTCGCGGCGTCAGCAACAAGGCGTTCGACAAACAAGGTAACTACAGCATCGGTCTTACCGACCAAAGCGTGTTTCCTGAGCTGACGTTCGAGGAGACTACAACGCCGCACGGTCTGCAGGCAGTGTTCGTCGTAACATGTCAAGACAAAGCGCATAGCAAAGCCTTGCTGCAAAAGTTCGGCATGCCGTTTGAAAAGGAGGCAAACAATGGCTAGAAAATCCAATCTTGCTAGAGACGAAAAACGAATGAAGATGATCAACAAATACGCTGCGAAGCGTAAACAGCTCAAAGAGCTCGGTGACTTTGACGGTCTTGCTCGGCTGCCGCGCAATAGCAGCCCGACCCGTCGAAAAAACCGCTGCGGCGTAACTGGCCGGCCGCATGCCTACATGCGCCAGTTCGGCCTGAGCCGCATACAGTTTCGAGAAGAAGCAAGCAAAGGGAATATCCCTGGTGTAACGAAAGCGAGCTGGTAATGAGCGTGACAACCACAGACCCAATTTCAGACATGCTGACGCGTATTCGCAACGCAATTGCGGTTGGTAAGAGCGAAGTTAGCTTGCCGCACAGCAAAATCAAAGAAAGCGTGGCGGTTTCGCTGAAAAACAATGGTTTTCTGCACGATGTCCGCAGCGAGGACCTGAGTGTCGGCAAACGCTTGCACATAACCATTAACCGCGAAGGCGAAAACGCTCGTATAACCGACATCAAGCGCCTCAGCAAACCAGGCCGCCGCGCATACACGAATGCTCGAGAGGTTCCACAGGTTAAACGCGGTCGCGGCATACTGATCGTCAGCACCAGCAAGGGTCTGATGACCGGTGAAGAAGCCAAAGCGCAAGGCGTCGGCGGTGAATTAATTTGCCAAGTGTATTAAACGTAATAGGAAAGGAGAGATAAAAGGTAAGAGGGAAAGCACGAGCACGAAATAGCGCTTCGCTTCCACCTCCTCACTTTTAACTCTAAATCACAATGAGTCGAGTAGGAAAACTACCCATCCAGATCCCAAGCGGTGTGACAATCACTGTCGACTCAGACGCTATAAAGGTGTCTGGGGCAAAGGGAAATCTGGAAACGCCTCAGCTCGCAGGCGTTACGGTTACGGTCGAGGACAATGTCCTGACGGTGACGCGAGCCAACGACCAACCAAAAGTTCGAGCAGCTCATGGTCTTATGCGCGCGCTCATCAACAACATGGTTGTCGGCGTCAGCGAGGGTTTTAGCAAACAGCTAGAGCTCAACGGCGTTGGTATGCGCGTCGCTCTGCAAGGTGCAGATCTTAAACTCAACCTTGGCTTTAGCCACGATGTCATCTATAAAATCCCTCAGGGCGTGCAGGTTGCCGTAGAGCAAAATAAAATAACCGTCAGCGGTATAGACAAACAGCAGGTTGGCCAGGTTGCCGCTGAAATTCGCGCGCTCAAGAAGCCAGAGCCGTACAAAGGCAAAGGTATAAAGTACGTCGACGAACGCATTTTGCGAAAGTCCGGTAAGTCAGGAAAGGATAAATAAGCCATGGGCAAAAGTTTGAAACTACAAAACCGCGCTCAGCGCAAACATCGTATCCGAGCGACGGTAAAGGGCACGAGCGATCGTCCTCGTCTGAGCGTACATGTGAGCAACACAAACGTCAGTGCGCAAATAATCGATGACAGCAAAGACCACACGCTCGCCGCTGCTACCAGCGTGGGCAGCAAATCTGCCAAAGGAACGCTGACAGAAAAAGCAGCCTGGGTTGGTGCGGAAATCGCCGCAGCCGCAAAGAAAGCAAAAGTGACTACAGTTGTCTTTGATCGAGGCGGCAAACAGTACCATGGACGAATAAAAGCTCTTGCCGAAGCGGCTCGAGAGAAAGGACTGGAGTTTTAGTATGGCTGAAGAAGCAAACATGCAACAAGCTGCCGCAGAAGCTGCAGCCCAAACCCAACAAACTCGTAGCCCGCGCGGCAGTGCAAACCGTCGAGACGGCGGCCGCCCGGCGCGAGCGCGCACCGAAAACCAAGAAGATAAGCAGTTCGATGAACGCGTTGTCCATATAGACCGCGTCGCGCGCGTCGTCAAAGGCGGCCGCCGTTTCCGTTTTCGTGCGCTTGTCGTGGTTGGCGATCGCAAAGGTAAGGTCGGCATCGGCAGCGCCAAAGGTGCAGATGTAACCGCTGCCATCACCAAGGCAACCGACGTTGCGAAGAAACATTTTATACCAGTTGTCCTATACAAAGGCACGCTTCCACACGAAGTTGAAGCCAAAGTATCTGGTGCTCGCATATTGATCCTTCCTGCTGCGCCCGGTACTGGGCTCATTGCTGGCGGGGTTGTTCGCACGGTACTCGAAGTAGCCGGCGTAAGCAACGCGCTCAGCAAATCGCTCGGTAGCAGCAACAAAACGAATATTGCATATGCGACGATTGCTGCACTGCAGGACCTCGAACCAAGCAAAAACTGGGTAACAACAAAGCACAAGAGTCAGGGCGGCACTGCCAAAAAAACAGAGAAGGTTGCCGCAAAAGATACAGCGGCTAAACCAAAATCAGCTGCGGCGCAAAAGTCTGCAGCAACGAAGAAGGCTGCTCCGGCAAATCGAACAGCCGCAAAGAAATCGTCGACGAAGAAGGAGTCTGCAAGATGAAGTATCACGAACTACGCACGGCTCAGAAAAAAACAGCTAAGCGCGTTGGTCGCGGTATCGCTGCTGGCCGAGGCAAAACAGCTGGTCGAGGCACTAAGGGTCAGGGCGCGCGAGCTGGTTTCAGTAAACGTCCTGGCTTTGAAGGCGGTCAAAACCCGCTCATGCAGCGTTTGCCGAAACTACGCGGCTTTCGCAGCTTGCGCCAAAAGTCAGAAAACATCTATACCGAACAGCTAAACAGTCTTGGTGCACACGTCACGAACAAAAGTCTCGCGGAGGCCGGTCTCGTGAGCGGTGAATTTGTGAGCGTGAAGCTGTTGCACCGCGGCGATGTCACAAAGAAAGTCAATGTTCAGCTGCAGGCGGCGAGTCTCAACGCCATGGAAGCTGTCCAAAAGGCCGGCGGCAGTTTTACGGCTGTTCCTCGTCCGATGCGTCCCGCCAAGAAAAAAGAAAGCAAATAAACATACCCCTCGGTGAACAAAAAAGCGTTGTAAAGCGCTTTTTTGTTTTACTACGCCGCAAACACTGGTATACTGGTGGGTAAGAAATCTAGCAGATAAAGAGGTTTACGTGAACTGGAAGATTATTGGTGCGTCGTTTAAGCAGGCAGATATGCGCAAGCGCATTTTTGGCGTGCTGGCAATCTTGCTGATATTCCGCATACTTGCACACATACCAGTTCCGCTTGCCGACCCTCAGACATTGAAGCAGGTCCTGACAAACCTGTTTAACGAACAGTCAAATACGCCGCAGCTGCTTGGATTTATCAACGTTCTCAGCGGCGGCGCACTTGCCAACTTTTCGATTATGATAGCCGGCCTGGGGCCGTACATAAATGCCAGCATTATTATGCAGCTACTCACCAAGGCTCTGCCAAAGCTGGAAAACATGCGCAAAGACGGCGAATCTGGTCAGAAAAAAATCAACCAGTATACTCGCATGCTGACGTTTCCGCTTGCCATCGTGCAGGCTATCGGCTCGATTTATCTGGTGCGGCAGTACGCTCAGAGGGTCGGTGGAATAGGCGATATTACGGCAAATACCTCTATGTGGCAATGGGTGCTGATGGTGGCGGCGCTCACTGGCGGTTCTATGCTGCTTATGTGGATGGGCGAACTTGTCACTGAAAAATCCGTGGGTAATGGTATATCTCTACTCATCACGGTTGGCATTGTAAGTGCGCTGCCCGGAATGATCAGTCAGATCGCTTCGTCCGTTTACGACAAAACGAATAAATGGGAACTGTTTGGCCGCGAGCTGCCAATCAACCAGACGGCTTTTTGGTTTGCACTCGCCATCATGGGTGTCGTGCTCCTTGTGACGTGGATAGTGGTGATGCTGAACGAGGCGGCGAGGCGCCTCACGATAAACTACGCCAAACGCGTCCAAGGAAACCGAGCCTACGGCGGAGTGACGACAACCTTGCCGGTCAAGCTCATTACGGCTGGCGTCGTTCCTATTATCTTCGCGATAGCCTTTTTGAGTGTGCCGGGCTTCGTAGGGCAGCTCATGACGTCCAGTAGTAACCCGCACTGGGCTGAACTAGGCCACAACCTTACCACTTGGTTCCAAAACCCGACAGCTCAGACGTTTGCGGCTGGCGGCTGGCAGAGTTACATTTACCCAGGCACGTACTTCATGCTCGTATTTCTGTTTACCTTTTTCTATACCAGCATTACCTTCAACACGAGAGAAATAGCCGAAAACCTACAGAAACAGGGCGGGTTTATCGAGGGCGTCCGCTCTGGTTCGCAGACCGAACGTTATCTCGCAAAAACAGTTAACAAAATCACGCTGTTTGGCGCTGCCTGCTTGGGGCTGCTCGCAATCATGCCGATTATTGCCCAGATATTTGTACCCGAAAATATTGCGCTTGCGCTGGGCGGGACGAGCGTTTTGATTTTGGTTGCTGTTTCGCTCGAAACCCTCCGTGCGGTTGAATCGCGTGCCCTTATGATTACGTACGACCAGTACAGCCGCGACGACTTCTTCTACGATAGCGCTGGAGGCGAAGAGAGCGGTGCCATCACCGGTAAGCGGCTTCGATTTATGCCGAAAAAACTATCGTCCCCGAAACGAAGAAAAAAATAGTTACCGCAGCGAAACGAGCAGCTGTTTTTCCCGTATATAGCCTGAATTTTTCGAAAATTGCCAGTTTTTGCTGGTTTTTCGGACTCGTCGCAGAATTTTCCGTTTTTCTCTTTACAAGCCGTCGTAAAAAATGCTATACTTCTACGACGTTATAACCTATGGCGAGTAAAAAGGAAGTCATCGAGCTGAATGGTGTTATCATCGAGACCCTGCCGGGTACTCAGTTTCGTGTTGAACTGGAAAACGGTCATCAGATTATAGCGCATGTCGCAGGCAAAATGCGGAAGTATTTCATTCGTATTGTGCCAGGCGACCAAGTAACGGTAGAGCTCACCCCATACGATCTCACGAAGGGGCGGATAACCTACCGCAAAGGTTGAACTTTCTGAAGACTGGTTCATCCGGACTGATCTAGCATGCGCTGGGTCGATGTACGGATCAATCTTTCGAAAGTTCGGCCGCAATACTAAATAATGCAGTGAGTCATCGCTGGAAGGAGCATGATCCGTACATGAAGGTACGTGCAAGTATCAAAAAAATCAGCCCCGACGACAAGATTGTTCGCCGTAAGGGGCGTTTATACGTTATCAACAAATCTAAACCAAAGCATAAGCAGAGGCAGGGGTAATTTATGGCAGCACGAATATCTGGCGTCACGATACCCGCTGAAAAGCAGGTATGGATTGCGCTGACGTATGTCCATGGCATTGGCGCAAAAACAGCAGACAACATTCTGGCTGAAGCGAAGATTGATCGAACTGTTCGGGTCAAAGACCTGACAGATGCCGAAATCAGCCGCATCCAGGAATACATCAACGAAAAGTTGACGGTCGAAGGCGAGCTACAGCGAATCGTGAGCGGGAACATAAAGCGGCTCAAAGACATCGGTAGTTACCGCGGTCTCCGCCATAAGGGCAATTTGCCTTCTCGCGGACAACGCACAAAGACTAATGCCCGAACTCGCCGCGGTAAAAAAGTAACAGTCGGCGGCACGGCTAAGAAAGTGGCGAGCAAAACCTAAGGATTATTATGGCAGAGACATCTACTCCAGTAGTCAGGAAGAAAAAAGCAAAGCGCAGTGTTTCATCTGGCCAGCTGCATATCCAGGCTACATTTAATAACACAATCGTAACACTAACCGACGCAAGTGGCGGCGCGCTAGCAGCGTCAAGCGCTGGTGCGTGCGGGTTTCGTGGCTCGAAAAAGGGCACTGCCTACGCTGCTCAGGTTGCAGCCGAAAAAGCTGGCAACCTTGCAAAACAGACGTATGGCCTGAGCAAAGTCAACGCTTTCGTCAAAGGGGTTGGCCTTGGCCGAGATGCGGCAATTCGCGCTATGCAGACCGTGGGTATCGCTATAGAAAGCATTACCGATGTGACTGGCGTACCGCACGGCGGCGTCCGCCCGAAGAAAGCGAGGAGGGTCTAAACTATGGCACGAGACACTCAATCTATCGTAAAACTGTCGCGCCGCGAGGGCTATGCACTGCATCCAAAAGCGCACAAAGCGCTCGCCAAACGCAGTAATATGCCAGGCAAGGCGCCCAATGCGCGCACGCGCAACAAGCCGAGCCAGTACGCACTGCAGTTGCGCGAAAAGCAGAAAGTAAAGCGGCTCTACGGTTTACTCGAAAAACAGTTCAGCAACCTCATGGCTGAGGCGTCGCGTACGCCCGGGCAATCAGGTGCGACACTGTTGCAGTACCTCGAGCGTCGCCTTGATAACGCGGTGTATCGCGCAGGTTTTGCGCCCAGTCGCCGCGCTGCCCGCCAGCTCGTGACACATGGTCATTTTCTTTTGAACGGACGCCGTGTCGACATTCCGTCTATTCGACTCCGTGAAGGAGACACCTTTGCGCTTCGCGAACACAGCAAATCGAGCGAGTATTTCAAAAGACTCGACGACACCAGCCCAGCCCCGAACGCAACGCCAAGCTGGCAAAGCGTTGACCGTAAAAAAGTGCAAGCGAAAATCATTGGTATACCAACCCGTGATGACGCCGAACAAGATATTAACGAACAATTAATCGTCGAGTACTACTCACGCTAAGGAAAGGACATTTTCAAAGATATGTCAAAACTGATTCACACCCCAGGGCTTGTTGCCGTCGATGACCACAGTGCTACGAGCAGTACTTTTGTTATAGAGCCGTTGCAGCCCGGCTACGGCATGACGCTCGGCAACAGCTTGCGGCGCGTATTGCTTTCGAGCATTAGCGGCGCGGCAGTAACGAGTTTCAAAATAGATGGCGTCACGCACGAGTTTACTACCGTCCCTGGCGTCAAAGAAGATGTTGTTGCTATTATGCTCAACTTAAAACGGCTTCGTTTCCGCGTATACGGCGACGACGCGCAAACTGTACGTATTTCGAAAAAAGGAAAGGGCGTTGTCACCGGCAAAGACATTCAGGGGAATGCTGATATTGAGGTTGTCAACACCGACCAAGTAATTGCGACTATCGACGACGATAAAGCAAGCCTCGTGATTGACCTCGTCGTTGAGACTGGACGCGGCTACCGCACCATCGAAGAAAGCACAGCAAAAAAACAGAGCGATTTTGTCGCCCTCGACGCGATCTTTCGTCCTGTGCCTCGCTGCCGCTACAAAGTCGACAAAACACGTGTCGGTCAGATGATTGACCTCGATAAGCTGTCTGTCACTATCGACACTGACGGTACAATTTCACCGCGCGACGCGTTCGAGGAAGCTGCCGCCATTTTGGTAAACCAGTACGCAGCGCTCGCTGGCAAAACACGTTTGCCCATACAGGAAACGACTGCTGCAGCTAGCGAAAACAACGAAGCGCAAAACGATGACGGCTCTATGCTCGCAACCAGCATCGAAGACCTCAATCTGACCGCGCGCACCACAAACGCTTTGGTGAATAACGATATTCATACTATTCAAGATTTGTTTGCCTTGAGCGACACCGAGCTGCGCGATCTAAAAGGATTCGGCAGCAAAGCGCTCGACGAAGTCAAAGATAAACTGGCGGAATTGGAGCTCTAGATGCATCGTCACGGATATCAAGGAACCAAATTTGGCCGCGAGCGCGACCAGCGCGAGGCGCTTTTGAAAAGCCTTGCCGAGGCGCTCATTATACACGGCGCTATTGTGACGACATTGCCGAAGGCAAAAGCTGTCGTGCCTTACGTCGAAAAACTCATTACCAAAGCAAAGAAAGGCGATCTGCATAATCGCCGGCAGATTATTGCTGCGCTCCAGACAGTACACGCTGCGCACCATTTAGTCGATGAAATTGCACCGAAGCTGGGCAACCGCAACAGCGGACATTTGCGTGTCGTCCGACAAGACAACCGCCGCGGCGACAATGCCGCCATGGCTCGCGTCAGCTTCGTCGACGACTTGCAGGTTGCGCCAGTCGCTCAGCCGGCAGCACAGAAGACGGCGGCGAAACAGCATCATGATGAAGCTTCTCAGGCGCAGGGTGCTCACGTTTCTGCAAAGCCCAAAGCAGCAAATGCTAAAGCGACCGATCGCCATCTCAGTCATAAGCCTGCGGTGCAAGTCCGCAAGTCAGGAGAACGATAATGCCTACCTATTCAGCAAAACCAGCAGACGTTGCCCGCAAGTGGTATCTCGTCGATGCATCAGAAACAAGCCTGGGCCGCGTCGCAACACAGATAGCCACGTTGCTAACTGGCAAAAACAAAGCGATGTACACCGCGCACATTGACTGCGGAGACTTTGTCGTTGTCATAAACGCCGACAAACTCAAGGTGACTGGCGGCAAAGAAACGAAGAAAGTTTACTACAATCACAGCGGTTTCCCGAGCGGTTTACGCGAACGCCAGCTCAAAGACCTCATGAGTAACGACTCAACTGAAGTCATACGCAAAGCTGTGCGCGGCATGCTTCCGGTAAACAAGCTGCGCGACGGCCGCCTCAAGCGCCTGAAAGTATACGCTGGCGCAGAACACGAACACGCTGCTCAAAAACCTGAAGCTATTTCCGTGAAAGGAGCGAAATAATGGCAGAAAGCAAAACCCATTACTACTACGCTCTCGGCCGTCGCAAGAGCGCTACCGCGCGTGTGCGGCTCATGAACGGCAAGGGTGCATGTACCGTCAACGGCAAAGCACTCGAAGAGTACTTCGCAAACAGTAAACAGCTCATAACTGAAGTCCAAAAACCATTCAGCGCACTCGAGCTACCAATCAAAGATTTTGACGTCAGCGTTGTCGTCAGCGGTGGTGGACACGCTGGTCAGGTTGACGCAATCCGCCTCGGCATAGCGAAAGCGCTTGTCGAAAGAAGCGAAGAATACAAAGCAACGTTGCGCCGAGCTGGCCTGCTGGGTCGCGACAGCCGCGAACGTGAGCGCAAGAAGTTTGGTCTACGCAGCGCCCGCAAACAACGCCAGTTCACCAAGCGCTAAGCTGGTAGCCATGACGCTCAAAACGCATTTCAACCACCCAGATTTTGCCGACGAGCAGCTAAACGAAAGTATTGCTGCCATACTCGAAGCCAATCAGACGGGCGCGATGTCTAGCATAGCTGGCGACAAGGCGCATATAAACACCGCTTATTTTGCGTATACGTCAAAACTTGAGCTGTTTTTTGTTTCATTGCCGAGCGATACCCATTCGATAAACATCACCGAAAACAATTCCGTTGCTCTGTCTTTTTGGAGCGAATCCTCAACATGGAGCGAAAACCTTCAGGGTGTCCAAATCTTCGGAACTGCCGAGGAGCTGGGCATTGGTCCAAAATTAGTCGAAGGCATGAAGGTATTTGCGGCGCGTTATCCGGCGGTTTCGGCGATCATAAAGAACCCTGGTGCGTTCAAAGACGGCGTAGCGGTCAGAATGTTTCGCGTTCAGTCAGAACGCGTCAAACTACTCGATGAACCGCGCTTCGGCCGTCGCAACTACCTCGACCTCACGCTGCAATAAGCGTTTGATGCATGACGGTAATGCTCTCGCAAATAACACGTCGAGCCACGGCGACAGGTGATCTGATACAATAATATTCATTATGATTTGGCCAGAATTTTTCCTCGTCGCTAGCATTCATCTACTAGCCGTGATGAGCCCAGGGCCTGACTTTGTCATGATTAGCCGCTCGGCGCTGGTCTATTCGCGCCGCTCTGGTTTGTTTTCGGCAGCTGGACTTGGTCTCGGCATATTGGTGCATGTCGCTTACTCGCTCGTTGGTATTGCCGTTTTGATATCTCAGTCGATTATTTTGTTTAACGCCATCAAATACATTGGTGCGGCTTATTTGGTTTACATCGGCATCAAATCATTGAGAGCAAAGTCAAAAAACGCTCATTTGCCCGCCCGAAGACCTGACCGCGATCTCTCGGCGCTTGCTTCGCTCAGACTCGGCTTTTTCACGAACGTTTTCAACCCGAAAGCCACGCTGTTCTTTCTGGCGCTGTTTACGCAAATAATCGACAGCACGACACCATTGTGGGTGCAGATAATCTATGGCGTAGAGATGTCCCTAGCGACCGCAGCATGGTTCAGTGTGGTCGTACTGCTCCTGACGCAAAACCACGTCAAACGCGGGTTCAGGCGCATACAGCACAGAGCAGAACAAGTTTTTGGCGGCCTACTTATCGCCCTCGGTGTCAAAATCGCCCTCAGCAGTAAATGACCAAGGTCGTTAGTCAGTGTTGCTAGTGCTGCTATGAGCTTCGTCGCGCAATTCGTTTTTGATTTGCTATAATCATCCTGTGCGAAAACAGCAATACATCTGGGAACAAGAACATCAAACGGCTGAATCGCTGAGTAAAATGGCTGGCAAAAAACCAGCTAGCGGTGTTGTGATGTTTATGGAATGGCTCAAAGAGCGCGGCATAAAACCCGGCCGTGCAGTAGATATCGGGAGTGGCAAGGGACGTAACGCAATCTATCTTGCGCAACAGGGTTATGATGTAGAGGCGCTCGAATACATTGCGTTGGCGAGACAGCATACAGAGAAATTAGCCGAGTCAGCGGGAGTGGCGGCAAAAGTACAGGTGAAAAATGTCGATATCGACGGCGCTTGGCCGTACGCCAATAATACTTTCGACGTTGCTATCGACTCGTTCGCTTCCATAGACATCGAAACACTCGGCGGACGGGAAATCTGCCGCGATGAACTATATCGCACGCTTAAACCAGGCGGCTATGCTCTTGTTACGGTGTGCTCAAACGAGGATGAATGGGAGAGAGAACTTATAGCAAATCATCCCGGCCCAGAACCAAACAGCACTATATGGCCGTCAAACGGAAAATTCCAGAAAGACTACAGTGAAAGTGAACTGCGAACATTCTATGCAATGTTTTCTCTATGCGAGCTAAAAACCATTTCTAAGCAGGCGCATAAACTTGGTCGTACTGGTATTGCTACTAACTTTTGGCTTATTCTGCAAAAAAAGTAATTGCATCATAAAACGAAATGTAGTACGATAAGCACTATGAGAACAGTCCGAACCAACTTCTACTGGCGCACCGACACTTCTGTGGCGGCCTGTTCTGTGTGCTGAAAGTTATGTAAACCCACAAAAGAGGCCGACACAGGCCTCTTTTATTATTAAAGTGTAAACAAGGAAAAAACTATGAAAAGAGTTGTAGTCGTAAGTTCTCAGCACGGCAATGAACCGCTCGGAGAAATGCTCGAAGCCTACATGTATCAAAGCCCAGCTGATGTAACAGAACCCTATTTCGTGACAGCAAACCCAGTCGCAGTTCGTCAAAACGTGAGATACGTTGAGTCGGACATGAATCGCAGTTATGACCGCACGGACACATACGAAGGTCGTCTGGCGCAGCATCTGCGGGGGTTACTTTGGCGCTTTACGGCCAAACCTTGTTCTAGACATGCATACTACGAACTGCGTTCAGCCTCCTAGCCTCATCGGTTACAACGTAGCAGGCGAGGTTGGTAAGTTTATTGCAGCTACTCATATAGATAAAGTTGTAAAAATGCCCGAAATCATTGCTCAAGGCTCGCTTATTGGCGCTGTACCTGAGGCCGTGTCTATCGAGGTTAGTAACGCCGATCTTGGCGAAGGAATTTTCCGTAGACTCCGCGAAGACATCATGAGGTATGCGGAGGGCGGAACGCTTCCGATAGCGAGGACCACATACAGCGTTGTTGATAAGCTATACAAAAAAGATGTCAGCGAAGATGTGGCTCGGACTATGCAAAATTTTGAGCCGCTCCCCGATGGATCTGTGCCAGTCCTTGTTGGCGAAAATAGCTACAAACGGCAGACTGATTATCTTGGCTTTCGCGCGGTTCGTGTCACGACATAAACGACTGCGGAAGGATCGTGTAGCTTAACTTGAATCAAAGAATAATGGTATGAGGTATACTATGTATATGAAAAAACCTGTGATATTAACTGGACTCAGAGCAAACAACGACCTTCATATTGGCAACTACTTTGGGGCGATGCTGCCGATCATCGATATGGCACAGCAACGCTCAGGCGAGTACCAGGTCAATATGTTTATCCCGGACCTGCACAGTTTCACGACGCCGATCGACCATACGCAGCTCTATGAGCAGATTTTGCACAACGCCCGCGTATTCACAGCCGCCGGCTTGCCGCTCGACAACGAGCATATTCACCTCTATCGTCAGAGTTTCGTGCCGGCGCACAGCGAGCTGACGTGGATACTTGATTGTTTCACTGGGTTTGGGCAGATGGAGCGCATGACGCAGTTCAAAGACAAATCAACTGGTGCGCACGAGGTCAGCGTCGGCTTGTTCAATTACCCGGTGCTGATGGCGGCAGACATACTGCTCTACGGCACAAATTATGTACCAGTTGGCGACGACCAGACGCAGCATCTCGAGTTTGCCCGCGACATTGCGCAGCGAATGAATGCACGCTTCGGCGAACTTTTCGTCGTGCCAGAACCAGTCGCCAAACAGCACGAGTTTTTCGGCAAAGACCAAGGTCTGCGCATCATGGATCTCCAGCACCCGACGAAAAAAATGAGCAAATCCGACGACAGCGGCAAAGGCGTCATTTTCCTCGGCGATGAACCCGCCGCGGCTGCGCGCAAAATCATGAGTGCGACGACCGACGACAAAGCCCGCATCGGCTACGACCGCGCTTCTCAACCTGGCATCACGAACCTCATCGACATTTTGGCACTGCTACGCGGCACGTCACCGCAGACTGTCGCCGATGAGTTCGACGGCATGGAGCGCTACGGCGACTTCAAACGTATCGTCGCCGACGAAATGGCGGCGTTCTTGACAGATTTTCAAGCGCGGTTGGCGGCCGTTGACGACGACCACATCCTCGCCAAACTCCAGTCCAGCGAAGCCGCTATGCGCGGGCAGGCAGACGCCACGCTGCTACGCGTTCAGCGAGCTGTCGGGCTGCGAGCACGTATAGACTAAGCAACAAAAACGTACTCGCTCGCCCGTTGTCTTGAGCAGCATAGAACAAAGGCTAACTTCTCTGCGTTTCTCTGTTAAAATGTGTATATGGCAAATCTGGAAGTTAGTCGGGCGGAGCGGCTTGATCAACGAGTGGTGAGTATGTATCCGCAACTCAGCCGTGCGTATGCTGCAAAGCTAATTGAGAAAAAGCGCGTTTCTGTCAATGGACAGCCTCAGATAAAACCTGGCTACAAACTGCGACCAGATGACGCGGTGGTAGTCGAGTATGACGCCGACGCCGAAACCACCGTTCCCGAAATTGACCTAGAAATTGTTTATGAAGATGACGACTGTGTCGTCGTCAATAAGCCCACCGGCCTACTCACTCACAGCAAAGGATCGTACAATCCTGAGCCGACCGTTGCAACATGGCTTCGCGGCCGCGTCAACCACCTCGAAGGCAACAGAGCGGGTATAGTCCATCGGCTCGACAGAGCAACAAGCGGCGTCATGATATGCGCAAAAACACCAGAAGCGCTCAGCTGGTTACAGAAGCAGTTCGCCCAGCGCAAGACGAAAAAAACCTACATAGCTGTCGTCAAAGGTGTGCCGCAACCTGCTGCGGCCGTCATTGATATGCCGATTGAGCGCAATCCGAAATCACCGGCACAGTTTCGAGTTGGTGCACAGGGAAAACCGGCAAAAACGACATATCGCACTATTTCCAGCGACGGCACGTATAGCTTGCTTGAACTCAAGCCAGAAACGGGTCGCACGCATCAGCTACGCGTACATCTGGCTCATGAAGGTCACGCAATTGTGGGCGATGTGCTGTACAATGGCGCTCCGGCCGACAGACTCTATCTGCACGCGGCCGAGCTGGAACTAACTATCGTAAAAAATCACGAAAGAAAGGTTTTTCGCGTTGCGCCGCCAGCCGAATTTGCGCAAAAGCTCAAGCCATGAACACAGCACTCATCCTTCACGAAGACACAACAGCGGCGCTTGACGCCTACCTGCGAAATCCTGCCCAAAGCCTTTTGCTGCAAGGAAAAACCGGCGTCGGCAAAACAATAGTGGCACGCGAAATAGCAGCGCAGCTGCTCGGCACACCAGTACCGCGCGTCGAAACGCACCCGTACGTGCGGCTGGTACGACCTCACAATGGTACTATCGCTATAGAATTTATTCGCGATTTGGCGTCATTTTTTCGTTTACGAGTGCCGGCGGCCGCGACGGCGGTGCACCGTGTGGCTATTCTAGAAGACGCCGACACCATGACGCGCGCAGCACAAAATGCGCTCTTAAAACTACTCGAGGAACCGCCAGAACGAACCGTCATACTGCTCACATCATCGCAACCAAACAAGCTGCTTGCAACCATCCGTTCTCGCGTCCAGTGGCTAACTGTTTCTTTACCCAAAAAGTCGGTTATTGTCCAGGCTTTACAGCAGGAAGGGTACGCGCCAGGGGCGATTGAAGCCGCATGTGCCCTCGCCGACGGTAGTCTGGCGCAATTGTATAAACTGCTCAGCACAGACACCGACACTGCAGCCGTAGCTCCGCTGGATATGGTGAAAACTGTTTTGGCGAGCCAGCCATTTGACCGGCTACTACTGGTTAACGGCGCTCTCAAAGACCCAGCAGCCGCAAAAGCGTTTGTCGACGCACTCGTCCTCGCCGCCTCAGCGAGCCTCCATACGTCAAACAATAAAACTCGCTGGCAGAAAATACTCGAAGCCTCGATGACCGCGCAAGCCGCACTGGCACAACGAAGCAATCAAAAACTTGTGCTGAGCGAACTCATGCTTGCGCTGTAATGTGGTATACTACAGTCACATTATGTATGAACTTCTTGTCGTCGGTGCTTTCGGTTTTATGGGGCTGCTGCACACCCGTAAACGCAAAACAGAAGATACTGATATTTCGCGCAAGGTTGGCGATCGCATAGGCAAACTGTGGGATATCGCCCACCAGGGGATGCGCGAAAACCGCTTTCTGCGAGCCGAAAAAGCGTTGCTGACTATACTCAAAATAGATGAAAAAAACGCTGCCGCGTATAACCGGCTCGGCATACTATATGCCAAACAAAAAGAATATCGCGACGCAATAGATTGTTTCGAAATAGCCAGCTCTATCGAAGCAACGCCTTCAAGCCTACACAACCTTGGGCTGATTTATTACGAAGCCGAGAACTACGAAAAAGCCGGCATTGCTTTTGAGCAAGCCCTGAAGCTCGAGGAAGACCTTGCCGCCCGCCATGTTGCCTACGCCAAAGTAAACGAAAAACTGGGCAACGAAAAACTCATGTTTGCGTCGTTACTGCGCGCAGTAGAACTTGAGCCCAACCAAGAAACGTATACACTACTGCAAAAAGCATACATCGAACGCGGTATGGACGAAAAAGCAAAGGAAATCAACGAAAAGCTCAAGACTTTGATAGTTCCTTCTGGCCGTCCCAAACGCATACTTCGTCCCCGTAAAGTCGTCATCTAGCAACCCAGCAAGCACAGCCAAACAGGCCGTGAAAGGACAGTCCTCGCACAAAATGCTGCGTGGCTTTGTGCGAGGACTGTCCTTTCACACGTTTGCGTGGTAGAGATCGCCAGCGGTGTGTCGGTAAACAGTTGCCAGTTAACCCCTGTTTTGGTACACTTATGGCTGTCGATCGCCACCTTAGCTCAGTTGGCCAGAGCAACGGTTTTGTAAACCGTGGGTCGTCGGTTCGAATCCGACAGGTGGCTCCACGCACTACAACAATACATTTACATACAATGACGCTGGGATAGTGAAGCGGTCAAACACGACAGACTGTAAATCTGTTGGCATATGCCTTCGTAGGTTCGAATCCTACTCCCAGCACCAGAACAAACATGCCCCGATAGCTCAGTTGGTAGAGCGCATCCATGGTAGGTCGCGATGACCCCCGCCCACCGCGCCGGAAACGACGCGCGTGAATCCCGAATAACGGTTAATATCCTCAGGCGAGGACAAGACCGTGGCAATCTGGCTGCTGCCGGACGGCCCGAACGACTGACAAGGGAAGCTACGTCCCATAACAAGGATATGCTTAAGATACAGTCTAGCCCTCCTGTATACACAAAGAGGAGGTGTAAGCGAAGGATGAGGTCACGGGTTCAAATCCCGTTTGGGGCTCCACGCACATGACGCTTTTTTGTTTTACGCTGCCGCCTCAGAGCGGTAGTTTTTAGTTCTAGAGCGTTTTACGGAGTGCTTGCTACCTATGATTTTTGACGCGTGCACGCTATTACGCTAGACAGTCTTTTGACGCGGACGCCATTTTACGATACTATTCATCGAGTAATTGGGTTGTTAGACATGAGCGAACAGGCTTTTTTACCGTCATTTGAGCAGCAGGTACATGTCAGTTCTGAAGAGCCGCAAAAACCATTTGCAGACAGGTTACGAAATGGCTTGTGGTCGCTTGCACGGTTAAACGACGACGCAGTATTTACGACACAGTATCAGATTCCGCTTGACGGGCAAAACATACTAGTTCATGTAGATAATTCGCACGCCAAGCCAGCTTCCTCGCATTTTAACCAAACAGCTCGAATTAGCTATGGGGGCATGCGTGGTGTTTGGCGTATAGTGCAGCAGAAAAGCAATTACCTAGTATATGAAAATTTTGCAGGACGCGAGGGCAGCTCGCTAGATAATCTAAGACACGCAACAACCCGCAACAACGGCGAAACATACCCAATTCTCTCGCAAATCGCCGCGCGTATCACTCATCAGGACGAGGAGGCTCTTGACCTGGCAGGCGCACAATCTCTCATTACTGCCGCCTGGGAGACTGCGCAGAGAATGAAAACCCCAGTGGCGTATTTCTTTACTGGTCGTTATGAAACAATGTTAGGGAGAGCTTCTATCCGGGCGGGCGGTATCTCTCCTGGACTCAGGGAGGATCCCTCGGCAGATCCACGAGACGAATTGTTTGTATGCCTTGAGGCGGATAGCTTTAGCTACTTAGAAGAAACCCCCGAAGGGAGTCAGTACTTCAAAGAGAAAATTAACCCTTTGCTACTTCCTCCTCTGACAGAAGCACAACGAAAGCGCCAGCCGTTTGTTGTCGAAGCCAACCGAAGCAGGCCTGGTTTTAATGTGGTCCGTATTGGACAAAATCAAGAACGGCGCATACAAGCGCGTTTCAATACCCAAGAAGAAGCCCAAGCAGAAGCCGATCGCAGGTACGCAGTATTGCTTGCCAAAGCAGCACAACGACCCGGTTCATTAACGGACGAACAAGAGGAGCGAGTAATCCGGCAACTCTATGCGACGGTATATGCAGCAATGAACTAAGACAAAACAACGCCTCGGTATATTGCACTCGCAGTATCAAAGCGTTTCATATAATGAATTGTGTTTACATAGCCGCCTGTATCTGTTAAGATGAACGCTATATGGCAAAGAAGAATGACAAACGCAAGCTGATTGGACTCGTGAGTGAAGAGTCGGGCGAGCGCATATACTACACGACCAAAAACAGCATGAACACTCCAGACAAGCTGAAGCTCCGCAAATACAGCAAAAAGCTGCGCCGGCACACGGTGTTTACTGAAACCAAGAAAAACCTCGGCCGAAACGAAGTCAAGCCAAAGAAGTAAACATTACGCCAAGGCGCGCATAAACGTTTTTCGGGCAACCACTGTTGGGCGATTTCGTGCGTTCTCGCATAATCATCGTAGCCGAAAAACTGCGTCGGAGCAGCTCGACACGTAGCTTTTCGAAGCACGCGCCAGCCGCGTTTATACAGAAAAACTCACACGCGAGCGCATTTTTTCAGACAGAAAAACCTTTTTCGACAAGACGATACCGTAGGTCATGATAGGCGTTCATGAAGGCTATGTAGGCCTCATACGGGGTTTCGTAGGGGCTGAAGTAGGCATGAACATCACCGTCAGTAAAGTACTTTGTGCACATATAGTAAAAATGATCGCTTGTCTGCAGCTTGCGCCAATCTTCTATGAGCGCGTAGTCGCCGCTTTGCAAGATAGGTGCTGCCAAAGCATATAGGCTGTGAATAGCGCCTTGTTGCATTTTATTGCCAAGCCACGCCGTCAAATCCCTTTCCGAGTCCGCCCAAGTTATGGTCTGCGGACAATCAATGGCGTCCTTCGGTTCAAACGTATCCGCCGCTTCGGAAACAGTCATAAACGTGTGCGCAGACTCCGTTAGCCAAGCGCGGGGAAGCTCCTCTAGGAAATCAAAAATACCGCTGTCTGCCCACTGATGCTCGCCAAACGTCTCATAGTCCATAAAGAGGTTTAACAGCGGCTGATCCCAACTGTCCTTCGTCCAGTCCATAAACTTATTGACGGTCATGGGATATTCCTCCCACTCTTTGTTGCTAAAACGAAAAGCAATGTCATCGCTTAGCTTATAGTTCTTCATCAAAAGTTTAATGTGTTCGGTGTAAGCGGGTCGATACAAAAAGTTCGGGCTGCGCCAGCCCAACACTGGATCCCAGCCTTCGCTCAAAACAGCCTTGTAGCCGGCTTGATCAGCCCAGTAGGCAAGGTCGTTGTTGTAGCTCAGTTCGGTGTTACGAAACGCGGTAGTAGTGACGCCAAAAATCCGGCGAACAATGTCGCGGTGCATTTGCACCTGCGCTTCAAACTCATCGCGGTTGTAGAAAAATGCCAGTGAGTGATGATATGTTTCGTTCACTATTTCGACGCGGCCAGTCCCAACGAGTTCCTGAAAACTTCGTAGCACATCTGGCGCGTACGCTTCCAGCTGCTCTAAAACCGTCCCACTCATAGAAAGCGAAAGTTTAAACGACGGGTTATGAGCCATCATGCGTAACAGCCGCTCATTTGTCGGCAAGTAAGACTTGTGCGCTACTTTGCGCAAAATATCGGCGTTGTTTTCGCGGCTGTCTTTCGGTGCATCGAAATAATCATGCGTTCGCCCAGCATCAAAAATCGTGTAGTGGCGAACACGATAAGGCTGATGCACGTGCAGGTACAAAACAATAGCTCGCTGGTCGCTGCTGTGTTCAGACATAGGCCAGCTCCTTGTGTGCGGCCGCGTGACGATGATAGTGATGCAGCACTGTTTCGACCGGTTTTTTCCAGCTTTGCTTGATCAGCTCTTCGTGACCGTTTTCGGCCAACGTTTGTTCCAGCTCATGGTGGTCGAGGACAGCGGCGATTTGGTTCGCCATTTCGTCGGTGTCCCAATAGTCAACTTTCAAAACGTTATGTAAAATTTCACTGGCGCCAGTTTGCTTGCTAATGAGCGCAGGAGTGTGCTGCGCCAGCGCCTCGAACGGCGTTAAACCAAACGGCTCCGACACACTGGGCATTACAAAAAGGTTGCCGACGCGAAATGCATCTCGCCAGCGTTTTCCTGTGCCGTTTAAGTGGCCAGTGAAAATGACATTACCAGACAGCCCCAGCTCTGCGGCTAGCTCAATCAGTTCAACATACTGTTCGCCCGGACCTACAATAAGCAGTAAGCTTTTAGGTCGGCGGGCAACGACCTTCTGAAACGCGCGGAGCAGGTGAGTCAAACCTTTTTGAACCGTCAAGCGTCCCGCACTCACCACAATGCCATAGCCAGACTTCTGCATGCGTGAGAGATAGCGAAATGCATTATCAGATGTGTCCTCGTACAGTTCATGAGCTTCAAATTCCATAGCATTGTGCACGACCTCAATTTTGTCGGCCGGTATGTCGTATTCGCGCATAATGGCTTTTTTGGTAGCATTGCTGACTGCGAAAATTTTGTCCGCCAAATGCAACCCTATATACTCAACCTCTCGCACCATCGGGTTACCCGAATGCCCGCCTGCTCGGTCAGATTCCACCGAATGCATATGCACAAACAACGGTAAGCCGCTGGCCTGTTTTGCCGCCAAGGCGGCGCGAAAGGTAAGCCAATCATGTGCGTGAATAACGTCGTACTCGCCAAAACGCACCAGCCGCTTGGCGTACGCCGCGTAGTTCGACTGATGCTCGTCCATATTCACGCCGCGAGTACTGCCGTCCGTCTGAACATAGGTAAAATATTGACTGTCATAGGTACTGCCAGCGGCGTTGCCGACGACCGTTTCGGCTTCGTCGGGTACTGCTGGGTTAATTTTCATGAAATCAATGTGCGAAAAATCTGCCGTGTACGGAAGGACGAATTCTATATGAGCACCCGTACGCGCCAGCTGTTTGCACATTTGATAGCACACAACACCCATGCCCCCTGTGTGATGGGGAGGCAATTCCCACCCGAGCATTAGTACTTTCATTGGGGTATCTTCTCTCTTTTTTTTGCAGTCTTTGAACGTGTTTAAAACATTGTTGTTTTATCAACTCTAATTATAATCCGCCAAAGCGATAAGCACAAGCATAAAGCTGTGATTTTTTCGTTTTTTTTAAGATATGTCTGCTGCTGGCGCGCCGACGGGGTAAATGTGCAAACCATCACCATTTTTTGCCCATGCTCGCAAGACATTTTCGACAATTCGCCATGACGTCAGCACTTCCTCGGCTGTCGCAAACAGCGCCTGATCGCCTCGGATTGCATCTATAATGACGCGCTCATACGCCTCGCCAGCCAACCCATAAAACTCGCGCTCATAGTCAAAATCCATTTTGACCGTTTCGGTATTTTTACTTAAGCCAGGGCGTTTTGCCTGGAGCGATAGGGTGATACCTTCTTGCGGCTGAACACGAAAAGCCAGCGTGTTGGTGCCTGGAGCGTCTTCGTTTGCTCGAAAACGTACCGTAATCTCGGTACATTTTTCGTGCAAAGCTTTGCCCGTTTCGATCGTGACACGAACGCCGCGCCATTGTTCGTTGTTGATGTTTAAGTGCAACCGAGCAAACGTTTCAACATGGCTCTCGGCATTTGCAACCTCTGTTTTGTAGCTATCATACTGCCCGCGGATAGCGCGCGTCTCCACCTCGTCTTCTGCGATAGCATCTATGCTTTCGAGCAGGCGAAGTTTGGTGCGATGAATGTCGTGACTTTCCAAAGCCGCAGGTTTTTCCATGGTAATGAGTGCGAGAAGCTGCATGAGGTGGCTTTGCAAAAGATCGCGCAGCGCCCCAGTTTGCTCGTAAAAACCAGCCCGATTTTCTATCCCGATAGTCTCGTATGCAACAATCCGGATACTCTCTATGTGCTTGGTGTTCCAGATAGTCTGGAAAAGAGGATTCTGGAAGCGAAACGTTAAGATGTTTTGCGCGGTCTCCTTGGCGAGATAGTGGTCAATACGAAAGGTTTGCTGTTCGCCGAAATGTTCGTCGGCGGCCTGGACGAGCGTTTTGGCCGAGGCGGTATCAAAGCCAAACGGTTTTTCGACAAGCAAACGTGGTCGTTCGCTATCTTGTTCAAACGGCTCGTGATGGTTTGTCTCGCCCAAATGGTGTACAACCGTTACGAAAGCCTGCGAAGGTATCGATAGGTAGTACAGGCGACTGACGCCCGGACCGAGTTCGTCAGACACAATGCGCAAACGCTGCAGGAGCTTTTCGTAATCGGCTGAGTTGTCGAGATCGACTTGCACCATTTCGGTTGCACGATAGAGTTGCTCGACAACTGCTTGATCATAATCGCTACCATAAATCTTCTGGTGAAGGTTTTTGTAAACTTCAGAAACCGGTATCTCTTTCCGGCTAATACCAACGATTTTGATCTCAGGCAGCTGCTGATGTTTTATGAGGTGGTACAGGGCAGGGAGTAGTTTGCGCTGCGACAAATCACCTGTTATGCCGAATATAACGAGCACCAGTGGTTTGTCGAGATAATCGCTCACGCTTTTCCTTCGCCATTCAAATTATGTGCACCAAACTTATTTCGCTGTGCTGCGACGACTTTCGTAGCAAAGTTCGTTTCTCCGCGTTGAGACCTTAGGCGAACGTCAAACGCGGCTTGTATAGCAGGCAACTCTATACCCATCTCTCTTGCCGCTTCCAACGTCCAACGCGCTTCTCCGCTTTCCGCAACATAGCCCGACACGCCAGCTAGCTCTGGGTTTTCGGCAAGCGCATCGCGGCTGAGTTCGGTTAACCAACTCGTAATGACGCTACGGTGTTGCCACAAATCCGCCGCCTGAGCGAGGTCTATTTGGTCGGCATACGGACCGTCGTGCAGCATACGAAATCCTTCGCCAAGACTTTGCATCATACCGTATTCGATGGCGTTATGTATCATCTTCACATAGTGGCCGGCACCGCTGCTGCCGAACCGCGCATACATGCCGCCAGGCTTGATAAGCGTTTCAAGCGCTGGACGAATAACAGCAAACGCCGCTTCGTCATCGCTACCGCACATGAGCGGAAAACCATTCTGGTATCCCCATACGCCACCGCTCACGCCAATATCTATCATGCACATACCAGCTGCGGTGACCTTTTCGTTCAGTTTTTTTGTCTCGCGATAGTCGAAGTTGGCGCCATTTATGATAATGGAGTCTTTTGGCAGGCGAGTGGTCCAGTCTAAGATAATTTGTTCCGTTATTTCTGCTGGCAGCATCATCCACACAACCGCTCGGTCGCCGCTCAGTGCTTGCGGAACATCCGAAACATCTGCAACAGTTTTTACTCCGTAACTAGCTGCTTCTTCCATGGGGGCCGCGCTGCGGTTATGCGCAAACACTTCGTGTTCGCCGCTTTCCGCCAGCTTACGTGCTATTTGCATACCCATACGGCCAAGACCATGTATTGCTAGTTTCATCGTTTATACCTCACGTTTGAATGTACTCATTATAAATGGTGACGTCGTCAAAGTCATACAAAATTTTCGCAGGTAGGTCTTCAAACGATTCGGTGTTTGCGCGCAGCCGAGTAAGCGCAGTTTGCTTCGTGTCGCCGTAGACGAGCAAGAATACATGGTCAATCTGGCGCAGCACGGCAGCACCAAGCGTCATACGCTCATGATCGTTCCAGGCATAACCAACCACAGAGGATGCCATCTCCCTTACCGCGGGGCTGTTCGGTAACAAGCCAGCAATGTGGCCATCTGCTCCCATTCCCAGCGTCGCTACAACCACCTCGGCTGCCGCAAAGGCCGCTTGAGCTTGCTCTGTATAGGCGTCGATTGTTTCGGCGAAAGGCAAATTGCCTGCCAGCACGTCGTGCCACACAGCCGCGTCGGGCGCAAAACCAGCCTGCCGCATCTGTTCTGAGTTTGAGTCTGCATGACCGCATACCCCATAGCGCTCGTCTACTGGCAAAATACTCAGATTCACGAGGCGGCTCGACACCGACTCGCGCAGTCGCTTCATGACGCGTACTTGCGCATCGACACACGACCCTCCGCTCGTGAGCCACAAAACCGTCTTCTCACCGTTCAGCGCAGAAGCAATACAGTCTGTTATGTCCTCTACCGCGACAGCTACTGCTTGCTTGCTGAACCTCATGAAACACAGTATATCAGGCGAAAACTGCGCCGTCATTGGAAATCTGTCGGCACATCGGTATAATCATAATACCAACCATAGGAGAGTAGCTCAGTTGGTAGAGCATCGGTCTCCAAAACCGAGGGTCGCAGGTTCGAGTCCTGTCTCTCCTGCCATGAAAATGTATCGTTTTTTCCGTCATGCCAAAACCGTTTGTGGCTATCGCTTAGCTGAAGTCGTACCATCACTTCTATTATTTGCTCGTGAACACTCCTTATCGCGAGGTTCAAAGCAAATATATTCGCGCCCTGCAGGCTCGTCGTAAATGCTCGCATGTTAGCAAAATACAGACCCTTTCGAGCCTGTATTTATTCGTGCGCGCCCACCCGGCGGCGGGTGAAGCGTCTTGCTGTAGACGACCGGCGGCATGCAAATACGTGGAGCATACCGACGGCACAATGCCTTTTTTGTGTTGTAAGGTGTTTGTTTCAAGCGCCGCTGAAAGCGCACGAACTATCCATAAACATAGCGCTTATGCTGCTTGTTGTCAAGGGTAGTACGCAGGTGATTGCTGCGCGAAGTTCAGTGAAGAGCTAAAACTACGTCGATAAAAGTGCGAGAAGCGCTTGCTCATCAATCACTTTCGTGCCGTAGGCTTCGGCTTTTTTGAGTTTGCTGGCGCCGACTTTGCCGCCGGCTACTAAGTAGTCGGTGTCTTTGCCGACGGCGGTTTGGAAGGTGCCGCCTAGGGCGCGGATCGCATCGGCCGCTTGATCGCGGCTCATCGTTTCGAGCGTGCCGGTGACGACAAAGTGTTTGCCAGCTAGTCGACCGGTTTTTTGCGTAAACTGCGGCCGGACTCCTAGGTCGGCGAACTTCTGAAGCATTGTTTGGTTGTCGCCATCGGCAAACCATGCCACGATCGATTCGGCAACTACTTCGCCGACGCCATCGACTTGACTGAGTTGATCAAGCGTAGCAGCGGCGATTTTGTCGAGCGATTGAAAATGCTTCGCGAGATCGATAGCGGTTTGCGCACCGACGTGACGAATGCCAAGGCCGTAGACAAATTTTTCGAGCGGCGGCTGTTTTTTGCGAGCGATGGCGTCGATCAGTTTGCCAGCCGAAATGTCAGCGAAACGCTCCAGCCCGAGCACATCATCTTTTGTGAGCGTGTAAATATCGGCCAGATCGTGTACCAACCCAGCATCGACAATAGCTTCGACGTTTTTTTCGCCCAGGGTGTCGATGTCGAGCGCGCCTTTGGATGCAAAATGCCTGAGACCGCGTTTGAGTATCAGCGGGCCGTTCAGTCCTTTGACGCGGTAGACTGCTTCGCCTTCCGGCCGGACAAACTCCAGCTCTGGATATTGGCGCGCCAGTTCTTTTTGGTAGTCAATCGCCCGAGCATCGTCCGGTCGCAGTTCAGTCAAGACGGCTTGTACCTGCGGAATGATGTCGCCCGCTTTGTAAATGATAACAGTGTCGCCGCGCCGTACATCGAGCCGAGCGATTTCGTCGGCGTTGTGCAAGCTGGCGTGTTGCACGGTCGTGCCAGCCAGTTGAACCGGCTGAAACACCGCCACTGGTGTCGCCGCGCCAGTCCGGCCGATAGAGATGACGATGTCCTCAACCACGGTGGTGGCCTCTTCGGCGGCAAATTTGTAGGCAACGGCCGCGCGCGGCGTTTTGCCGACTACGCCAAGCTCGGCAAATTTCTGTCGGTCGTTGAGTTTGATCACCGCGCCGTCGGTGTTAAATTTCAAACTGCCGCGAACCGTGTCGAGATGATTGATGTAGCTCATCACGTCGCTCAAACCACGCGCTACTTCAGTCAGACGGCTGGTGGCGATACCTAGTTCGCTCATCACCTGGTAGCCATACGCAATAGTTGGCGTGTCGGCGAGCTCGTCGCGCAACATGTCGTAGCCAATGAAACGCAGCGGCCGCGCCGCCACCAATTTCGGGTCGAGCTGGCGAATTGTACCAGCGGCGAGATTGCGCGGGTTTTTGAACAGCGGCTCGCCCGCGGCCGCGCGCTCGGCATTGAGCGCCTCAAAATCGTCTTTGAACATGACGATTTCGCCGCGAATTTCCGTCCGCCCGCGCAAAAAATGCGCGTACTTTTGGTTAGCGCGCAGCCGCAACGGCACGTTGCTGATGGTACGCACATTTTGCGTGACATCTTCGCCGATTTTCGAGTCGCCGCGCGTCACCGCCTGAGTCAGCACGCCGTCTTGATAAGTTAGCGCGCAGGCCAGACCGTCCATTTTGATATCGCACAAAAATTCTTCGTCAATATCGGCCGCGACTTTTTTCATCCGTTCAATCCAAGCAGCGACTTCGGTTTCATCAAACACATCGGCGAGACTGACCATCGGCGTGCGGTGCGTAACTTTGGCAAAGGCATCGAGCGCCTTGCCCGCCACGCGCTGCGTCGGGCTATCGGGCGTGATCAGTTCAGGGTAACGCTCTTCGAGCTGCGACAATTCATGTTTCAAACTATCGGCCGCCGCCTCGCTCATGGTCGATTCGTCGAGCACGTGATAATGATAACGATAATCATCGATCAGCTGTCGCAGCTTGGCCGCGCGCTCTACGACATCAGGCGGGACTGGTTTAGTCATGTTCAATCAATTCCCGATAAAGCGTGTACAAATAGCTATGAATAATGGCAGACCACACCGTCGAAAGCAAGAAAAAGACCCACACCACAAACGGCGTCAAGAAAAGCAAAAACGGTAAAATGACAATGGTCGTTCCCAAAAACAACACCACAGGCAGCAGCAAAAACTTTCGCCATATCATGAGACGGCGGCCGCGGACGAGCTCCTTGGCGCTCCGAAGTGCCTGCAACGGAAGCATATCTGGCAGGGTTACAATATACAGCGCGAACATCGACGCCGTCAGCATGCGTAACGACCAAAAGGCCGCCAGCAAAAACAGTGCCAAAGCGAGCAACCGTTCCCAAGTATGTACCGCGATACCGCCGTTAATCAAGATATTGTATATAAACGAGCCAATGACGAGCGGCAAAAGCTGCAACCCAATCACGAGCAGCACAAGCAGGAACGGAATGAGCGGATACATTCCTTTATAAAACGCCGCCTTCGTCGAAACTTCTGCCTTGGCTTGTTTCTGCCGAAAAATCCATATAAACGCTAGACTACACACAACGAGCAGTATTGTTTGATACAGGCTGGCATTTGGCAGCGAATTGTCATTGCCGCCACCGCCGAACAAAAAGGTGAGTTGCAGAGCTATGCTTTGTAATTTACCAGTTGCGCCCGTCAGGAGACTATCGAGCAAGATGCGCAGCGTTTCAAAATCCTGACTGGCCGAAAACCCGCGGACGAGCAGTACAACTCCCAGACCATACACGGCCGTAACCCCAGCAACCGCGCGCTTGCTTTTTTCGAGCCGTTTGATAGCAGCGACGAATAGATGGCGCGCCTTAGGCAGCGGTTTCCGTGGCGGCAGTTTTCTGCGTTTGAACGGTTTATACCAAACCCGCTTGGGTTGCGCGAGCGTCCGAACGCGCGGAGTGGTAGTAGTGCGTTTCTGACGCGTCTTTGCAGTTGGCGCTTTGGCAGGTTTTTCGCCGCCAGCTCTTTTCGCTGCCTGCCGCGATTTCGCAGTATGCGCGGTAGTTTTAGACCGCTGTGCCATACGTACACCATCCCGCTACCGAGTAAAACACCATATTCGTCACCCTCTTTTTCTTCTTTATGTAGTATAGCGTATGGCTTACAGCACGTACAACCGTTAGTGCTATGATACATGTATGCGATTAGTCACTGTCCGTCCGGCCGTCATTCGGCCGTCAAAAAAACGCCGCCTAGGACGACGAATTACCCTTGCGGTAGTTGTTTTGCTGGCTGGGTTATGTGTATTTCAGTTTGTTCGACCGCTTCCAGACGCTAGTGTACGGTTGCAGCTTGCGGAATTACCGCAAGCAAAAGCAGCTACCCTCAACTGGCCCAACAACGCACGGGCAGCGCTCGCCGCCAACGGCTATGGCATGCTCGGCACGCACGGAAGCACGGCGCCGCTCGCCACCGCCAGCATAGCAAAGGTGATTATCGCACTTTGCGTGCTCGAGAAATATCCGCTCAACCCTGGAGAACAAGGTCCAACCATCACCATGACGTGGCGCGATAGGGCACTCTACGAAGAGCAGATTCAGCAAAATGGTTCGCGTATCGCAGTTCGGCAGGGTATGCAGCTTAGTGAATATCAGGCGCTGCAAGCGCTCCTGATTCCTTCCGCAAACAATATCGCAGATAGTCTGGCAATCTGGGCGTTTGGCGATCATCCGAACTACGCTCGCTATGCAAATGATTTCTTACAGCGCCATGGCCTGATATCCACCAAAGTCGGCTCAGACGCGAGCGGCCTTAGTCCAACGACAGTGAGTACAGCAACCGATTTGGCACGGCTCGGCTTGATTGCCCGCAAAAACGCCGTGCTGATGGAAATAGCCGGACAAAAAAGCGTAACCCTGCCATTCGCCGGCAAACACACAAACTACAATCGCGCTCTAGGCAAAGCGGGCATAAATGGGCTAAAAACAGGCAACAACGAAGCGAACCCTGGCGCGCTGCTATTCACGACCGACGCAATTGTATCTGGACACAGCATAGAGCTCTCGGGAGTTGTCATGGGGGCTGCCACGCTACAGGACGCCCTCGACGCCTCGGTTGCGCTTGCCGCAAGCGTCACTGACGATTTTGAACATCTTACCCTCATGACCAGCAGGCAACGCGTCGGCACTCTCACGACCGCTTGGGGCGTAGAAGTACCGATACGACTCAAGGACTCTCTGTCGCTCATTCGCTGGAAAGAGCAGGCCGTAACCGCCCGCCACACCATCCAGCCTGCAATTGGTACGAGTGCGCAAAGCCTCGGCGTTTTGTCTGTGCGCGCTGGCGAGCAAACCGCCAGTAGTATCCTAGAAATTACCGAGCCAGCCAGCGGCCCGAGCTGGCAGTGGAGGTTAACCCGTTTCCGCTAAGCAGCGATTGTAGTGCGGTTTTCGATATTATTTGGCTCGCTACGGTCTGTGGGTATATACTGCCAGCTGTTATGAAAAACTTGTTTAGCGCCGAATTTTTTTCGCAAAACCGTGCTGCCCTTCGGTCGAAGCTGCCAGAGAACGCTGTTTTAGTGCTGACTGCTCATGGCCTACTCCAACGCAGCGCCGACACAACAATACCGTTTTCGCAGGACAAAAACTTTTGGTATGCCACAGGTCTCGCCGACCCCGATCTTGTCCTCGTCATGACGCCGTCCAAATCGTACATTATCTTACCCGAAATCAGTGCCGTGAGAGCACTCTTTGACGGTGCTGTCGACGCTACAGCTGCCCAAAAACGATCAGGCGTAGATGACGTACTTCCCGCAAAGGAGGGGTGGAACCAACTTCAGAGCGACGTGCACAAAAACACTCCGCTTGTTACTTGTTTGCCAGCGAGCAACTATGACCAGGAATTTGGCTACTATCGCAATCCAGCCCGCCGCCGCCTCGCAACACGTTTACGCCGCATGTTTCCAGGCATGCCGCTCGGTGACGCGCGTGAAGCCTTCGCCCGTCTTCGCGCTGTCAAACAACCAGCAGAGGTTGCAGCACTTGAGCAAGCTGTTCGTATTACCACGAGCACACTCGATCATGTACGCCGACAATCAGTGATGGCGCAGTTTGCTTATGAATATGAGCTGGAGGCGGCTATTACGCACGGATTTCGCCGCCAGGGTGCCCGCGGACACGCGTATGATCCAATCGTCGCAGGAGGTAAAAACGCAGCCACAATTCACTACACGGCAAACGAAGCGCCGCTGCATAACGGCGACTTACTCGTCGTCGATGTCGGCGCAGAATTCGAACAATATGCCGCCGACATTACCAGAGTCATCGCCGTGGGTAAACCGAGCCAGCGCCAGCTCGATGTTTTGGCCGCCGTGCGAGATGTGCAACAGCTAGCGCTTTCGCTTTTGCGACCTGGTATATTCCTTCGCGATTACGAAAGAGAAGTCGCCCTGGCAATGGGTAAAGCATTGCAAGATCTAAAACTCACAAGCAATCCGTCAGACATGGCTGTCATTCGCCGTTATTATCCGTATGCAACCTCGCATTTTTTGGGACTCGATGCTCACGACACCGGCTTCTATAACGAGCCACTTGCCGAAAATATGGTGGTCACTTGTGAACCCGGCATACACATTCCCGAAGAAAATATAGGGGTTCGACTCGAAGACGACATACTCATCACCAAAAACGGCGTGAGAAATTTAAGCGAGCATTGCTCTTACGACGCTTATGTTTTATAATGCGATACATCTGCTATGACAGCACATAAAAACCAAGGGTTTATCTATTCATTTTTGTTGCGTTGGTTCGTCTGTAGTCTAGGGTTATGGATTGCAGCCGGTTTGCTGCACGGCTCGATAGACTACCAAAATCGCTTTGGCGTTGTGGTTGTGGCTGGAGCCATACTCGCGCTTATCAATGCATTTATCAAACCGTTGCTATTCGTCCTCAGTTTGCCCGTCATATTGCTGACGCTCGGACTTTTTATGCTTATCATCAACGGCGCAACCGTATACCTCGCCAGCAAGCTGTATGAACCGCTCCAAATCGACAATTTCGGCGTCGCGATTGCAACAGGTCTTATCATAGGCTTCGTCAACTACCTGGTCTCGACCATAATCGAACGCAGTTCTTAGCGCTGCGGCGAGCGCGCATAACACATAAATACATGCTTCGCGTGCGCAGCGAAGCAGTTTTCAAAGCACCCGAAACAACACCGCCTAGCACCGAAACCAAGAAACGTTGGTCGCAAAGCCGCTCTTTGCTATACTAAAGAACATGAGCATATACAACTACACGACGATTTTCGCTATGGTACTAATGACGTTTCTCATTCTCATTCAAACTCGCGGCGCATCATTGGGGGCGGGCATCGGCAGCAGCGGAGAAGTGAACACCGAGCGCCGAGGAACCGACAAGACAATTTATCAGCTGACGATAGTTTCGGCGCTGGTATTTGTTCTGTCGCTGCTACTGGGGATTATTACAGTCTAACTGGTTAGGCGGGACGGAACTTACGTGCTATGAACCGTGCGACGAAACTAAAGCTCCGACGTTCCATGCGCAACCGTCAAAGACGCGTTGAAAATGCTGCGCAGCGCGCAGAAGCGAGTTTTGACTCGCATTTCATTGACCGGCTCGAACGGCTACTTGATGTCAAACGCTTTGTTGCTGGGTGGCTATTTTTAGTCATCACCATCAGTATTTTGACATTGTCTCAAACAGTCAATCTTCGGTCGTTTTACTCCACTTTCGGGCCCGTCGCAGGCGGCACATTCAACGAGGGCATGCTTGGGGCGTACAGCAACGCCAACCCCATCTATGCAACCGGCGCGGTCGATACCGCCGCTTCTCGTTTACTGTTCGCTGGCCTACTGAAGTACGATGAGCACAATCGGCTTGTCGGCGATCTTGCCCGCGACTACACCGTCGATAAATCGGGCAAAAAGTACACCTTTACGCTCAAACCAAATCTTCGCTGGCACGATGGCGCACGTCTAACCAGTAAAGATGTGGTTTTTACCTTTAAAACCATTCAAAACCCCGACACGCGCTCGCCGCTCTTGACGAGCTGGCAGGGCATCGTGGTTTCCGCGCCAAATGACAAAACAGTCGTCTTTACACTGCCGAGCGCGCTAACAGCCTTTCCGCACAGCCTCACACTCGGCATCATTCCGCAACACTTGTTACGAAAAATACCCGCCGCACAACTTCGCACAAGTAGTTTTAATACAACGCAGCCAGTTGGCGCTGGTCCGTTCGAGTGGGATTCGCTGCAGTTCGGCAAAGCATCTGGCTCTGGCGAGGCAACCGCTCTCCTTTCCTTTACGGCCTTCGAAAACTACAATGGCGGTCGAGCCAAACTAGACGGGCTCGTTCTGCACGTCTACGACGACACGGAAAAGCTAGTCGCAGCATATAAAAAGAAAACTATAGAAGCCGTCGCTGGCCTAAAGAACTTGCCTAAAACGCTCGAAAATGACTCGTCTATCTATAGGTATCGATTCAACACTACAACAGCAACAATGCTTTTTTTCAAAACAAGTGATGGATTTTTGAAAGACGCAGCCGTACGGCGCGCGCTGGTACTCGGTACCGACCGTCAGCGTATTCGCGAGCTTATAAACGGTAGTCCGCGCCCAGTAAACCAGCCGCTGTTGATAGGACAGCTCGGCTACGCCAAAGAATTTGACCAATCCGCCTATGACCCGAATGCCGCCGCCAAAGCGCTCGAACAAGCTGGCTGGCTGAAAGCAAAAAACGGGATACGGCAAAAAGATAAAAAACCGTTATCTATTCTGGTTGTTGCCGAAGAAAAACCCGAAAATGAACGGATCATGAAAAGTCTGCAAGAAATGTGGCGCGGTATTGGCGTCGAGCTAATGTATGTTTTGCGTCCACCGACCGATTTTCAAAGTTCTGTCGAAACACACTCCTATACTGCGCTGCTTTACACTATTTCCATAGGGGTTGATCCCGATGTCTACGCCTACTGGAGTAGCACGCAAGCGGATCCGCGCAGCAGCAATCGCCTAAACCTCTCCGAGTACAAGTCAGCTGCAGTCGACGCAGCGCTTGAAGGCGGACGCACTCGGCAAGATCCGCTCGTTCGCGAACTCAAGTACAAAGCCTTTCTCAAAGCCTGGCAAAAAGACGCGCCCGCCATCGGCTTGTACCAGCCGCAGGTTCTTTACATCTCTCGAGGCATGATAGATGGACTCAGCGAACACGCCATAAACACCGACGCCGACCGATATTACTCAGTCACCAACTGGACCGTCAAAATAGGCCAAATCCCCAAATAGCCCCTCCGCCCAGACAAACAGATCATAAAACATACTAACTCCAGTTGCTCGGTAGCGTAGCATTCTTTTTGCTAAATAGCTTTGACATCATAATCCAAAAGATGAAAGCCTCTAGGTGCGCAAGCCCTGTCCGTACTTCGACGTAAATACATCTAGATCTGGTTTGCCGAACATAGCTGTTAACACAACAAAGTTTTGCGCCTCCTCCTCGCCAAAAGAAGCGAGATATCTCGTATAAAAATCGTGCGAATTAAAAACTGGTGGTGTGCTTTTTGAGTGAAATTTATCAGCATACATAACCAGCTTTTCTGCTAGCGTTTCAGCAAGAAAATCCTGGGGCGGCAGAGGTAAACGGCGCTCTACTATTTGTCTTTTGGTAAGCCCTGCGCCTGTATGATGTGAAGCAAAACGACAAAGTTGCTCAGGAAAACCGCATCGGCGTAGTATGTCTGCGCCAAGAACTCCGTGCCGAATTGACCTACTCGTATCTATCGTAACCCCGTCTGGAGCAAACACCTCATACACCCCAATATCATGAAGCAGACAACCGACGTTCACTAGCTCTGTATCAACATGTACGCCTGATTTTTCCGCCAAATGCATAGCGATGTCGCTGACGACTTGGCAATGAGTAAAAACTAGTTCAAACGCAGCATCACTCGGTGTATATTCTCTGTGCAAGGCTTCAATTTCGTGGAAGCTTGGCAAAGCTAAACTAGACATACGCTTCGTTTTCCTCGGTGACGTAACAAGCCATGCATAAGCTCTACTTGTCACTCACAAACATAATTATACCATGAAAATCAAGCAAATTATTGCTGTTGCACTTTGACACGAACGACCCAGACCCGCACAAACACAACACCGCATCGTTTTTGACCCTTGAAAACCTCGCAAAGCTTGATACACGGAGCAATCTATACCACGTATAAGCATTAGACACCTCGTCCGTATAGAAATAGTAAGCCCACAACCCCTCATAAAGCTTACGATTCAGCCGTATCTGTTGGAACATCTGAATGCTGCGTAAGTTTTTAGTTAAGGAATGAATGAGGCACATACCTAGACAAAGGTGCTTTATAGAATTTAGGTTATACGGAAGTACCGCAACAATTGGGGTTTAATGCAGAAGACGTATAGCGTGCATTGACAAAATATATACTTGTGCTATAATAAGCTGCATGGTTACAGACACTTCTAGTAAACCGACTTGTTTGGGCAATCGTGAATGCGCACAGTACTGCCAAGTTCTGAATAGTCTTGCAGGGGAAGAGCCATCTACTGACTGCGAATGGCCTGAGCGTGTCGCACGAGCAGACTCAGAGCCCTCAGTACCAGAATCAGATCTATTTCGAGGGGCGGCAGATAAATTACAGCAAGTACTTGCGAGCGGCAATGCTATTGAGAAGTCTCTAGCCGATCCGAATAGTGAACTACATGTTGCATATGGGGCAGAAGTCGCGATCTTCGATGCACGTATGGCGCTATGGAATGGGTACGCAAACGCAAGCAAACAAGGACGCTCAATCACTGATATCGAAGTCAAATATTATACCGAAAGACTTCAGGACGTCATTGAAGAAGCGAGCGCAAAGCTACGAGCAAGCGGAATCAGCAAAGAGGCGATCAGTTTCGCGCAAGCCATGCATGACCATAAAATCATGGAAGATACAGGTTTGCTGCTCGATAATGCTATGGTTCAGACTGTAACTAAATTATGCGCCAACGCCGCACGAGGAACATCATCTCTCGTCGTGGGCGATAAGGGAATTGCCAAGACGCAAGCAGCAAAGTTTGTTTCTAAACTATTCTCCCCAGACGGCAAGCCGCGGGTTATGAGCGGCGACGGCAGCACGATGAAAGACGAGTTTATTGGACAGGTGACTTTGACAGAGAAAAACGGGGTCACCGTTACAGGTTTTCAGGATGGTGTTTTGGTTGAATGTGCGGAGCAGGGCATACCCGTTGTCATGGATGAGATAAACCTGATGGATCCGACTATAGCTATGCGACTGCAAGATATTTTACTTTGTAAACCAGGCCAAGAAATAACTATACAAGAAGATGGTGGTAGAAAGGTCGTAATAAAGACCGGTTTCTGCGTCATAGCAACAGCGAACGAAGCAAGCGAAGGACGATACCAGCGTCGCGCCGAATTCGACCCTGCTTTTCGCGATCGCTTTTCCGTTGTACCTGTCGAATATCCTGACAGCGAAACAGATATTCTTAGGCAAGACCAGCTCCCAAGCTCACTGATACGCCTAGCATATACTCAGGTTGTTTCACGCAACGGACTATCAAGCGCAAGAGTCTCTGCGGAAGATGCATCTTGGCTAGCACGGGTTGCGCACGCATCACAGCAGCTTTACAGCAAGCCGGCAAAAGATGTGCGCGGTTCGTTGACTAATAATGTAGCGAGCGTAGTAGACGATACTGAGCCGCGCATGAGCGACTGCATAACCCCTCGTGCAATGCTGCGCATTCTTGAGACGGTTAACGCAGGCCTGAACCCATACGACGTTGCTGCTGGCGTCCGCGGCCTTACGATGGATACCATCGGCGCCATGCGAAGCCCAGAAGATAGGCATACAATGCTAGAGGTTTTGCGCCTTCTACACGAACCAAAAAAATACGGTGATTTTGACGAACAAGCTACAAAGCAACGCATGAGGTTAGGATAATGCCAGTAAGCCCTGAACAAGACGGTACTCAAAACGCACCAGTCGCGCCAACTGGTCAGTCAAGCTTTGAAAACCCCTTTAGAGACAGCCCTCCGGCCATTCAAAAACCGCACCAGCTTGATCTTGGAGGCGGAGCATTAGGCGGAGCTGGCGTACTTATTCCCCCTTCGCAGAGCCCAGAAAATCCCGAAGAATACCCCCAGGACGCAGAGACATTACCGACATCGGCTACAGCAATAGAAGTCTGCAACCAGATTGCCGAAGCATACATTACCGGCACTAGTGCAAAGGATTTGATCTTCCCGAAGTGTTCTGACCCTGCGATAATGAATGTCATTTTACGTGAAGCTGCGAACACCCCTCTTGCGCTTGGCTACGGCAAACTCCCCGATAGCGTTATAGGCGCCTTCGGCAGGTATGCAAGAGAAGTTGCGGAAGAATACCGCAAAGACCGGCGGCTTGGATCCACAGCATTGGTGCCTTTTACCATCACACCCCCCAGTTGGCTTGAAACGAGACCAAACTTTGACATACTGCAAGGAATTACATTGGCAGACATTACCGTTCATGGGGAAGTACAGTCACAGCTAGCATCAAGCGCTAATCACTGTCGAATCACATTTACAGGTCCTATATTACCTGCTGCGAATATTGGCGACCACGCCAAAAGATGCACTGTTATTTTCGAAAACAAGGTTACTGCAACACAGTCCTTCAGAAACGCGTCTGAATGCACATTATCATTTAAGGCAGGCTATTCGGGAAGGGAGATCGGACCAGTCGCAGATTCATTCGTCAGATGTGATGGCGAATGGGATGGCATCCTTTTTGCTAACAGCAACAGTAGCTACTCCCCAAACATCAAATGGAGGCTTTTTTGATAGCAGCAGAAACCCAGCAACAAGACGCTTATCGTGCAGACGCTGAATTAGCAGAAAGAATTGCTCGAATCTTCGGCTATGATGGCCTCTCTGTAGCCGTAGTGCCTGGAGCCGGCTGGAAGACTATCCATAATGGAGATGATATACAGCTCATTGCCGATCCCACCATGCTCATACCAAAAGCGCTCAAAGACGCACGAGGGGAAATATTGCCAGCAGACATAGAGGTGCCGGCTCAATATTCCCTATACGGCATAGCTCACGAACTAGGGCACGTTGATGATTTTTTGCATCCAGACAGCTTTAAGCACATGGAGGATGCCAAGCCAAAGGAACATTTTTTCTGGAATGTTGTAAACGATAGCGTCATAAACAAACGACTTCGCAATATACCATTGCTCAATGGAATTACTGACGAAATTTACAAAGATATTCTTTTTCCTACAGACGATTTCACTGATATGCCAAAACATGTGCAATTAATGTACGGGTGGCTCCTCTTCAACGTCGTACCCGAGCGAGCACCTACGCTCGATACAGCTGTTAAAGCAGCGCTCGATAAACTAGCACATGTTGAGCTAAACGGTCGCGCGTACGACATATACCGCACTCTGTCTCATCCAGACACGTCTTATGAAGAGCGACGTAGAATTGCGACCGAACATATCTTGCCTCTCTATGAAGCTTTTCTTGAGGAGGACCTACAAGAGCGCCAACAGGAACAAGACCAACAACCGTCAGGCGAAAATAGTGATGAAAATAGCGGCGCCGACCAACAAGATAAAATACCCCCGAGTTTAAGCAGCCCTCCGAGTGGCGACGAACAGTCTTTTGACGCCGACGGCAATCAGCAAGAACAGAATGAGCAAACCGAACCAAGCGATTGGAATGATATTTATGATGCATATACAGATGCGACGGGCTGTGGGCATGATAACGAAACCCGCGACTCGTCAGCAAGTAACAGCGACCCGAATGACGACCATACGGATCCGCACCAGACAATCAAAGAGATCGCTGACGCTATACGACAGAAACAGAATCAAGAGCAGCAACCTGCGAACCGCCAAGATCAGCAAGACGACGCACTTGACCAATCGGCTTCATTTGCCGCAGAACTACAACTAAGCCCAGAAGATGCTCGAGCTTATCATGCCGTTGTTAAGAATCATCATCAGGAAATCTTAGATACCGCAAAGGTATTTGAGTCTCTTACCGTGCCGAGCGTTGAATACTCTAGTCCTCGATTACGACGTCGGCCAGACACTTCTGGGCTCAAACTTTCTGCGCGTCATTTACATAGAGTAGTGACTGCATCCCAGATTGGCACCGATCCGGCTGTATGGATGCCTGTCGAAACGATATCTAAGCGTGAAGGCTACAGCTTCAACGGCCTAGACATACACCTCCTTGTCGACGCAAGCGGATCAATGCAAGGAGATAAAGCCGATAATGCTGCTGTTGCTAGTATTATTTTTATGGAAGGACTTGCTTTAGCCCGCAGGAGAGTGGCGCGACATAATCCGCGCGCCGCCAAACCTGACGTCAGACTGCAGATTATCCTTTTCGGATCGGACACAAAAGTTGTTGCCCCCATAGCTCACGAGACCGCTTCGGAAGATAAAGGTATTGCATTTACGACGATCCGCGCAGCTGCCGGTGGCGGAACCATGATTACGGGCGCACTCGATATTACAACCGCCAACGCTCATGCGAACCCCAAGAGAACACAACTCGTATCTATAGTGACGGATGGAGATTTCTATGATCGATCAGCCGCCGAGAATAATGTCAAATCTGCCCCAGGTAACCATACTGTACTCCAGTACATTATTCGATCACCCAGCACTTCCCCGATAACAAAAAACTTCTCGCGTCTTAGCAGCTCTAGCGAACTTCCGAGAGCGCTTCAAAAAGACCTAACGAGCATATCCGCTCAACTTAGACCCTAAAAACAACTAGCGTGCACTCGTCGCAAAACGAAAACTACAAAGATACTTGCAGTGCGGGCAATATTTTTATGGGCCGTCTGGGAGAGCTGTAAATGCCAGCCAAAGCAAAACGCCCAGATCCAGCCTGGGCGTTTTGCTTTGGTGCGGATGAGAGGACTTGAACCTCCATGGGGTTGCCCCCACTAGTACCTGAAACTAGCGCGTCTACCATTCCGCCACATCCGCATGTACTATTTCGACCGTAAGGTGCACCCAGGCGTTCTCCGCCTTGATCTCGTAAGAAAAAGCCAGCTGCAAAAACAGCCCCAAGCGTCATACTGCTTTTCTGCTGTCTGCGCTGTTCCGCCAACGAGTAACTAAGCTAGCATAGCCTTTTTCCCCTGTATTTTCAAGCGCGCTGCAGTAGGAATCTGCAAAACGTTTATGCTATCATTGATAGCGTAGTCAGAAAAGGGGACTATTTGATGAGTAAAGTCGCACACTACCTACAAGAACATCTTGTAGGAGAGGTTATGGTAAGTAGCGATGCGCGCCGGTACTTCGCTACCGATTGCAGTATTTTCAGCGTGGCGCCGAGTATCGTTGTATACCCACGAAACGAAAATGACGTTCGCAAAACAACGCGTTTTTGCTGGCAACTGGCCGAACGCGGCCGTATCATCCCCATTACTCCGCGCGGCTGGGGTACCGACCTAAGCGGAGGTGCCGTCGGCGATGGCATCGTCGTCGTTTTTCCTGCCCACATGAACCGTATCATTTCGCTCGACCAAAAAACAGGCGTTGTTGTCGTTGAGCCTGGCCTCAACTATGGACGCCTGCAGCAAACCCTGCAAACCCACGAGCGTTTTTTGCCCCCTTATCCTGCGAGTGTTGAATTTAGTACCATTGGCGGCGCCGTTGGAAATAATGCAGCCGGCGAAAAATCGGTCAAATATGGCGTCACGAAAGACTACGTCAAATCCTTGCGGGTCGTACTGTCAAACGGCGAGGTCATAGAAACGCGCCGCATCACTCGGCGAGAACTCAGCAAGAAACTTGGACTGACAACATTTGAGGGCGAGATCTACCGCTCTCTCGATAAACTCATAGAAGAAAACCGCAGCACAATAGACAAGACGCTGCGCCAGACCACCAAAAACGCTGCCGGGTACAACATATGGGACGTTAAGCGCAAAGATGGTAGCTTCGATCTGACGCCGCTGTTCGTCGGCGCGCAGGGGACACTCGGCGTCGTCACAGAAATCACGAGTGAAACAGAGCCATATAATCCCGAGACTGTTGTTTTTGCCGCCTTTTTCGACAGTCTGCAGGCAACTTGCAATGCCGTGCTTGAACTAAAGTCTCTCGCGCACATGCCAAGTGCGATCGAATTCGTCGACGGCAAACTTCTAAAAATCGTCAACCAACTAAACCCAAACCAGCTCAAAAACATTCTCCCCGAAACGCTTCCCACAGCAGCACTCGTCGTGGAGCTCGACGACATGACAGACAGACGCCGCAAAAAGAACATCAAACGCATTCGCAATGTCCTGGAGAAGCACGCACAGGACTTTCGGGAAGAATCGAGTCCGGCCGAACAAGCCGAACTATGGAAAATACGCCACGCTTCTGCAAGTATGATTTCTTATAGCGAGGGGCAATCGAAGTCTATCCCTATCATAGAGGACGGCATTGTTCCGGTAGAAAAACTTCACGATTTCATAGAGGGAATTTACAAGCTATTTCGCACACTCAAACTCGACGTCGCTCTCTGGGGCCACGCTGGTGATGGCAACCTGCACGTTCAGCCGTTTCTCGACATTAGCCAGCTCGGCGATAGGCAAAAAGCATTTAAGCTGATGGATGAGTTTTATAAACTTGTCATTAGTCTCGGCGGTTCGACAACCGCCCAGCACAACGAAGGACGCCTACGCAGCAGCTATCTGGCAAAAATGTATGGCGACGATGTCTATGAACTATTCCGTTCTATAAAACAAATCTTCGACCCGTACGGCATACTCAACCCTGGCGTCAAAATCAATACCACCGGCGAAGACATGCGCTCGAGTATGCGCTCAAACTATTCGCTCGATTATTTGTACAAACACATGCCGCGCAATTAGCCGCCAGCAAGCCGCCGCGCTCACAAACAAACTCCAACGCCTCTTGAGTTTTTCATAAAAAACAGATACGATATGAGCAATTACACCGTGCGGACGTGGCGGGTCACTGCGAAGCAGTGCGCATGTCATGAGTAGACAGCGTCTACCAGTTCCGCAGAGCGTAAAGACAGTCCGAAATGACACAAAACTACGCTTAACAACCAAAGTTTTTACACCGTGCGGACGTGGCGGAATTGGTAGACGCGCTACTTTGAGGTGGTAGTCCTGCAAGGGGTGGAGGTTCAAGTCCTCTCGTCCGCACCAAAAACTTGGGTGATTAGCTCGTTTACGCCGAGAGGCGAGAACTGCCAGCGGCTGTTCGCAAGGGGATAGCTGTGCTTGGCACAGCGAAGTCCCGAGGTCGCGGAACACGACTGGGGGTTACCCCGACCCGATCTTTCATATATACTATCTATTCGTGCAATGGGTGATTAGCTCAGTTGGCTAGAGCATCTCGTTTACACCGAGAGGGTCGGGGGTTCGAGTCCCTCATCACCCACCACAAAAGAAAACAGAAAGCCGATCTTCGCGATCGGTTTTTTCTATGACTAGTATCGAAAGGACTCGAACACTCGGCCCTCTCGGAGAGAGGGGAGGGGTGAAGACTGCCGGTGGCAGTCTGCAAGGCGATGTTCCGATGAAAGCTATGCTTTCAATCGTGAACTCGCGGGCTCGCCAAAGGTGAGTCGAGTCCCTCATCACCCACCACAGAAGGAAACAAAGAACCGATCTTCGCGATCGGTTTTTTCTATAGCGACCGCGTAGTCTTTCCGAGCAAAAGGTATGTCTGTTTGAACCGCACACAAACTGCACTAGCCTACAGCAACACTCGTACACTTCAGGCGACTTTACCACCCAGCGAGTTGTCACCGATAGGAACTTTTGTATATACTGTAAGGACTATGGGGAAACTACAGCCTACAAAACCTCTGTTTATTATGCTCTACGGCATGCCTGGTTCGGGAAAGACATTTTTTTCACGGCAACTCTGCGAACAAATTGCAGCCGCCCATGTCCAGGGCGATCGTATTCGAGACGAACTTTTTGAAAAACCCACCTATAAAAAAGAAGAAAACCATATCATTTCTAGTCTCATGGCTTTTATGGCAGGCGAATTTCTCAAAGCCGGTATAAGCGTCGTGTTTGACGCAAATGCCATGCGGCTTACGCAGCGCCGGACACTCCGAAATCTCGCGCTGAAAGCCGGCGCACATCCCGTTTTGCTCTGGCTACAGATAGACCCTGATTCGGCCTACAAACGAGCCAGCCACCGCGACCGCCGGAAACAAGACGACCGCTACGCGCAAGAAATCGAGCCAACGGCGTTCCGCGAGCTTCGAAGTGCTATGCAAAACCCCGAAATAACCGAAAACTATCTCGTTTTGAGCGGTAAACATGTTTTCAACACGCAAAAGAATGCCGTCTTTCGCTATTTAGTCGAAAAACGGCTGCTTGATCTCGATTCGTCCGCGCAACTGAGCAAGCCAGGACTCGTCAACATCATTCCAAACCCAGCAGCTGGCCGAGTTGACTTATCCCGCCGAAACATTACTATTCAGTAGCTATGCCAGTCAAACTATTGGATGTGCCAGGCATCGGACCAGTGTCTTTTCATAAATCGCGCCGCAGCCGCCACATTCGCATAGGTGTTAGACGCGGCGCAGTACACGTTTCGCTGCCGCAATGGACTCCGTACGCGGTCGCAAAAGCATTTGCTAGCCAGCAATCCAGCTGGATTGTGGCCGAACTCGAAAAACAATCAAAACCCATCCTAAAACATGGCGATAAAATCGGCAAGCTCCACACGCTCCATTTCGAGCAAACCGCCGAAAAAACGCAAGTACGCACGCGCGTGAGCGCTACAAAACTGATCATCCAACACTACCCGCATGAATCCAGTGCCGCACCAACCGTACAAGAACGAGCCGAAAAAGCCGCCATACGCGCGCTCAAAAAAGAAGCCGGTCTTGTCCTGCCGCCGCGCTTACACGAACTCGCCGCTAAACATGGCTGTTCGGTACGAACCGTGACTATCAAAAACCTCACCCGACGCTGGGGGAGCTGCGACACGCACGGCAACATAGCACTCAGTTTGTTTCTCATGCAGCTCAGCTGGCAGCAAATAGACTATGTCATCTGCCACGAACTCGCCCACACCAAACACATGAACCATGGCGGCGCTTTCTGGACAGAGGTAGAACGCATGCTGCCCGACGCTCGCATGATCGCAAAGCGCGTCCGACACATTCAGCCCGCACTCACCCCAACGGTCCAGAAAAACGCTACTGCTTTTGATGACGATGTGGCATACTAGGTACTATGAGCAAAAAGAAAGCAGCTCACGCTGCTGCAGACGCGACTGTTGACCACGAACGGCTGCAAAGTCTCATCGGCAGCATGGCAGATGGCGTCTTAGCCGTCGACGACAACATAAAAGTCGTTTTGTACAATGGCGCCGCACTCAGCATTCTCGACACGAACGGCAGCATTCGCGGACGCCCGCTTCGACGATTACTCGAACTATATGACAAAAACGGCAATCCCGTCGATGTCGAGCGAGTTGTCCGCACATCAACCCGCGCCACCACCAACCGCGACCTACTGCTGCACTACGACGACGGCAGCCGCATAAACGTATACCTCTCTATTGCTCCGGTACATCTTGGCTACGGCGAAGCAGGGGACAGAGGTTTCGTCCTTTTGCTACGCGACATTACTCACGAAAAATCCCTCGAAGAAGAGCGCGATGAATTTATTTCAGTCGTCAGTCATGAGCTGCGCACGCCAATCGCCATCGCCGAAGGCAATATCAGCAACGCCCAATTCAGTATAAAAAAAGCCGGCGGCGACCCAGCAATACTCAATGCGCTCAAACAAGCGCACAACCAAATCCTTTTCCTCGCCAGCATGGTCAATGACCTTTCGACTCTCAGCCGCGCCGAACGCGGAAAGCTGACGCTCGAAATAGCCAGCTGCAACGCACATCAGCTCGTTACCGATCTAGTGCAATCACATCAAGAAGACGCGAAAGCCAAAGGACTTGTTTTGCGCGCAGACATCAACCCGCACCTGGAAACACTGTCTTCAAGCGAACTATACGTACGCGAAATTTTACAAAACTTTATAACAAACGCCATAAAATACACCGAAAAGGGCAGCGTCATCGTGGGCGCAAAGCCACAGGACAACGGTGTTTTGTTCACCGTTTCCGACACGGGCATCGGCATCAGCAAAGCCGACCAAGAACGCGTATTTGACAAATTTTTCCGCAGCGAAGATTTTCGCACGCGCTCCAGCAACGGCACTGGCCTCGGACTATACGTCACCATGAAACTCGCTCGGCTCATTCATGCCGACATCACACTCGAAAGCGAACTCAACCACGGCTCAACATTCAGCATATTCATACCAAACATAACTTAAGCTCCTCTCCGCCATCTCTCCTTCGTAACTGCCGCCCGAAATCGGAGTTAACTCCGATTTAACTCCGATTTCTGCTCCGTTGACCCCTGTTTTTTGATGCGCAACCGCTGTAACACCACGACAGCACCTAAGCCAACCCGCACCAATCAACAACCTGTCTACTTTTCTATGCTATCGCATACATAAGTAAACAGTTTGTGTATCTGTGTATGAGGTGGATGCGGGGAGAGAGCCTGAGTACAGTACGTCTCGCTCAGGCTGCACCGAGCGCTGCGCCGCCGAGTTTTTCAAAATCATTTTCGCCGAGACAGACTTGGGCTATTTGGCTCAACGCGCATAACTGGTATGCACACATTGCGACCCTTCCAGTTCACGCTGCCAAACTCATAACGCAGCATAGAGAGGTGCAGCATAACTATATCTGCCGCAAAGCCAAACGGCGCTGTCAGAAAAGCCGTGAGCGGCTTGTTGAGTTTCGTTTGTACGGAAATAAGATAGTACATAATCTCTACTACCAGCACGCTCGCAAACCAAAGCGCAAAAAACGCACCTGTGTGCGGCAGCAAAAAACTGAGCGGCAGACCGAGAAACGGCCCGACGAAAAAGGTTAGCTCAAACAGCGCCGTCCCCGCCACCAACTCAAGACGGCGATGCAGTTGCGGATATCGCATGCGCACAGTCGTATCGACCTGATCGCCAAACGATTTCGTACTATGTACTTGCAGCTCGCCATGCGTACGCACAAAGGTGTATTTGTCTTGCACAACAGCCATTTTGGCAAAATGCGCTTCCGGCGAAACACTTTGCGACATTGCTGCAAAACCACCCGCCTCTTCAAGAAAATCTGCCCGAACCACCCAGCACGTACTAAGCACCGGCGGACGCTTAAACATCCGACGCGGCAAACAAAGCTCCCAGTAGTACCGCATGGTCTGGAGGAACGAAACTATCTTACCGCCATCCGGAGAGCGAGTCGGCAACACGCTCGTCATATCTTTGCCGCGCGAAAGAAGCGTTTCTAGGATAGCGCGCACGGCTTTCGGCTCAAACAATGTATCAACCCCGCAAAACAGCAAAATTTCTCCCGAAGCTTCAGTGCGTAGCTGTTCATATGCATAGTTTTTTGCAACCCATTCGTCGGGCGGCACCACACCTTTTACGAAACGCACGCCGTTTTGCGCAAAACTGCGGATGATTTCTGGCGTTTTTTTGCCGCGCGAGCAATCATCAAGTACGAGTATCTCCAGCTTGGGGTAGTCATTTGCAATGAGACTCTCGAGGCATTTTTGAAGTGCATCGGTTTCATCGCGCGCCGGCACGAGAATACTGACGCTCGGTAGTTCTTTGTCGGTGTAATGCCGCATATTCTCTTGCGGTTTTGCATGCTCCCACGTCTGCATACTGGCTCGCAGCAATGTCAGCACACCCACAAACTGCAAAGAAGCGAGTATGCCAAAAATAATCACCGCTTCAACATCGCGCAGCAGCCATGATGCCAGCGCAAGAATTATTTGCGCCGATATAATCCATATATGCGTCCGCAGCGTTACCGCGCGTAAGCGTGCACTATGAAGCCGATGCCACGCAAACCGCACACTGTTTAGCAAACGGTACGGCATGAGCAACATGGGCGCACACCACACAGTCCAGTCGTACGACATAAGGCCAAAGTTGGCGAGCACGATTGCCGAAACCAGCAAACCCGCCACTATATAGCGAAGTGTTTTAGCGCGCTCAAACAGCTGCGCCGTAAAGGCATACACTAAGGTCTCGATGACTGCAACGACAGCCCAAAAACCAAACCACACATACATACTGACCTCTACTATACATGATTCCGAAGCTTTTTGCAGACTCTACGCCCCGCATACATACTCGCCACACTTCTTCCGTGAGTAAACCGTACCAAGGCATCACAAGGCTCGGCTAGAGCCAGACAAGCCGAAGCTGACATGCAAGGGTTTGTATAGAGTTAAATTTATTGCTGTTTTTTATTTTTATGTTATAGTTATCGCACAATGTTCACATCAATGCTCACCTGTGATTATGCCTTTCCGGAGATGATCCAAAACGAGTTGCCTCCGTACGAAGAGAGGCCGTTTACTGTCGGCGACGATGTGTCAGCCATGCAGCCGCACTTCACCTCAACTACCGAAATCCATCGTGACAACTCGGAAACCCCAATTTGCCAAAAGAATATCAACAACATCAACAACAATATCAATGGCATCGGTGCTATAGCCACAAGGAGCACAGCCACCCCCGAAATGCCGACTTCGTCCGCCGATCTATCAGCTCTTCTTTCAGAGCTCGAAGCTTGCGTAGCGCCCTTGATCCATTCGATTGCAACAAGCAATGAACCCAATCGACGCACCATAAGAACCGTCTCAGAATACATACCTTGCGCGAGAGAAAAGGAGCGGGATGAACTCAGAGGCACCCTAAGATGCTTGGTCTCTTCGGCGCTGACAAGCGATCAGCCCGAATCGGAAGACTTTATGGTCGCCGCAGCGCACATACCACACACAACGGAAGACGGCCAAGAAAAGCTCAGGGTCTCGCTGGCAGATCGGGTTCGTTCGACATTGGGAAAAACCGAGCTTAGCCTATCTTCTTTAGAAAATGCTATCGACCTAATCCATTACGCGAGCAAAGAAGACCAAAATGAACTCATGGCTTGTGCGGTATCTCAAGTTTGTCCAGTATTGAAAAAAGTCGAGTACAATACAGCTACCCTAGAGAGCGTTATCGATCTGACGCCCTACATGAACGAGGAAGACCGAAGTAAATTTGGAACCCTTGTAGCGCAGCAAATTTATTCGATATTGAGAGAAACTAAGCCGAGTATATCCATTTTAAAGCAAGCTATCAGACTAATTCCTTACGCGAGCGAGAAAGACCAAGATGAATTCAGAGCTCTCGTGGCACATGGAATCCATTCGGTACTGGAAAAGTTTGAATGCGACATACTTGCCATGCGAAGCATCGTCGATCTGACTCCTTACATGAGCGAGGAAGACCAAAATAAATTCGGCTCTCTTGTAGTCTCTTCGACTCGTTCGATACTGAAAGAAACTGAACATAACACATACGCCATACAGGGCGTCCTTGATCTGATCCCCTACGTAAGCAAAAACGAGCAAAACGATCTCAGATCTCTGGCAACGCTTCAGGTTGATTCGGTATTGAGAAATCCTACAGCTAGCGTTTCTGCTATAAATAATGCCATCAACTTAATACCCGCCACAAAACAAGAAGACCATGAAAAGCTCAGAGATTTGATAACCTTTCGGGTCCGTTCGACGCTGGAAGAACTGAAGCATGACGACGTATTGCGCGACATACTTACTATACGAAGCGTCGTCGGTATGATACCCCACGCGGGTGCAAAGGACCAAGAAAAGCTCACAAGTTGCGCAGCAGGCCAGATCCGTTCAATACTGGAAAAACCAAAGCTTGACTCATTTCTTTTGAAGGGTATTGCCGAATTGATCCCTCGCCTAGGAAAAGACCAAGAAGGTCTCAGAACGCTTATGGAGCGTCATATTATCTCGGTAGCAAGAAGCAAGGTGAGCCAGGATACTGTGGAGCTACTCTGGTACATGAACGAAGGCGCCAGAGCAAAGCTCATTGCCGATATAGTGCAAAATGACAAGCTCGAACCCAGAATCAGAAAAACCGTCGCAGACCAAATACAGTACATAGCGGAAAAGAGCAAAGCAAAAGAACTATATAGCCTCTTTAGGCGTCATATCACAATAAAACCTGAAAAAGATCTCACCAAAAGTCCGCTCCATGACGCCGCCAGAGACGTGATTGCCAAATTTCCAAAAGGCGGATCGGAAACATATATACTACCCAACAAAAAAGAAGCATCAATGCGCATCATAACCCTGAAGAGTGCTATAGCATGGCTCACAGCGTTTCGCGACTGGCCTGCGTGGCGTGAGGCCGGATTCAACTACATACCCATAGAGCCCATTTTGGGCATAACGCCAACCGACGAGCCCGATACAACTATTGAACCCGACGTGGCAGTCACAACGACGAATCTTCGCGGACGATCTTATGATGATGCGCTGCCTTATTTTAGAGAATTCGCGTCTGAGTTGGCCGCTATGAAAGACGCCATAACGAGTACCTTATGCGATTTAGGTGTTGATCATGGGCATTTACACGGCGGCAATTTTGTAGTGGTACCGTTTGTCAAGGAAGACGGCGAAGTAGACTTTAGCCGCTGTCCGAGACTATATGTCATTGACTTTGACCAAGCTCAATTACAAGCAGAGGATAGCCGAGCACAGCCCTTTCAGAACGCGGCATAGCAATATCCTCTCAACGACCTCGCCCCAGCCGAGTTCTGTGCTAGACTAGGCATAACTATTACACGACGAAAAGTGTCCACGAGGTAGTGAGGACGGACAGACAGCCAGACAGTCGTATTGACTTGCGGTTGTCTATCAGGTATGCTTGACATATAGACGCCTACAAAATAAATGTAGGCTTTTTAAATGGTCGTTTACAGGCCGAAAGCGAGTGTACAGGTGGCAAAGGCGGCAAAGCAAAAAAAACGTCAAGCAGATGATCAAACACTGTGGCAAGTGTTTTGGAGTGGATTTTTCTTTCCGCTCAAGCTCATTTGGAAAGCACTAGCGTGGGCAACGCATCAGTTTCCGCTGCGACCCATCGGACATTTGTTGCGCTGGGTAGCAAACCTACCGCCGTTTCGTTTTCTTTGGCGCCTGATTGGCCTCAACTACATACGCGCTAGTTTTGGCGAGCTGCGTTTGGTGACGTGGCCAACGTTTCGAGAAAGCATGCGGCTGACGGGCGCCGTCATAATTTTCTCTATTATCTTTGGCGCCATCATCGCCGTAGTAGATTATGGCCTCGACAAAGTATTCAAACAGCTATTTGTGAAATAAGGAGTTATATGAGCAGTAAGCGCTACGACACAAGCAAACAATGGTACGCCATCCACACCTACAGCGGCTACGAGGAAAAAGTCGCCGAGAGCATCCGCCAGCGCGCCGAGTCGCTCGACATGAAAGATAAAATCTTTCAAGCGCTTGTGCCGAAAGAAAAGCAAATCGAGATAAAAAACGGCAAACGAAAAATAGTCGAAAAGCGCATTTTCCAAGGTTACGTACTCGTACAGATGAAGCTGAGCGAAGACGCTTGGTACATTGTGCGCAATACACCTTCTGTAACCGGCTTCGTCGGGAGCGGTACCGAACCGACGCCAGTCGACCCCGAAGAAATCGAAAAAATCCAGAAGAGAATGGGGCTCGAACAACCCAAGCACAAAATTGACTACTCCATAGGTGAAGTCGTAAACATCATCGACGGTCCATTCAAAGGGTTTGACGGCAGCATTAGCGAAATAGATCCACAAAAGGGCAAACTAAAAGTCCTGGTCAACATGTTTGGCCGCGAAACACCAGTAGAATTGGATTCTTTGCAGGTGAAGAGAGTCTAGGCTTTCTAAGCTCGGCACCCAAACCATCGACTTACCAACGGTAACGGCAACGACCAGCAGTCAACACGAACGACGCGATCCCACCATGTTGTAATTTGCTCGGTAATCTGCTACGATTAATCTGTTACAGCACTACTAAAAGGTAGGAGAACAGCGCGGCTCGCTTCAAACGCCGCATTGTAGGCTGTTCGAAAGGAGTTATAAACAGTGGCAAAAGTTGTCAAAGCAAACTTAAAAATGAAAATCAAAGGCGGGCAGGCCTCCGCGGCGCCGCCCGTTGGCTCTACGCTTGGCCAGTACGGTGTAAACATGATGGATTTCATCCAGCCGTTTAACGACGCCACCAAAGATATGCAGGGCAAAACCGTCACAGCGCATATCACCATTTACGACGATCGCACTATGAGTTTTCGTGTCGTAGCAGAACCGACCGATGACCGCATTCGGGCAGCCCTTGGCATACAGAAAGGCTCAGGCCGCCCAAATAGCGAAAAGATTTCCAAAAAACTCAGCCAGACCGACCTACGCAAGATTGCCGAAGAAAAAGCCGTCGATATGAACACCGACGACGTCGAAGCAGTTATGAAGATGGTCGCTGGCACCGCCCGCAGCATGGGCGTGGAAGTAGAGGCGGCGTGAACAAAACACCTCCGAGCGAGCAAGCACCCAAAGCGCTCGACACACAGTCAAGTACAGGAGAAGACCCTGCGTCGCTTGCAAAGTTTGCCGAAGAAGTAGCGGCAATGGTCGCGGCAAACACGCCTACAACGCAAAAAAAAGGGGGAGATTCGACTCCCGAAATCAAACAGAAGTTCATCGAAAAAGGTTACGAAATATAGTAGTAAAATGAATAGTTGTGGGACCGAAATACAGTAGGGCTAGCACCACAGAAGGAGAAATATCATGCCAAAGAGTAAAAAAGATGACGCAGCAAACGCCGCAGCTTTAGAGCTAGAGGCTCAAGCCGCAGCCAGCAGCGCCACCCAGGACGAAACTGAGGAAACGGCCAAAAAAGAAACTGCTTCGGCGGCTGACACATCAGAGCAAGACAGCAAGGCAGAGGTAAAAACCGCCAAAGCCGGCAAACGCAGTGCCAAAGGCATAGAAGAAGCCGAAGCCAAAGCAGAAAAGATCGAGCACCAGAAGCACCGCAGTGAAGAAGCCGCCGAGGAAGCCGAAAAACCAAAGCAGCCCGTCAAGCCGACTCGCTCGCGCCTAGAACGAAGAAGTAAAGCATACCGCACCGCAGCCGAACAAATTGAAAAGGGCAAACTATACAGTCTTGCCGAGGCTATGGAGCTGGCAGCAAAAACAAGCACTGTAAAGTTTGATGCAAGCGTCGAGTTACATGTCAATCTCGCGGTAGACCCGCGCCAAGCCGACCAAAACATTCGAACCAACCTTATTCTGCCGCAGGGCACCGGTAAAACCGTTCGCGTCGCTGTTTTTGCCGACGAAAAAGCTGAGGGCGCCGATATCTCCGGCGTAGAAGCACTCACCAAACAGCTCGAAAAGGGTCAAGTAGCGTTCGACACGCTCATTGCCACACCCGCAACAATGCCAAAGCTCGGTAAATACGCGCGGCTTCTCGGTCCGCGCGGACTGATGCCCAACCCCAAAAGCGGCACCGTCACAACCGACTTACAAAAAGCTGTAGCAGAAGCCAAAGCCGGCCGCGTTGAGTACCGCGTAGACAGCACCGGTATCGTTCATCTCGCCATCGGCAAAGTGAGTTTCGGCGGCACAAAACTGCTCGAAAACGCCGAAGCCGTCATGGCGAGCATAAAAAACGCCAAGCCGCAGAGCGTTAAGGGTGTGTTCATCAAAGCTATCCACGCCACCACAACCATGGGACCTGCTATCACCATCAACCCAAACGAATAATTCATTTTAACAGATTTTAACGGGTGGGAGATAGGAAAAAGCGAAGTATTCTGCCCTAGCCATAGGCGCTGATTGACTGTCAAAATGATGTCATGGCACATCATAAACTATACGTCGGCTGCGCGCTGACCGCAGCACTGCCGGAGTTTCGCGGCAGCGTTGAGCAGCTCAAAAAGGAACTGGCATCACAATGGGAGGTGATACGTTTTGGCGTAGCCGACCAACTCAAGAAACCCACCCTGATCGTAGCTCACCGCGACGCAACCGTTTCTCGACTGCTCATCGACGCTGCCGAGGAATGTAGTCACATTAGACTCTGGCGCTATGACAAGTTGTCCGATGTCGAGCAGCTTGCGTCTGAGTATCTAAAAAGAACGCTAAACGGTCAATAATCGATCGTTTACTTTTTCTAAAATCACTATACGAATTCGCCGCTGTTCGTTATAGTAGAATAATCAAACTTAGGAGGAATAATGGACGAAGCAGCACAGGCAGACGGCTACTACGGCGACGACAACGCTAGCGACAGCGAGCTCGACCTCAGTTTTCTTGATGAATAGTAACAGCGGCAATACTGGCAAGACGGTGCGGCTAGCTTTGGTTGTTCCGCATATTTTTATGCACCGCCGATTGTTGCCGCATGTGATATTTTCCCCCGGCGAGCAAGCACTGGCGCTAGCCAGCAACCTGCAGCAACACAACGTGGATGTAACGCTTTGCACGCCAGGCCCGGTGGATACAACCGTACACAACCTAACGGCCAGCTTGGACTACTTTGACGCCGAACTTGCTAGGCGCGGTGACAGCTACATGGACCTACTGCGCAAACACCCGTTCACTTTTGTGACTTTGGCCCGCCAGGTTCAGAGCGAGCTGATTGCCGACGTATTCAAAAGAGCAAATGATGGCGAGTTTGATTTGGTGCATATATACACCAACGAAGAAGAGATCGCACTGCCGTTTGCAGCGCTGTGTCGTAAGCCAGTTGTATTCACACACCACGATCCGTTCAACTTCCTCGTAAAGTACAAGAATAATTTTCCAAAATACAAAAGCCTTCGCTGGCTAAGCCTCTCCTATGCTCAACGGCACGGCATGCCAAAAGACACCAACTGGGCAGGGAACATATATCACGGCTTAGACGCAGCCGAATTGACACCGGTCGACGCGCCGACAAACGACTACGTCGCCTACATGGGACGGATTATCGAGCCAAAAGGCGTTCACTTAGCTATAGCCGCTTTGCAGCACTACAATCAATCGGCCGCGACACCTTTGCGCCTGCGCATTGCAGGCAAACACTATGCCGAGGTCAGCAAAGACACCTACTGGCGCGAGAAGATCGAGCCGTGCTTAAATGACCCCGCTATTACTTACGACGGTTTCATCGGCGATAACGCCGCAAAACAAGCGTTCTTGGCGAACGCTCGTGCGCTACTAGTCCCGTCGCTGTTCGATGAGCCATTTGGCATGGTGTCGCTAGAAGCCTTCGCTTGCGGCACGCCAGTCATTGCGCTCGACTCCGGCGCGTTACCCGAAGTCGTCCAGCATGGCAAAACTGGCATCGTTGTCGCCAAGCGCTACACCGACAACGGCGAGCTCGATGAGCCGTCGACCATAGCACGGCTAGCGTCCGCCATCGACGAGATTGCGCACATTGATCGCGCTGCCTGCCGCCAAGTATACGAAACGACTTTTACCGCCGACCACATGGCCGCCGAACACGCCCGCGTCTACCGCGATATCATAGCCCAGACAAACTAGACGATAACCAGGTCAGTCTTGATTCGATCGTGCGCCTGATAGTTTTCAAGCACAAAGTTTTCTTCGCGAAAATCATCGATCGATTGCACATCGCCAACAATCTTCAGCGTCGGCAACGGCAGCGGCTTGCGGCGCAATTGCTGCTTGGCCACATCCAGGTGGTTTTTGTAGAGATGCGCGTTACCAGCGGCAATCACCAGCTCGCGCGGCTCTAGATTGGTCACATGTGCTACCATGTGCAGCAACATCGCGTATTGAGCAATATTAAACGGCGCACCCAGAAAGACATCCCAGCTTCGCTGATACAACTGCAACCGCAGCTTGCCCTTCGTAACATCAAACTGGAACATCGTATGGCAGGGCGGTAACCGCATTTCACTCAGTTCGCCAGCGTTCCAGGCATTAACAATAATGCCTTTGCTATCAGGGTTATTTTTGATCTCATCGATTGCCCACTGCAGCTGATCGAACTCCGTGCCGTCAGGGCGACGCCAGTGCCGCCACTGCACGCCGTAAATACGCCCCAAGCTGTCCGAACCTTCGTGCAAAAACCCGTCCCAGTACTTAATATTATGTTCGTGCAGGTATTTGACACTATCATCGCCAGAAATAAACCACAGCAGTTCGTGCAGCAAAATCTTGAATGGCATTTTTTTGGTTGTCAGCAGAGGAAAACCAGCGCGCATATCAAAACGAACCTGCGCGCCGAACACGCTTTTGATGTCGTGGATACCGCGTGTCTTTTTGGTTCTGCCGTCTTGTAATATCCGAGCCATCAGCTCTAGGTACTCATATTCTGGATGTCTTTTGGTGCCGCTCATTTTTCTTGTCTCACTTTCTTGACCTTCACGTTTGCTGCGCGTAATGTATCGAGCCCCGCCTTGTCCCACCACTCGTACAAATAGTGAACTCTGGCAATATCGGTCTTGACGATCTGCTGGGCACATTTGATACACGGCGACATCGTCAGTAATAGTGTCGCATCGGCAAGGTCAACGCCGTTGGCTGTGGCCGCCTGAATTGCAGCCACCTCAGCGTGCACTACTTCGGGCCGCGATACAAGCTTGCCATCGACGAGCATCTCCATGGGCTTCCCGGTAGGATTATGATTGAGCCCGCTGGAAATAATCGCGCCGTTTTTCAGCACGAAACAGGCCACACCGCCAAGCTGAGCTTTTGACGCCTTGGCTAGTTTTTTCAGTGGGGCAATAAACACGTTGTCTTGTGTCATGACTTTGAGTACTTTTTCTGGTAACGCTTTACCAGCTGCATCATTTTTTTCTGGTCTTGACGGTATTTTTCGGCATTTTCATACGGAGTGTTTTTGAGCTCTCGATAATGCCAAGTCGAAAGATCTGGGCCATCAAACGGTATGCAGTGAAAATGCAGGTGCTCGACCGTGCTTTGGGCATCTCGGCCGTCTTTTTGGACAATCTGCATGCCTTTGATGCCGTACGCTTCGCGCATCATTTTCTTGGCCAGATAAAACATTTTTCGCATCACCTCCCACTCGCTAGGCGTCAACTCCTTGACCGAACAGACGTGCCGACGCGGAATAACCAGCAAATGCCCGTCGATATACGCGTAGGCTGGCACAGTCATGTAGACATCGGCTTCTTGGTAGATTTCGTGATGCCGCTGTGTCTGATCGTGGTCACAAAACACGCAGCGCCCGACATTTTGCCAAATACCATCATAGGCACCGCTGGTCCGAGCGGTTCTGTAAGCTTCTTCTTGTTTGGCTTGCTCAGGCGAAAGCATGATTGTTTACTTCTTTTCTTTGATCGGGTCTTTTCGGTACTGCATAAAATCCTTTAGCGTATCAGACAGCGCACCGCCAATAGCACGCTGCAGTATCTGCGTCGTCGAAACACTAGTTGATTGGCGATCGACCACCATGACCTCTCCGCCATATTTCGTAACCGTCTTGTATTCTTTGGAATTTTTGTACTCGCTCGTCCAATCTTCTTTGACCGTAACGTAGATATCCGGCCTGAGTAAGCCCAGCGTCGGCACGCAGCTCGGTTCCGGCAGTATGGTGACATAGTCGACCGACTTAAGGAACGTCAGCATTTCGGCACGGATTTTTTCGTCTAGGATCGGCTTGTTCGGGCCTTTGACGCGGCGGATAGCATCGTTACTACTAACGCCGACGACCAGCACATCTCCGTACTGCTTGGCCCGCTCCAAGTAACGGCATTGTCCAGCATGAATTAGATCCCAGCTACCAGCCGTAAAAACCGTTTTTTTGCCAGTCTCCCGCAATTTTTCATGCAGCGCCAATAAATCACTCTGCGAAATCAAACGTTTTTTCCACGCCGCGTCAGCCATGTACATTTCCTCTCTTTTTTGTCAGTACTATTGTATCACTTTTCGCGCCCGCAGCACAGCGGCCGTGCGCATGAAATGATGGTTTTCTGGTAGAGATTCATATGGATTTTGGCGCAAAAATTTGTAAAAATCATAGGTCAAAAATAGCGTAATCAGCGATTCGAGCATGTCGCCAGACGGTAGCCGAACAGGCTGCATGTTTTGCTCGCCGCGTTTGCGGTAGCCGGATTCCAAAAAATAGCGGCGCACACTTGCCTCAGGCTTGGCGCAATCTACCAACAAAAAAGCCAAGCTGCGCGCCACGTCAAACAAGACGTGCCCGCGAGCCGCTTTTTCTAGATCGAGTATCCCCGACAGTGTGGTATTGCCTACCGTAAAGCTATCGCCGGTCCTCGCTCCGCGAAACAGCACATTGCTGCGCACCAGATCCATGTGCAGCACCGCGCGCGCTGGCAGGCGACGCGTCTGGTCAAGTAGCGCCATAAAATCAGGGACATCAACTGCCACGCCCAGCTTGTCGCGGAGCGCTCTTTCCACGTTTGCATCGCCAAAGTACGCACTCATGCGCAAAACGATGGCCGCGTAGACGTCTTCTATGTCAAGCAAATCACCTTCGAACCCGCGCGCCGCGGCATGAAATCGCGCCATCGCCATACCAAGCAGTTTGATGTGCTTCATGGCATACGCTTCCCACGGAATTGTCTCGCCGCCGAGATACTGATACAGCGCCCCGTAGCGCTGACCGACTCGAAGCACGCGTGCGTCTACCGGCGCCCGCACCGGTAGACCACGCTCACTCACATAGCCGCCCAAGGCATTGGTACGGCGAATAAGCCGCACCACATCCGGTTCGCGTTTGTACAGTATAAAATTCAAATCGTCGCCCCGGGTGGTACGAAAACGAAACGAAGTATTGCGATATCCGCTTTGCGGCCGATCAATCACCGCCGCATCGTAGCCGTATTTTTCGGCAATCGCACGCAACGTTTCAGCAGGCAACACCGTGGGAGCTAACATAGTCATGCGCTTAAGTATACAGCCCAGACAAGGCTCTTGACCCATCCCAAACAAATAACCCCTTGCAAGACAGTTTCAGCACACCCAGCCTACGGGTGGCGGCGTTCGTAGACAACAAAATCATAGTCATACTGATTTTTTGCGTCTGCTGCGTGGCGCACTCGACTCACTTCGCGCCACCGAGCTGCATCTATGGCAGGGAAGTGAGCATCGCCGTCAATGACCGCATGAACTTCCGTCACATACAGCACATCCGCCAGCTCTAGCGCCGCGGCGTACACCTGAGCACCGCCAATGACGTACACGTCGTCGGCAAGCGGGGCAATGCTCGAGACGTCATGAATAGTTTCGACGCCTCGGTAGTGAAACGATTGGTCGCGGGTAAGCACGACATTACGACGCTGCGGCAACGGCCTACCCAGGCGTGCGACGATAGATTGAAATGTCGTCCGACCCATGACGACGGTTTTGCCAGTGGTGAGCTTTTTGAAATGCCGCAGGTCGGCAGGCAAGTACCAAGGCAAGTCGCTCCGCGAGCCTATAACTCCATTTTCTGCCATCGCCACAACCATCGCTATCATTGCCCCAGTATAGCACCTCGTGCACAGACCGTACTTACTCGGTACAGCCCTCACGTATTTTCTCGCTCGCGCTTTTGCACTTCGGTCACTTATCTGCCCCACACTCCGATCCGAGTCACCCAAAAACGCTTCACGAAACGCTTCACGATATTCATAACAAATGTGTTGCAATCGCGACATATTTGTTATGAGTTTTTGCGCGGTGATATGACGAGGGCATTTGTGTCGGCGTTTCGCGGCCATAGCCAAGCGCATACATCGAACATGCACCGAATACGCGAACAAATCGCGTACATGAACAGTCTGGGGTGTACAAATACACTTGGTTGGATATACTATTTATACAACTATGGAGCGTGGCAAATATATTGTACTGGAAGGTATTCAAGGTGTCGGGAAATCGACTATAGCCGGCTTGTTGGCGCGCAAGCTAAAGCGGCGAGGACAAGCGGTTCGAATCATGCACGAACCAGACGGCCAAGCCGACCCGACTACACAGGAAATTCGCCGCCTCACGCAAGACCCAAACTACCCCATGAACACGCGCACCGAAGTACTGTTGTACAACGCCGCTCGCTGCCAATCGCTCGAAACAGTTCGCACCGCCCGCAACAACGGTGAGGTTGTCATCGTCGACCGTAGTTATCTCACCACGCTGGCCGTGCAGTTTTACGGTCGAGGTGATGTGCCAGACTACCAGCGGCTCAACGACATTATTTCGTTTGCGGTGGGCGATATGTGGCCAGACCTGACTATTGTCATTGATGCTCCCGTACAAACCATCCAGCAACGCATACAAAGCCGCGGCGAAACCGAACGCTTTGACACGCTCAGCCCCGAAACACTCGAACGCATACGTGCTGGCTACCTCTGGGAAGCAAAGCAGCGAAACATGCCAGTCGTGTACGCAACTGACAGTGTCGACGAGGTGTTTCAAGATGTCTGGAAGCATGTAGCAACATTTTTAAGTTTGGACGAAACAGCCGAGGAAGAACCAACCCCCATTGCCGACCTACTAGCAACAAGTCCTGCCGCCAAAATCTTACAAGAAAAAACCGCTGCATCCGCTAGCGAACCAGACATCCCCTACTACACTCCAGAAAGTCTTCCAGATGACGTTCAGTGTGATTACTGCGACGACATAGAGCACCTGCTCCGTGCACGGCGCCAACTCGCCGCAAAGCTCGCAAAACACCTTCAAGCGGAAACACCCGATCTGCACAGCAAGTCGCTCGCCCACGAAGCCGCCCTCAAAATCCTCCGGCCGCTCCTACCCGTCGCATCTAGCGACGAACAGAGCAGGGCGCTCCTCGCGCAAGGAGAACGCCTTGAACTCGACACAGACACTCTGCAACAGCTCCCCAACGGGTTTGCGAGCACTACCGAACCAGTCAAACTTGTCCGTTTCGCGCCACGCAACGAGCTTGATCTCTTACCAGCCATGCTGTACGAATCGGTCGATCTTCCACTCTCCGAAGTGAAAGCGGTGGTGGAAACATGGCCATACGAAATAAAATCTCGGCTGTTTTTAGACTACGTACAACGCTATCCGCGCGGCAGAGCGCTGGCTGGCGCTCAGTACGAATGGGACTTCCTAGACAGTTTTGCGCAAGTATTAGATTTACCCAAAAACCTACACGCAAACATACGGCTGCAAACTCTTACACCGCGCTACGGTTACAGCACACCGCCAGAAGTCGAAGCAGCTGGTCTGAGCGACGAGTATGATGCTATTTTTGACCAAAGCTTGACGTTTCACAGCACGCTCCAGGCTCGCGGCTTCGCGGCAGAAAGCCAGTACGTCACGCTCCTTGGCCACAAGCAGCGCTGGAGTGTTTCGATAAGCTTTCGGGAAATCTCCGCCCTCATAGACGCAACTAGCCAAACCGATCCGCTCAACACGGCCCTCGCAAACGTCCACCCGCTACTATCTGAAAACCGCCACAGCAACTAATCGTTTCATGTCTGCTCGCAGTAGGGCTGTCGTGTTTCATGCCACTTCTGTAAAAATTGGTGTATAGCTCTGGCAGAACGCTGCTTCTGTCGGGATGTTCTAGGGGTGCTGTATTTGACATATAAACTTCACTATATCGTAAAAATGGTTGCGCTGAAAATTGTTGTATGTTTGAATGGTGGTTATGCGATCAACTATGCAAAGCGTGATTATTATTCTCGGCCTTCAGGGGCTGTGCTTCAGCATGGTTGAAGCCTCGAGAACATAAACTCGCCAGCGCAGCCCAGAAAACATTGGCTTCAACCGAAGCCAATTTTCATTATTACGTAACGAAGAAAGAACAATATCATGCCAGGACCAGGAGTAGAAAAGTATACGCCCAGCTCAGTAGAGGTACACGCAGACACCTACCTTGGGCATGAAGGCGTACGGCGTTCAATATTCGAAACCGAAGATACGGGCGGCGTCCCAGAGTTTTTCGTAAGGGTAGCCGTCGCACAAACCGTAGAGGCAGCTGCATCATGAAAACAACTTTAACGAGAAACGAGTACCAGTATGGCCGGAAATAGAACATCAGGGCGCGGAGGTAAGGGTTCAGGAAATCCTTGCGAAGCCCAAGAGAGCGCTCTACAGCGCGAAGTAATATGGACTGAAATCTTAGCCACCTCTGCTTCTGGAGGCGACCCGACGGAACTCCTCGAACAGGGTGAAGCAACAACCGCTCAGCTATACATGGCAGTAAGAGCATTAAGATCAAGAGGCACAAGCGATAGTTCGTACGCCAGCAAATCTGAAGCAATCAACGCTGACGCCAAAGATTCGATCGAAGCGACGGAACCAGCCGCCGGCCATAACGGAACGACACCCTCTCATCAGCCTGAAACGCCACGCGTACAGTACAGAGAAGGAGCAATGCTATGAGTCAAGCATACGGGCCGTATAGTCCGTGCCGAGTGGCCAATGGTTTTGTCTACAGCGCCGGACAAATTGGAGCAGTAGAAGGAAAAGCACCAGCAGACGTGCAATCCCAAGTGCGCCAAGCACTCAAAAACCTCGCCGACGTCCTCGAAGAGGCCGGCAGCGGGCTTGACATGGTAGTCAAAACCACAGTGTTTTTGACCGACATGAGCCACTACGCCGCCATGAATGAAGTCTACGCGGCCGAGTTCACGAAAGCAGGTGTCGCACCAGCTCGAAGCTGCATAGCTGTGGCCGAACTGCCGCGCGTCGCAGACCGCCCGCTCCTAGTCGAAATCGAAGCCGTTGCGCTCCTTCGGGAGTACACCGCATGAGTCCGACGAGTATCAGTGACATTGTACGAGAAGTGCTGACTTCGCGAGTCTATGACGTAGCGCGCAAATCACCGCTTGAGCGCGCCGCAAAACTAAGCAGCCAGCGCGGCCATGCCGTGTATTTAAAACGCGAAGACCTCCAGCCAGTTCATAGCTTTAAGCTACGCGGCGCTTACAACAAAATGTGCCGGCTCACGCCAGCCCAGAGAAAGAAAGGCGTTATCGCCGCCAGCGCAGGCAATCACGCGCAAGGCGTCGCCCTTGCCGCACAGCGGTTGCACATATCAGCCCTCATCGTCATGCCAAACACCACGCCGAGTATAAAAGTTGAAGCAGTCAAAAGTTACGGCGCCGAAGTAGTACTCGCCGGCGACAATTATTCAGAAGCAGCTGCCGTGTGCGCCGATATTATCAAACAAACCGGCCGCGTTTTTATTCACCCATTTGACGATCCGCTCGTCATAGCCGGACAGGGCACAATCGGGCAGGAAATCATTGAGCAACTGCCAGACGTAACGCACATATTTGTTCCCGTGGGCGGCGGCGGTCTCATAGCGGGCATTGCGCACTACGTAAAGGCGGTGCGACCAGATGTACAAATCATAGGAGTTGAGCCGGTCGACAGCGCTTCCATGACCAAAAGCCTCGCCAAAGGCGAACGCGTCACGCTCGCGCACGTCGGAATATTTGCCGATGGCGTAGCCGTGAAACGAGTGGGCGAACACACGTTCGCCGCAGCCAGACGGCTTGTCGACAGCTGCATCACCGTTACGACCGACCAAATATGTTCGGCCATAAAAGACACTTTTGAAGCAACGCGAAGTATCGTTGAGCCGTCCGGCGCACTCGCTCTCGCTGGCCTAAAAAGCTTTGAGCTACCCGCAGAAGCGCAGGCTGTCGCTATTTGCTCGGGCGCGAATGTCAGTTTCGAGCGGCTGCAGCAAATAGCCGAACGAACGCTTATCGGTTCCGGCAAGGAAGCCCTCGTGAGCGTGCGGCTGCCAGAACGCCCTGGGGCGTTTTTGGAGTTTTGCGACGCAGTGGTCGGCAAACGCAGTATTAGCGAATTTTCGTACCGGCTCCGCACACGCGATCACGCAAACGTACTTGCCGGTATATCCGTCCAAAACGCCCAAGACAAGGCAAAACTGCTCCGACACATGACCAAAAACGGCTTTGTTCACACCGACCTGTCCAACGACGACATCGCCAAAGAACACGTCCGGCACATGATTGGCGGATCAGCGCCGAGCACGGGCGAAGAGATTTACCACGTCGAATTTCCCGAACGCCCTGGCGCCCTCGGCGAATTTCTCAGCACCGTTGGTAGCACGTGGAACATTTCGCTGTTTCACTACCGATTTACCGCCAGCGACATCGGCAAGGTTTTGATTGGCTTCGAAGCCGCCGATCGAGCAGCACTGGAAAGCAAGCTCACGGAAACCGGCTTCACTTTTAGCCGCGTCAGTTCAAACCCAGCCCTAACCACGTTCTGTTAAAACGCGCGTTTTGTTTGGCGACGAAAACCAATTGTGGCGACAAATCGCTGACACCGCGTATACTGGAGTTATGAACACGACTGGAGGAAACTAGAGCGATGCGCGGATTAGTCATAGACACAGCTCAACAGTCCTGGGATGAATCCCGCGGGTTTACCCTCGCGGAACTTGAAAAACCGTCGCTAGACGAGGCAAACAACCCAGATGACGCCAGCTCGGCAATTGTCCGTATACAATATGCCGGAGTGTGCGGAAGCGACCGCGGTCTCTGGTACCGCAACTCGTTCAAAGACCAGTTTCTTGCGGCACTCGCGCGCGATGGCAAAAACCAGCGCGTCGTGGGACACGAGTTTGTCGGAGAGGTCGTAGAGGTTGGCTCTAAAGTAAACTCGCTGTACTGGGACCCCGACCCAAAAAACATTGCCAAAATCGAAGTCGGCAGTCTCGTTTCTGGCGACAGCCACGTCACATGCGGTAAGTGCCATCAATGCCGCATAGGCGAGGCAAATGTCTGTGTCAACGAAGCTATTTTGGGCATCACTATAGACGGTATATTTGCTGAATATGTTAAGCTGCCAGCCAAAAACCTCTGGGCCATAGACAGCAGCCGTATTCGCCCAGAAGTCGCCGCTATCATGGATCCGTTTGGCAATGCCATTCACGCACTGACGAAAGTGGATGTCCGCGGTCAGCGCGTTGCAGTCTTTGGTGCTGGACCAATAGGTCTCTTTAGCATTCTCATCGCGCAAAAGTTCGGTGCTGCCAAAGTCATTGCCGTGGACGTCAGCGCCGCCAACCTCGTACTTGCCGCTCAGTGCGGAGCAGATGAAACTATCCTCGTCGAGCAATCAGACAAGACAAACCCCTGGGAGCACGACCCAAATGTTATTGAACGCATACGCGAGCTCACCTACGGCAAGGGTGTCGATGTCAGTCTCGAAATGGCCGGACCGCCGAGCAGTATCAACAACGCCATAGATGCCACGCGCCGCGGCGGTCACATTGTCCTCTTTGGCGTTAAAGACGGCGACCTTGTCATACCGCAGTTCCCGCGCCTTATCGTTGCCGGTCTTACGCTCCATTGCGTGATTGGCCGCGAAATTTTTCACACCTGGCAAATCTCTCAACGCGTCCTCTCTCAGGCAAGTAACGGCATACAAGACAGTGTGTGGAACACAATCATGAATGGCGGACAAGACACCGTACTCAAACTGAGCGAATTTGACCCAAACGTGTTCGAACAAAAAATGGACAAGCACCCCAAACTCATTTTCAATATGCAATCGTGACAGAGGAGCGCAGTGATGTACACCCAGCTAAAACCCATTCTCGAAACCGAACTGCAGAACATTAAAGACCAGTCGCTCTGGAAAGAAGAGCGCGTCATTACAAGTCCGCAGGGCCGCGAAATCACCGTCGACGGCAAAAAGTTACTCAACTTCTGCGCAAACAACTATCTCGGCTTTTCTGGCAGCGACAGCATCCGCAAAGCCTCAGACGCGGCACTCGCAAAGTGGGGTTTCGGCCAAGCAAGCGTGCGCTTCATTTGCGGCACGCAAGATATCCACAAAGAGCTAGAGCAAGCGACCGCCGAGTTCGTCCGTATGGACGACGCTATTCTCTACTCGTCCTGTTTCATGGCAAACGTCGGCTTGTTTCAAACATTTTTCGGCCCAGAAGATGCCATCATCAGCGATGAACTAAACCATGCGAGTATCATTGATGCCGTTCGACTTACCAAATCAGAACGACTCATCTACGCGCATATGGACATGGCCGACCTCGAAACCAAACTGAAAAGCGTCGCCGGCAAACGCCTGAAGGTTATCGCCACCGACGGCGTTTTTAGTATGGACGGTCATATTGCGCCGCTCAAAGATATTTGCGATCTCGCCGACGCCTACGGAGCGCTGGTTATGGTAGACGATGCGCACGCCACCGGAGTACTCGGTGCAACCGGACGCGGCACGCCAGAGCTCACCGGCACAGAAGGACGCATTGACTTTCTGAGCAGCACGTTCGGAAAAGCCCTCGGCGGAGCGGGCGGAGCGTTCATTGCAAGCCACGCAGAAGCCGTGGACTATTTGCGGCAACGCTCGCGAACCTATCTCTTTAGCAACGCAATGGAAGTCGGCACGTGCGGCGCGTCGCTCTATGCGCTCGAATACGTCCAAAAACACCCTGAACTCGTCCAAAAGCTCAACGACAATACCACATTATTCCGTACGCGCATGAGCGAAGCCGGTTTCAACGTGGCCGGCGGCAAGCACCCGATTACACCCATTATGTTCACCGAAGAAAAAGCCGCCGTCGAGACAGCCGCAAGGCTTTTTGACGAAGGTATATACGTCGTCGGTTTCAGTTTTCCGGTAGTACCGAAAGGCAAAGCGCGTATTCGCGTGCAAATAGGCGCCGCGCACAGCGAAGATGACATTCGTCTCCTCGTCGAAAAATTTGTAAAAGTGACAGGAAAATAACCATGAGCAAAGAACTATTTGGTACCGACGGCGCGCGAGATAGATCTTTCACTCTTTCCTAGTTTAGTGAATGCACACAGGGTGTATGGTGGGTGGATAGGCTAGCATAAAATATTTATTGACAAAATACAATTTTATTGCTATCATATAAAAACTATGTTTATGTTTGAGCATGGACCGCCTAGAGATCAATCTCCAGAGGCTAGCCAGCCATCAAGGCTAAATCGTTTAGTTGGCGCGGTAGCTACTTTGGTATTAGCATCAACACTTAACAGCTGCAGCGCAGAAGCAGAGCCTGTCACGTATGAACCAGCCGAGTCATCTGCGGTCATCACACCTAGCAGCGAGACCACTCCGTCTCGCACAGCTGCTAGTGAGACACCTGCCGGCTACAACACATTTGATACGCGAGAGCTACTAGAGGCAAACGCCGGTATACACATGATATATATTCCAGTCGAAAACGCTGCGCCAGCCGATAGTGATGGCGATCCCGTGATGAAAGCAATAAGTGAAACGTACCGTAAAAACATTCTAGAAGGAGACGAGGCTTTTACTCAAGAAATCCAGGATGGTATCAGCGAGGCGACCTATGGCAGATATAACCCAGCTGTCGAAGTGACAATAGCAAAGCAAAGCATACGGCTGGATGACGGCTGTGTCGACAGGGAGAGCAATAGAGACGTGTTGAAGATCTATGACGTAGTCACCTCTACGCAAAGCGAACACTCTATCCCTTCTATACCTGTCGCCGTGGTTGACGCACCTAGCTGCACAGGTAAAGAGGCTGTGGCGTTTGCTGGGTTCAATCATGCACTCGTTATCACAAATACTGCTTTTGGAATACATTTCCGGCGCGCTTTAATACATGAGTTAGGCCATTCCGGAGGATTAGATCACGCTGGTGTTGCGGCGTGCACAAACGCCGTGAAGGTATCAGACTGCGAGATCAACCCTACGCTAGACCAGAACAGCATGATGGGCTATCGTGACCGGTTGGCTGGAATGTACGATACGCCCAAGCACAACCTCCTCAAATTTTTTACCCCCCCAGAACTATACGAGTTAGGGTTACTCAGGGAAGATGAAGTGATTACGCTAAACACGGCGCAAATGGTAGAATATGCAGAACAAAATAAACAGATTACGTTATCCGCTATAGACACGGCTGGGCATAAGCTTCTCGCATTAGAAACAGAAAATCCGAATAACGAACTCGGTGATCGCGTCTTTATCTCTTGGGGGCCAGACCCGTACGCGGCACTCTATGACAAATACTGCGAGACTGATCGTCTTTGCGACAAGACAGGTTCTTCTACGGGCGATAAATCCTTACAAGTCAGGGTTCCAACAATCACACTCTCGGACGGAGACATAACAGGAACGTTCGCTTTAGTAGGTTTCCCCATCAATGACCGTATGAGTGATTTGCCTCGTCTCAGGGGCTTTAATAGGACTGGCGTCGTTCACGAGGCAAATAATGTACAGCTAGTACTTACGGAACACGACGGATCATCAGCCACACTTAGCTTTCGATTGACCAAGGAACAAAACACTCAACCGCGAGCAGCGTAAGTTGTGGCGTCTGGCGCACAAAGTCGCGCAGGTTTTTTCGCTCGACCAACACGCACATGATAGTATGAGTTAGTGCGCGGCTAGGCGAAATGCTGGTAGCTGCGGAATAATCAAGAGAAAGTCTATACATTTATGAGCAGAGAACTATTTGGCACCGACGGCGTCCGTGGTCTGGCAAACGAATACCCGCTCGATGACAGCGGCGCAGAGGCAATCGGCCGCGCCGTTGGCGCTTATTTTGCAAAAGCTGGCGAACATATAGTGCTCGCATGCGACACGCGCGAGTCATCTGAGCGAATTGTCGCTGCCGTCGCCAAAGGGCTGCAAGGCGTCGGCGTACGCGTTGTCTTTGTCGGCGTAGTGCCGACGCCCGGCCTAGCCTACCTGACCGCGCAAAACGAATCATTTGTCGCCGGCGTGATGATAACGGCCAGCCACAACACCTACGAATTCAACGGCATAAAAGTCTTTGGCGCCGACGGCGGCAAACTGCCCGACGACATCGAAGAAAAAGTCAGCCGCGCCATTACGCAAGGTACGGCCGACCGCGAGGGCGGAGGGTACGAAACAAAACCAGAGCTGGCAAAACAATACGAGGATTTCTTGGTACATTCGGCCGAAGGCGAACGCTTCGACGGAACCACGCTCGTCGTCGACAGCGCCAACGGTGCTGCCTGCGGCATCGCCCAGCGCGTTTTTGAGCGGCTTGGCGCGCAGGTTATTCCGTTTGCCTATGAACCAAACGGGCGCAATATCAACGCCGCCTGCGGCGCCACCGACCCGCGCGCCGCCCAAGAAATGGTCGTTTCGCATAGCGCCGATATGGGCATTACGCTCGACGGCGACGCCGACCGGCTGATTCTCGTCGACGAGCGCGGCAGGCTGTGCGACGGCGACCGTATTCTGTACGTGCTCGCCGTGGGGCGAGGCAATCCGACCGTCGTGGCAACAGTGATGTCCAATCTCGGCGTCGAACAAGCGTTATCCGCGCACGGCGTCAAAATGGTCCGTACCGCCGTCGGTGATCGCTACGTACTAGAACACATGCTCGAAAGCGGTATCACGCTCGGCGGGGAACAATCTGGCCACATCATCATGACCGACCTGAACACGACCGGTGATGCACTTTTGGCCGCTGTGCAACTTTTACGCGTGTTGAAAACGTCTCATAAATCACTCGCCGAATGGAGCGATGAAGTACAAAGCGTGCCGCAAGCACTGGTAAACTTCGCCATTACCGACAAAACCAAGCTGCAGACACCAGAGGTGGAAGCCTACGTTCAGACGAAAAAGAGCGAGCTCGGCGCTGCTGGCCGCATACTCGTACGACCGAGCGGCACTGAACCACTTGCCCGCGTTATGGTAGAAGCGCCAAACGCTCAAGCACTCGCCGAAGAAATGGCCGCCCACATTCAGGAGCTCGTATCATGAATGATTACCCGACTACCTTCGCCGACGATGTATTCGCAGAGCAGGGCAATGACCTCAGCGACACCGCAAAACAGGCCCTAGCACGCTTGTCCGAAAAAGGCTATGTCGTACATACCGGCCTGCGCCGAACAGATGTCGCCGCCCTACACGCGCTCTCACTCCAACCAAGCATACGAGAGTACTGCCCAAACGACTGCACAAAACGCTTCAAAGACGAACAAACAACTGCGAATTGGCTGGAAAAAGGCAGACTCGCCGTGCTGCTCGTTCACAAAAAGACCGGCGCTATAGCTGGGTATGGCTGGTTTGGCCCAGGAACGAGCGAACACGTGCCCAGCGGGCGAGAAACATTTGGCCTGCGCGTCAGCGAAGACCACCAGGGAAACGGTCTGGCAACCCCATTCTTGACCGTCATACTCGACCTCGCAAAACAACGCTACGAAGTCCAGCAGCTCTGGCTCGAATCCTGGCAAAGCAACGCAGGCGCGCTCCACGTTTACCAAAAACTGGGTTTCGTAACCGTCCACACCGAACCAGCCCGCCGCCCAACCAAGAACAACGCCGCCACTCCTGACACCCGCGTCTATATGGTGCTTACATAAAGGACTACTAGTAAAACTACGTCATCATATCTCTTAAAAGCGATGGGCTGTCGGCCGCAAAATATCCAACGTTTTGGCTTGTAACAAACAGCTTCATCTGTTATGCTATAGGAGTTACCAAAGACAGTGGCGTCCGGTTTTAACGGATTAAGTATGCCACCGAGGCAACGAAATACGTATCATTTCGATTGCTTTTAGGCGCTTTTGGTAATTCCAAAGGCGCCTTCTTTTCGTAACGGAATACTGGCGCGTTCGTATGGTCGATGACGACTACCCAGTATTCTTTCATTCATTATTTAGCATTCACTCCAAAGGAGACAGAATGGCACTAACGAAACAACAAAAGGACGATGTCGTTGCTGAGGTCGGGGACCTGCTGCAGTCCGCAAAAATGACGGTTGTCGCCACATACCAAGGCACGCCCGTAAAAGCACTGCAACAGCTTCGCCGCGACGCAAAAGCAACTGGCACGAAAGTGAAGGTTATTAAAAACCGCTTGGTCATTAAGGCCATGCAGCAAAACAGCACCCTCAAAGACGCCCCAACGGACGAACTGAGCGGTATGCTGCTTTACGCCTTCAACAGCGAAGACGAAGTTGCGCCAGCACAATCACTGAAGGCATTTGCCAAGCAGAATCCTTCGATAGAGTTTGTCGGAGCATACAGCGGCGACGGCACCTTCATGGATGCCGCAGCGGTCAAAACTCTCGCTGACCTACCAGGCAAAGACCAGCTCATTGCCGAAACAGTGGCTACCTTGCTGAGCCCAGTCAACGACATCACCAACGGCCTTTCAGGCAACCTGCACGCGCTGCTCGACGGCGTTTGCGACAAAGCGAGCGCTTAGTCGCTGCGCTTCATTAACATTACCGTGCCGCCTGCCGCAAAACATACGCTTCGCTTCTCGTCATTGAGCTTCAATCACGATAGGCTACAAGTAACTGTTTGCGACTATGCGGCGCACACATTTCAATAAAGGAGATGACACTATGGCAGATGTAAAAAAACTCGCCGAAGAACTGACAAAACTAACCGTTCTCGAAGTAAACGAGCTCAAAACTATCCTCAAGGACGAATACGGCATCGAGCCAGCTGCTGCGGCTGTGGCCGTAGCTGGTCCTGCTGCGGCAGGTGACGCTGCAGGCGGCGGCGAGGACGAAAAGAGCGAATACGACGTCAACCTTAAAGACGCTGGCGCGCAAAAAGTTGCCGTCATCAAGGCAGTCAAAGAACTGACCGGTCTTGGTCTTGGCGAAGCAAAAGCTCTCGTAGACGGCGCACCAAAAGTCGTGCTTGAAAAAGCCGCCAAAGAAGACGCAGAAAACGCCAAAAAGGCTCTCGAAGAAGCCGGCGCAACCGTCGAACTCGTCTAGTTCAGCCAAAGAAACCGCAAAAGGAAACTTGGCGAAACCGCAAAAAAACGCTCCCCAAACGGAGCGTTTTTTCTTTCCGCCCACGCGCACCGCGAAAGGCCGTGAAAGGACAGTCCTCGCACAAAAATGTGCGAGGACTGTCCTTTCACGCTTTGACGAGGAGTTGTACTTATCCACAGCGACCCAGAAATTGTTTCGGCAGTATTTTGACTTGCATAATGAGGTATGCTAGGGTTAAACTAAGGTGTAATACACGTATGCGGTGGAGCAACAAGCAGAGGAAATAGAAAGAAAGAGTGTGCGCATGGCCGATTTACCAGAAAAACAAATCAAACGGCTACGATCTCTCATACAAGAGGCAGAGACGAATTTGGCCGCAGCAAATGAGTTGCTCATTAGTCTCGTTGGCGATGACATAAAAGTTCAGGCAAAAGTAAGCGATGAAGCTCTTGGCAAAATAGTCGAGGGCGTGTTTGACGGCCAAAACATGGTTGGCAGCGACGGCAAAACATACCCCGTCCCAGCTAACTACGCGAGTAAGTCCAAGCTCGTTCAGGGCGATATTCTCAAACTTACCATTGCCGATGACGGAGCATTTCTATACAAGCAAATCGGTCCAATCCCTCGAAAACAAGTCGTTGGACAGCTCAAGCTTGAAGGCGGACATTATTTCGTTACCGTTGGCAGCAAAGATTATCGCGTTTTACTCGCCAGCGTGACGTATTTCAAAGCAAAACCAGGCGACCAAGTTTCCGTCAACGTGCCCGAAGACGACGCTGCCGCCGAGTGGGCAGCCCTCGAAGCCGCTCTGTGATACAGTAGAAAACCATGTGGGTACTTGCGCTTGTAATTAATTTGACGCTCTTCACTGCGGCAACTCTACTGAAACGACAATACGCGCAGTCGCACACTGTACCGGCAAGTGTTTCTATGGCTGTTTCCTACACCATAGGCTTCATGCCCATAAGTCTCTTCGTAGGGCTATTGCTAGCACACGATGTCTCGTGGTCTTGGTTGACATGGTGGCTTTTGCTCGGAGCAACCCTGTTTTTGGCGCTGTTTATTTGGCTATCCTTTCTTGCGATGCGCTACATACCAGCGGCGCTCAATCAAACTTTATCGCAAGCTCGCATCGTAATCGTTATCATACTCGGTAGTTTGTTTCTGCAAGAAAGCCTCACGGCGGCGCAGTTCATCGGCGCAGCACTCATCCTTGCCGGCGGCATAGTTGCCATATGGGCGCCAGCAAAAGCACACCGCGCCGGTCTTGGGCGCCATAAGCACCTCATGAAAGGGATTATTCTCTCCGTCGTGTCGGCACTGTTCCTTGGCATCGGAGCCGTACTCGAAAAAGCCGTCCTTCGCCACATGGACATCGGTGCGTTTTTCATATACGGATTCGGCCTCCAGACATTCTGGCTCATAGTGTTTGCACTGAAAGACACGAACGGCAAGATACCGGCCGGACTTTCGAAAACGATTGTCCGGCAATCCACGATCATCGGCGTACTCACCGCAGTTTTCGGTATAAGCTACTTTGTCGCTCTCCAGGGCGCGGACAATATTTCACTCGTCCAGTCGCTTACTGCACTGACGTTACCCATGACAGCCGTAGCTGCCCACTACTTCCTCAAAGAACGCGATGACGCCAAATTGCTCTGGACAGCTATCATCATGAGCGCCACCGGTGTTGTCATCACTGCTTTGTAAATACTACACTCGCCATTCGCCATTCGCCATTCTATAATGAGATGCAATGGGGAAGGCGTTATACCGAAAATACCGGTCACGGGCATTGAGCGAGGTGGTGGGGCAAGATCACATCACGACCACGCTCAGCAATGCTCTAGCGGCAGGAAAAATTGCTCACGCCTATCTACTGACTGGACCGCGCGGGGTCGGCAAAACTTCTATCGCTCGTATTTTAGCGCATGAAATTAACGGCCTACCATACAGCGAAGAACCACATTTTGACATCATAGAAATAGACGCCGCCAGTAACAACGGCGTGGAAGATGTGCGCGACTTGCGCGACAAAATCATGAGCGCTCCCAGCAGTGCAAAATACAAGGTTTTCATCATCGACGAAGTGCACATGCTAAGTAAAGCAGCGTTCAATGCACTACTCAAAACTCTCGAAGAACCACCTGCACACGTTGTGTTCATTCTCGCGACGACCGAAGCGCATAAACTTCCCGAAACTATCATTAGCCGTACTCAACGCTATGGTTTTCGCCCTGCTGTTCCGGAAAAAGTTGAAGAGCTGCTTCGCACCATCGCAGCTAAAGAAAAAATCACGCTCGACGACGACGCTCTCGCGCTTATCGCCAAACACGGTGACGGCAGTTTCCGCGATAGCGTCAGTCTGCTCGACCAGGCCAGCAGCATGAGCGAGCATGTCACGCTCGACCAAGTTGCTCAGCTGCTCGGCCACGCGCCGCACGAACACATCGCAGCGCTTCGCGACAGTATAGACGCCTATGACGGCACAAAAAGCCTTGCCGCAGTGCAAGCCATGCTAGACCAAGGATATGAGCCCGCCATGATCGCCGCTCAGCTCAGCGCAGTACTCCGCGAAGAAATCACAACTCAGCAAAACAGCCATAAAACACGGCGCAACCTTGATCTTCTCCGCCAGCTGCTCGATATCGCACCCGCTCACAACCCTCGAGCACTCTTAGAAATTACCGTCGTACGGGCAGCGACATCGCTTCAGCCTGACTTCACCGAACCAACATCGCACAACGCAGCTGCCGCAAAAGACACGACCCAAGCCGCCGCACCCGCCCAAGAACCAACCGACTCGACGAAACCGTCGCCAAAACAAAAAACCCAAGAAACAACCCCGCAGCCCGCCCCAAAAACCCGTCCGCCGCAGGCAAAATCTTCACCAGGAGAAACCCCCGTTACGCCGCAGCCTGAACCCGCAACAACCAGCACCGCTGCAACTGAATCCTCAGCCGATGATGACGCCAAACAGTTATGGCAAGCTGTCCTCCAAAACCTAAAGCAAAAACACAACACGCTATATAGCGTCGCCCGCATGGCGCGTCCCCGCCTGAACGGCGACAAGCTCTCGCTCGAGCTCAGCTTTGCTTTTCATAAAAAACGCTTAAACGAACCGCAAAACCTTGCTATTTTGACGCAACTGGTTGAGTCTGAGCGAGGAAAACACACACGCATCACCTGTCTGCAAGCCGCCGCACCCGCTCAGCCGCCTGACGAAAAGCCCGATCTTGCAACTATAAGCAATATCTTTGGAAGCGCTGAACTGCTAGAATCATAGAAAAGGGAAAACGAGGTACGCGTTCCGCTATGGCTAGCCCAAACACCACACCGCCAAACAATATCGAGGCTGAAGCAAGCTTGCTTGGCGCTATTTTGATTGACAACGACGCCATCGTCAAAATAGCCGACAGAATAACACCAGAAGACTTTTATGAGCCGAAGCACGCACGCATATACGAAGCGCTGCAAGCACTGTACGAAAAACGCTCTGCCATAGATGTGCTAACCCTGGCAGACCAATTGAAGGGAACTGGTTTCCTCGACATGATTGGCGGAGCAAGCTACTTAACCGAACTCACCAACTTCGTTCCCACGGCAGCCCATGTTGAACAGTATGCCGATATCGTTGCCCAAAAAGCCTTGCGCCGGCGGCTCATAACAGCCAGTGCCGACATGGCACAGCTTGGCCAAGACGAATCAAAACAGTTCCAAGAACTCATCGAGGAAGCCGAAAGCCGGCTCTTTGCCGTCAGCCAGCAACACGTGAGGAAAAGTCTTGTCAGCCTTGAGTCAGTCTTAGCAGACAGTTTCGAACGGCTCGACGACCTGCATAAAGACAAAAATAAACTGCGCGGTATACCGAGCGGCTACCGCGACCTCGACAGCATCTTAGCTGGATTTCAACGCTCTGATCTTTTCATTTTGGCAGCGCGGCCATCTATGGGAAAAACCGCTTTTGTTCTCAACCTCGCACACAAAGTTGCCACGCTCGCCAAAGAGTCCGTGCTCATTTTCTCGCTCGAAATGAGCAAAGAACAGCTCGTTGACCGTTTGCTAGCCATGGAGTCAGGCGTTGATGCTTGGGCGCTACGCACCGGCAGGCTAACCGACAACGACTTCGAACAACTTGGCGAAGCTATGGGCACGCTCAGCGAAGCAAAAGTATTTATAGATGACACTCCGGGCATTACCGTAAGCGATCTGCGCACTAAAGCGCGCCGCGAAGCGCACTCGCAAGAGCTAGGGTTGATCATCGTCGACTACTTGCAGCTCATGAGCGGAGGCGGCAAATACAGCAGCGATGGCAATCGCGTGCAGGAAATATCCGAAATATCGCGCGGACTCAAAGGTATTGCGCGCGAACTCAACGTACCCGTCATCGCCCTAAGTCAGCTGAGCCGCTCGGTGGAAAGCCGCAGCCCCAAAATTCCACAGCTAGCCGATCTTCGAGAGTCTGGCTCCATCGAACAGGACGCCGATATTGTTGCGTTCCTCTACCGCGAGGACTACTACGAACCCGAAACTGAGCGCAAAAACATCTTAGACGTGCTCATCAAAAAACACCGAAACGGCCCCACTGGCGCAATCGAACTCTACTTCGATCGCGATAAACAACGCATCCGCTCCCTCGACACCAGCCATACCACTCCGTTCAGCGACGACTAGCCGCACTTGCAGCATTGGCTTTCGCCCGACCCAGCTGTATACTACATACAACTGCCTATGGAAAAAACGTTAGATTTTCTTAGCACGCAATGGCGCCTGATCGTCATAGGTCTCGGTATTTCGCTCATAGCGTATGTACTCCTGTTTCGAGGTATCACAACGCTTACCGGCAACTACGCAAACCTAGAGCTGCAGACACAACAGCAGTCGCACAGCCTCCGTACGATCTACGAAAACCCAGTAAACGCCCCCTACAAAACGCTCGTCTGGCTTGGTATGAAAATGGGTCATCACAGCATTGCTGTCACCCGCGTAGCCGCAGCCAGCTTCGCTGTCATTGCGGCCGTTTTGTTTTACTGGATAGCAACCCATTGGTACTCAAAACGAATCGCCTTTTTGAGCAGCGTCTTGTTTGCCAGTTCGTCTGGTTTTTTGCACATTGGCCGCCTGGGTAGCGCCCACATTCTGCAAATGGCTACACTTGTTTTAATTTCATGCGTCTTTCTCTTTCAACGCACCAAGCACGAACACGCCATGACGTACGCCATCACCGCCATTATCGCACTGTGCTTGTATGTACCCAGCATGATTTGGTTTGCCCTGATCGGCCTAATTATCATGGGAAAAAGTATCATACGTCTTTTCGGCAAACTTGGCCCAATGCACACAGTCGCCGTGATAGCGCTCGGGGCACTTCTGGTCGCACCGCTTGCCCTTGGCGCTCTGCGCGACGCTTCGATAGCCCGAGACATCGCCAGCCTGCCGGCAACACTACCCAGCTGGCAACAGCTTGGAGAAAACCTACTTCATCTCGGTTCGTCCATCATGTACAAAGGCTATTGGCCGACAGAATACTGGCTGTACGGCGCCCCGCTTCTGAACATCAGCGAAAGTATTCTCTTCATCGCTGGTCTTATCATGCTCGTAAAACGACCGATTCTGCGCGGCAATTATTTTCTGATTGGCACGCTATTCGTCGCGACCGCCCTGATTGCGCTCGGCAGCAGCGCAACTATGGCACTCATCATTCCCCTCGTTTACCTGACCATTGCCGGCGGATTGTTCTACCTGCTCGACCAGTGGCTCACTGTTTTTCCCAAAAACCCAGTCGCAAAGTACACTGGCATACTCCTACTGCTGACGTTGAGTGCTTTCTCTGTTTCATACCATATACGCGCCTACTACACCGCGTGGCCCAACGCGCCGGAAACAAAAACGGTCTACACCGTGAAACAGCCATCGTAATCTGATACAATATACAGTACAAAAGAGGAGGATACATGAGTCGATTTGATCAAGCAAAAATGCTTATGCAGGTGAAAAAGGTCCAAAAAGAGCTGCAAAAACTCATCATAACTGTTGAGCAAGGCGACGGCGCCGTGAAAGTTGAAATCACTGGCGAACAAAAAATTAAACGTATAAAAATCGACCCAGATGCCATCGACCTGGACGACATAGCACAGCTAGAGAGCTGGGTAGAGGACGCTGTCAAAGACGCAATAAGCGAAAGCCAAAAAGTGGCCGCCGAAAAAATGCAACCGTTCATGGGTATGCTCGGCAACTTAGGGCTGTAGCCAAAGGTCAACGCACTCGTCAAAATTACCCATACAGTCGACGAGAACTTCACATGCACACCGCTCCGTTTCATCACTTTACCTTCAGCGTAACCCACGGCTGCTTGCGCCCGCTTCTTTGCGGGGAGTTTTGCGTATGAATATTCTGCCAGCAGCGCTCGAAAACCTGATTGAAGCCCTCGGCAATTTGCCGGGCGTAGGCTCGCGCACAGCAGAACGCTACGCATACTATCTTGTACGCCGCGACCCAGGTAAATCGCAGCAAATTGCCAACGCACTTTCCCAACTCCACAAAGGAGTTGCCTATTGCCCCAAAACGTTCGCTCTCATAGACGCCAACGAAAAAATATCGCCGCTTTACGCCAACCCAAAACGTGATAAAACACTTGTCGCAGTCGTGGCGGAGCCGCTCGACATTGTCGCACTGGAAAAAACTGGCGCATTCCGCGGCACTTATCATGTCTTGGGCGGACTTGTTTCACCCATAGATGGCATAACACCAGACCAGCTCCATGTCGCCGAGCTCATGCAACGCATAGATGATGATAGCGTCGAGGAAATTATACTGGCAACAAATGCAAGCGTCGAAGGCGAATCGACAGCTCTTTACGTGCAACAGATGATAGGCAAACGCCCCGTCAAAATCACTCGGCTCGCACGCGGCCTGCCCATTGGTGTCGATCTCGAATACGCCGACCAAATCACCCTCAGTCGCGCTCTCGAAGGACGCCAAAGTCTATGACGCGCGCATACTCAGGCGTATCAACTAAGCGATCTTCCTGAGTATGTGCCGACGCACCGGCACATACAGTACGCACAACGCACTCAGCACAACCGACACCAGAGACACCATATGCGCGGTCGGCCACAGTACCAGCAGTACAGCAACCACCCCAAAAATAAGCCGGCTAAACAACCCAAGAAGAGATAACGTTGTCGCGCGTAGCGCCGAAGACAAGCGGTGCTGAATATTTTCCTCAAAAACTATGTACGTTGCATGCGCGCCAGCAAACACCAACCCAAGCAGCCCAAGCACCAACCACGCCTGATTCGCAAAAATGAGCGCAGCCGCACTTGGCAACAAGACAAAAAGACCCACCGCCAACACCATGCGGCCATTTCCAGAGCGATGCGAAAACTCAGCGCCCGCTATGTTGCCGACAAATATCAGCCCCAACATCACCCCGAACCATTCCGCTGGCACATCCCGAAGTATCGCAAACAGCTGATAGTATTCATACCAAATAAACCGCGCTGCCGTGATACAGGCGAGTAGAAAACCCAAAAGCATCATCCAACGAGTTTGCAATAGTTCGTTCAAAGCGCTACGCACATGACCGCGCCAGCTCGCTGTCTGCCGTACCATTGCTGGCTCTGGCATGCGCCAAAGCAAATACAGCGCAAGCGAAGCCGACAGAAACGTCAAACTATAGGTAAAAAGATAGCCCCCAAAGTTGGCCAGCGAAACTGCTAAAAGTGAAGACACCAAGAGGGCGGAGAGCTGCATAGTGTTCAACCGCGACATCGCTTGGCGATAGACGGCATGGCGGTCGTGTGATTTCAGCAAGTCAAACACATAGGCGCTCAACGTCCCCGACTGGAGCGAAAAGTACAGCGCCCATAAAACATTCATGACAATAAAAGAGAAGTAGTTTTGCCACAGCAAAATAACACCAACACAAAGGAGCATCGTTCCCGATGAAGCTATGAGTGTTTTCCGCCGGCTCCAACGGTCTGCCAATATGCTGGTCGGGACTTCAAAAACAACTTGGCCGGCTTGCGCCAAAATACCAAGAAATATGATTTGTTGCGGCGTAATACCGACGTGTGTCCAAAATAACTTTTCGATAGCGTAGAAAAAAATCAGCGACTCTACAAAAGCCCATATATACAGCGGCCTGAGAATTTTTCGATCTGTTGCAGTCATACGTTTTCAGCGCACCTTATGCGTATTATACAAAGAAACTTGAACACACAAAGCAGGGCAGGACAGGGCACCGTCGCAACACGTAGCCAACCGCTCTGCGGACAATTCTCTTGCGCCCTTACGTAGTAAGCATAGCATGGCTAACACCACTCGAGCACTGCCCAAGCACGCACAGACTGTTTTTCGGAGCAGCGACTGTGTACAATAGAGCGCATGGAAGAAGAAATCCGCAACACCGTGCAAGCAGCACAACAAGTTGTGGTTATCCAAGCAGACAACCCAGACGCCGACAGTCTCGGGAGCGCGCTCGCTCTCGAACACATTCTCGGCGACCTCGGCAAAAACGTCACGCTATATTGCGGCGTGCACATTCCAGACTATTTGCACTACATGAGCGGATGGGATCGCGTTGTCGACGACCTGCCGCAGCAATTCGACCTGAGTATTATTGTCGACGTAAGCACCTACACGCTGCTAGACAAACTCGAGAAATCTAACCAACTAGGTTCGCTCAAAAATAAACCTTGCATTGTCCTCGACCACCACGCTACCGTCGAGAAAAAGATTGATTTTACAAATCTGCAAATTGTAGACGAAACCGTTGCCTCTACCGGAGAACTCATTTTTCGTTTGAGTTCTTTCGGCTGGGCAGTGTCAGCGGCAGCCGCCGAGCAGCTCATGTGCTCCATCCTGGGTGACACGCAAGGCCTCACAAACGACCTCACCCAAGCCGAAACATACCGCGTCATGGCAGAACTCACCGAACTCGGCGCAAACCGTCCAGCGCTCGAGGAAGCTCGCCGCGCCTATAGCAAAATGCCAGAAAAAATCTATGCCTACAAGGGCGATCTTATCAAAAAGACCGAGTTTCACGCCGGCGGAAAACTTGCGCTCGTTCGTATCCCGCAAGCGGAAATCAACGAATACAGCCCGCTCTACAATCCTGCGCCGCTCATTCAGTTCGACATGCTACAGGTGCAAGGCGTCGCAGCCGCAATCGTCATCAAAACGTACGATGATGGCCGCGTCACGGCCGCAATACGCGCCAACAACGGTTTTCCCGTTGCCGCCAAGCTTGCCGAACAGCTCGGAGGCGGCGGCCACGACTACGCTGCCGGTTTTAAAATCACCGACGGTCGCAGCTACGATGACGTTAAAACCGAATGCATTCGCCTCGCAACCAACCTGCTCGACACAGCCCACGGAGACATCGCATGAAACTGTACAACACCCTGACGCGCTCGGTAGACACGCTAACGCCCCTGCGGGCAGACAACGTCAAACTATACACCTGCGGGTTGACGGTATATAACCAACCCCACATAGGCAACTGGCTACCGTACATTTACTGGGACATTCTCGTACGAGCGCTGCGAGCGGAAGGCAACAGCGTGGAACACACGCAAAACATTACCGACGTTGGCCACATGACGAGCGATGACGATACCGGCGAAGACAAAATGGAAAAAGGCGCAAAACGCGAAGGCATCACCGCATGGGACATCGCCGCAAAATACATCGACATCGCAACGCGCGAAGCCGCCCAGCTCGGCCTGTTGCAGCCGACACACCTCGTCCGCGCCACCGACACAATTCCTCAGCAAATTGCCTTCGCCGAGGGCCTCGACAAAAAAGGCTACCTATATGAAATATCTGGCGATGGCATGTACTTCGACACGAGCAAACTCGTAAACTATGGCGCACTCGCCAAGCTCGACGTTGCCGGGCTAGCGGCTGGTGCACGCGTCAGCGTCGCCGGCAAAAAAAACATCACCGACTTTGCTGTCTGGAAATTCAGTCCCAAAGGCACAAAACGCGATATGGAATGGTGGGCTCCATGGAACAACGGTACTGATGAGAGCGGCGAAACACACCCAGTCGGCACACCGCGAACCTCGCACTCAAACACGCCGCAAGACGGCGAGCAACGAGCCAAGCCATACAATACGTATGGGTATGGCGAGGGAGTAGCGGAGTCATCAGCGCAACAACACGCCGAGAGCGCCGGCGGACTGACCAGTTCCGCTGAGCAGCAGAACGGTGCGGTAAGCGGCTCGTGGGGGTTTCCGGGCTGGCATTTGGAATGCTCGGTCATTGCCCGAGAAACGCTCGGCGACACAATCGACATTCACGCTGGCGGCATCGACCACATTCCCGTGCACCACACCAACGAAATCGCCCAAACCGAAGCTATCACCGGCAAGACGTTCAGCCAGTTCTGGATACACTGCAACCACCTCAAAGTTGAGGGCGGCAAAATGGCTAAAAGCAAGGGCAATGTTTACACGCTCGCCGACATCACCGCAAAAGGCTACCCCGTGGCAGCATTCAAGCTCTTTGCACTCGGCAAACACTATCGAACAGAGGGGAACTTCACCTGGGAAAATCTTGAAGCAGCCGCGAATCGTCTGCGCAACTGGCAGGAGGCGGCAGATTTACGCCACCAAATTACCCACCAAAGCAACGAGGCAAACGATGCACCGGCGTTCCGCGCCAAGCTCATCGCCTTGCTCGCAAACGACCTCGACACAGTCGCCGCGCTACAGTTTATCGACAAAACACTTGAAACTGTCCGCGAGAAACATGCGTCAGATGAGCCGCTTGAAGCCATTCTCGAAATAATCGCCGCCATACTAGGCATAGATCTTCGTAAAGCTGCCATTCCGCAAACGGTGCAGGCGATCATCGAAGACCGCAACCAAGCACGGGCAGCCAAAGACTGGGCTCGTTCAGACGAACTACGCGACACACTCGCAGAGCAGGGTATTGGGCTGCGCGACACTCCAAACGGCGCCATCTGGTACCGACTATAGCTTCATTGCTCTACCACCGACACTGCTGAGGTTCACGCATCTAAGATGACAGCTGAACTAGATGTCTCCGCCAGGTGTTTTGGCATCTTTGACTGTGGCAGAGGACAAAATGTTTCGACCCTCAAGATAGTCAAGTATAAGAATCCGCATACAGCCCGCCACTGGTATCGCTACCAGCGCACCGAGCAAGCCGCCAAAGCTTGCCCCCAACAGCACCGCAATAAACACGAGGAGCGGCGACATGTTTGTCGAGTTTGCCTGCACCTTCGGTTGTACCACGTAGTTTTCGATTTGCTGATACAGAATGTAATATGCGAGCACGATGATGGCTGCCGCAGGAGACGTAAAAAGCGCCACCAGGGTCGTAATGGTCGCACCTATGGTGTGTCCGACCATAGGAATTAGCCCGCAAATAAACACCACCACCATAAGTGCGAGCGGATAAGCCACATGCATCGCAAACAGCATAGGCACAATCAAAATCGCGGCGGCAGCAGCCAAAATAACTTGGCCGTTTACATAACCCTGAACAACTTTATTCATATCGCGCGCAATCCGGCGCACTCTATCGCGGCGGCTTGACGGCACCATACCCTCAACCAGCTTAACCCATTTCGGCCCCTCCACGAGCATCATTACCGTCAGAACGAGCACAGCTAGCATCGCAAATATACTACTGCCGATTTTTGAAAGCGCCGACACCGCCGAACCGCTCACATTATCGAGGCGGCTGGACAGTTCCGATGACAGCTTTTCCACCTGTGAATCGAGATTGTACCGCTCAACAAACCCGCCGAGCGCACCCTCGCCATTGCGAGTATCGTCAATCAGTTGCGGCAGCTCGCTCAGAAAACCCGAGGTTTGCTTGGCAATAGGCGGCACAACCGCCGCCAAAAAACCAGCTAAAATGATGAAAATGAGTCCGACCGAAATACCCGTAGCCAAACTGCGCCGGTTTTTCTTTTTCGCCGGCAAACGGTTCGCCAGCCACTGCACCGGATTATTCAGCGCAAGACTGAGGAAGAACGCTATACCAATAAGGCTCAGTGTGTGCAAACTCTCTCTCACCGCCAAAAAAAGCAACACGGTGAGAGCTGTCAGCCCAATGACGCGCATAATAGTGTGCGTCGAAATCGTAACTTCAAAATCTGCGTTTTCTTTTGGAAATAATCTTGCCATAACCCAATTATGTCACGACTGCCTTCGTTTTTGCAAAGCATGAGCGTATATTTCTTCTATTTTGGGGCCGATGACATCTATATCAAACTGCGCCGCGTGGGTGCGCTGTATGGTTGCCATCGTTGCTCGGCCGCTATCGTCATCGAGCCAGCGCGCTAGCGTCTGCGCAAAAACGACCGTATCACGCGGGTTTATCAACTGCTGGCGGCGGGCAACCACCGAAGCATAGCCAGGGTTATCTCCCGCGAGCACAACACCGCGGCTTGCCGCCATACCTTCGAGCAAACTTATACCAAAGCTTTCACCGGAAACACTCGGGAACACGACGATGTCGCCCGAATTGAGCAGAGCAGGTTTTTGTGTTTCCGCGACAAAACCTGGAAATGACACGACCGTATCGAGACCCTGCGCCGCAACAAAGCGCTTGAGCTCCGACAGTCCTGGTCCCTTGCCAGCGATAGTGACGTGAAACGCAGTTTGACTGAGCGACTGTTCACGAAGATATGCGACTGCGCGCAGCAACTCCAAAGCGCCTTTTCGCGCCACCAGCCGCCCAAGAAAGACAATATGCTTTTTTGTGTGCTGCGCTCTTTTGCCGCGTCGAGACACAGAAAACACATCATACCGAAACGGGTTCGCAACGACGGTACTAGCAAAACCATAGTGTTCTCTCGCAAAGACCTGAGCTGGAACAGAGGTAGCCATCATGGCATCGAACCGTCTTGCCGTCTTAGCACTCATTTTCGCCAGCACATCACTGCCGAAACGCGCCAACCAGCCATACGGCAAAATATGAAATGTGCCGACCACCGCAAGCTCTGGCGGAGCAGCACGAACCAACCGCCCTGCCAGAAATGGACTGTACGGCGTTTGGACATGAAGTACATCGAGTTGCAACGCAGCAAGCAAGTCTCGCAGTTTGCGGCGATTCACCGGCAGCGGCATAGAAAGCCGGTTGCCATTGAAACGCACGCCGACATTTTTACTCGCAACATGCATATTCGGGATGTCGCTGCGGCAGCTTTCGCCCACAATATAATGCACCTCGTGACCGCGCTGACGTATCCACTCACCGACGCATACAACGTACTGCTGAATACCATTGGTTGTGTCGAGCGTGTCGTCAAGCACTATACCAATCGTCACGTTTTCTCCTTGGGTTTTCGCTCGAGCGCTGAATAGCGCGCTCATAAGCTTCGAGATACTGCGCGGCAACTTTTCGGTATTCAAATTGTTTGACGTGTTTCTTCGCCCACTTTTTCCATAGTTCGCGTATACCCGTATCCGTCAGTAACAGTTCCAGCCGGTGCGCAAATTCTTCGGTGTCGCGCGGATCTACCAAAGAAAGCTGCCCAAGCTCGGTCATAACACTGCCATAACCTGGGTTATTCCCCGCGACCGTCACTAAACCGCTTGCCATTGCTTCGAGCAGAACAATACCGAAGCTTTCACCGTATATCGCCGGCGAACAAAAAAGGTCAGCACTATGAAGTAATTGCCGCTTGGCATGGTCGTCGATATACCCCAAAAACTCCACGTTTTTGAGTTCAAGCTCTTCGCTGTAGGCTTCTATTTTTTCTTTATCAACGCCGTCTCCAGCAATCACAAGGCGCACGTCTGACAGACGCTCTTCGAGCAAGCGATACGCTTGTAGCAAATACTTGACGCCTTTTCGCTTTTCGATACGGCCAATGTACAAAATAGTCCGCTTTTTCGACGGCTCAGGCATGTCGGTCGGGCGGCGGAAATGAGCAGTATGAATACCGTTCGGAATGATTTCGATAGGTTCGTCGGTAAGACTACGCACATACTCTGCGGCAGCCTCCGACACCGCTGTAAAGGAGTCTATGTAACGTATGAGCGGCTTTGTGTAAGGCGTAACAACGCGCATGAGTGCCTTACTGGCAATGGTTTCAGGCAACTTTGCATGCACGGTTGCAACATTGGTTGAGCGACTACGACTCAATATTTGGCGGCTGAGTACCGGCACCCACGGCTCGTGAAAATGAAGGACGTCGAACTGCTCGTATTCGAGCATGTTGTCTATTTCATCAGTGAGGACGCTCGCACTCACCTGCGTCGTGGTAGCCAAGGGCGACTTAAAGTCCGCTGCCGAACCCAAAAAGATAACGCGATGCTTGCGGTTTTCGTACGGCTCTTTTGGCTGAGGCGTAATGATAACTGCCTCGTGCCCAAGCCGAGTGTACTCAAGCTGAAGCGCTCGAACCACTTCCTGCACGCCTCCACCCCTGTTGATGTTGTATGGACAGATAAGCCCGATTTTCATAACTGTACACTAGTATACCACCACATGGCATATTACCCGCTCAGCGCTCCGCCGCCCGCATTTATCTCAGGAGTTGCGTAGCCGAAACGCATCTCAAACCTCAGCACATTCTGGGCGAAACGTACTGCATTTTATACAAGAGAATATCCTTGATTGAGCTCTCAGCGCTAAGAAGCTGTTTTCTTTGCTTGCCGAAGAACTTTGCGGAGTTCTTTTGGTATAAAAGCCGCAGCCTCGCGCTTGGTCGCAACCACGCTGGGCGAGTGTGTTTTCGACGAAAGCGGAGCAGGGTAGAAATCTTGAAACACGACACGCATTTGCTGTTCGATAACATCATTGTCGAAGTAATTATCGTGCGGCGTAAACACATGCCACACCGGTAAGCTGACTTTGTCGCTGCAATTGTTGACCGTGAGTAGCTCTACCGTCGTCTGCATATATGTGCGAACATCGTTATTCTGCCAAAGTTCTATCTCCATATCCATCATGGCATTGAACGCAGCGCTGTCACCGTTCGCAAGTTTAAACTTATGTTTGGCATTGTTTGTGCGAGCATATATAGCGCGCAAAACGCGGCGGTTAAGCGCAATGTGCCGAAACAGAAACGAAAAGGGCGGTATAGCCATCGCTCCTGCGCCGTAGCGGTAAAACCTATACCGAGCAGGTGAAAATTTGAAATTATCTTGATGCATAAAGCCCATGGCGCTGACAAGCATATCGACCTTGCCAGCCAATTCTGGGTAACGCTGTAGCATACGAGTGGCGACGAGAAAACCAAAGGATATCCCGACAATGCTTACTTTTTTACGCCTATATCGCAGTTTGATAAAAGCCGCCATATAGTCAGCGTACGTGTCGAGCGTTGCCTTTTTGCCAATACGATAAAAACTATCCATGCCACCAAAACCAGGCAAGTCAGGCATAGTCACCGCTCCGAAATCATTAAAGTTTTGAGCAAGCCCCCACCATCGCTCCAGCGACGAATGATGGCCATATATAACAAGAATCTCGCGCGTTTGCTTTTTCTTGGCAGGCAAATACAGCATGCGTCCGCACAGTCCATTTATATGGAGCGGCTCTATGTAGTCAGCCGCAAGTAGTTCTTTTTTCACCGCTTTTTCCAATTATTGCTTGCTTTGCCTGTTATCATACCGTTCAGCGCAGTCTTTCACAAGTGTTTTTGCATATTGCGGCTGATATACTAGACCTATGATGACCCGGAAAAAACTCATTCTGGCATGTCTCGCCGCCACAATCGCCGCCGCATCGCTACTAGTCTATACCATGCTGCGTAGCACAACGCCAGATCCGCGCCCAACACAGCCGAAACCGCCAAAGCCAGCACCGTCAGCCCCGCGTCCGACACCGCCGCCAACGCTCGCCAAAAACCGCACACCCACCTTTGACAAGCAACGCTTTTCGCTCGACGATCCGCAAAGTCTTTGGGTTGTCGTCAATAAGCGGCGTCCGCTGCAACCCGCTACCTACACGCCAGCCGACCTCACGACACCAAATGTACCGCTCCGCGCGCCAGGACGCGCTTCTATGCAGCTTCGGCGCGATGCGGCCGCCGCACTAGAAGCGATGTTTGCAGCAGCAAAACAAGCCGGTGCGCCCATGATGGTTTCCAGCGGCTACCGTTCGTACACCGTTCAAACGTCTTTATACAAAGGCTACACAGCGCGGTACGGGCAAGCGGCAGCCGACTCGTTTAGCGCACGCCCCGGGCATAGCGAACACCAGACTGGGCTAGCAGTCGATGTCGCACCCACAAACTGGCAATGCGTCGTCGAAGCCTGTTTCGCCGAACTCCCAGCAGGGCAGTGGGTCGCAGCGCACGCATGGGAATTTGGCTTTATTGTTCGTTATCCCGCCGACAAAACAGCGATAACCGGCTACACGTACGAACCCTGGCACCTGCGCTACACGGGCAAAGAACTCGCCAAAGAAATGCACACAAAAGGCGTAACAACGCTTGAAGCCTTTTTCGAACTCCCACCCGCACCAGACTACCGCAGCTAAGCAATATTTAGTATAATACCCTCGCCGTCGACACAATGTTCTCCGAAACACACCCGTCAACGAAGCAGCCAATGGGGCGTCGCCAAGTGGTAAGGCACCAGGTTTTGGTCCTGGCATTCGGGGGTTCGAATCCCTCCGCCCCAGCCACAGAAAATACCGCAGACGTGGGTCTGCGGTATTTTCTGTGGCTACAGTCTACGAAAAATCTCGAACCTATTTCCAGTGCAATGCTGGCTGAGCCGTGCAGGCTCAGCCCCAACGCCTGCGCGGGCAAGCCCGCGCTCGCCCCACCAGAAAACCCTTTGTCTTATTTTTTGAGATCCCCCCGCCGAGTTTCTTTTTAGCCTAAAAAGGGTGTTTCTGGTGGTGGCGTGTCGACTCGACTGCTGGCTCATGCTAACTTGCTCATGCTTGGTACAGATATAGAATCTAGTTATACTAGGGAAAAGATTGGAGATCATTATGTCGATTGAGACTATAAGAAGGTATGAAACACCGCCTCATGCGTTTAATCCGCTAGAAGGACACCCCGATCCTGAGCGACTAACGCTTGAGAGTCTGCGCCAAGGCACGTTACTTGCCGGACGGGAAAAACCACTAACATGGGAGCTTGACGAAATTACTTCTGAAGGCGCGTTGCACCGATATCGCGCCCAAGCGGAAATTGAAGCTCTGATTAGCTTGGCAGAACGCGGGCCTGTAGATATATCGGTAGACGAAGAACAAAAAGCTACACTACGCTCTCTTTATGGTCCTGAAACGTTTGATCCCGAAGTCGTGATTCGCTTGGACCATCTCGGGTACAAAGGTCGTCCGCCACTTGAACATGATGTCAAAGCAGTGGAAGTCTACCTCGGCGAGCTACTTGATGATATCGGTTTAGGATATCTCAAAGAATGGGTGCACTTTGGCATGACTTCGGAGGACACCAACAATCTCGCCTACAATTACATGCTTCGCGATGCCGCCAACCAAGTTGTCGTGCCAGCAGTCGCACGCGTTGCCGATAGACTGGCGCATCTTTCGGCTTTATACGCCGACACACCCACGCTTGGCACCACTCACGCGCAAAAAGCTTCGCCAACAACTGTCGGTAAACAGTTCGGTTATTTGCTTTCAAATCTCACACAGGTTGTTGAAGAATTAGATGGAGCCAGGCTATCTGGTAAATTTAGCGGCGCGGTGGGCAATCATAACCCGATGTCGGTATTATTTCCGGATTTTGACTATGACGCTTACGCGCGAGACTTTGTGGAATCACAAGGTTTTACCTATTCTTCGATTGAAAACCAGCGTAATAATCATATAGCAGTAACAAGCTTTTTAGACACAGTTCAGCGGCTTGCAGTCGTGGGCAAAGATGCAACCGACAATGTATGGCTGCAAATCCTAAATGGCACGCTCAAACAAAAACTGGTTGACGGCGAAAAAGGCTCGTCAACCATGTCTCATAAGATTAACCCGTGGCGACTTGAGAACGCTGAATCATTGTTTGAGCAAGCGATTGCTTTATTAGGCCGCGCAAGCGAAGGTCTGGTCGCGAGCCGCCATGAACGCGATTTGTCAGATCATGATTGGCAGAGAGCTTACGGTGACATACTTGGTCGACTTGTCGCTGGCTACAACTACTTTGCTATCCAACTAGATCGTTTAGCGGTTAATGAAACCCAAACCGGTAAAACGCTAGCTGAGTCAGCCGAAGTCTTGAGTGAACTTATCCAAACAGCTGGCCGAGTTTCAGGTGATCCGGCGGCGTATGACACAGTTGTTGCGCTGACGCAAGGTAAAAAGCTTGACTCATCAGGTATTCGCGAGGTCGTCGAAACAGCTTTGCCTGCCGGAGAACTACGTGACAGAGTTTTTGCGGTTATGCCTGAAACATACACCGGTGTTGCAGGAGACAAAGCTCGCGAATCGGTTTTAGGCTGGCACGCCACGAAGGGAGTTGTTTCAAGAGGAGTGCTCGATGAATCAACCAGTGTTGACGCAGTTGGTTTTGACCTAGACGGTACGCTTCAGTTCGGTGACAAAGATGAATTATCAGCGCGCCTAGCAGCAATTACAGAAGGACTACGACTCGATTTAACTGACGAGGACTTTGCCAAGGTTTGCGCGCTCAGTCGTTTTCCTGCCATGAAAGACTTGATGGTGAAGCTCCACAATGAAAAAGGCGGCAAACCTATAGATGCAGCTATGGTTCAGGCTATGAACGACTCAGTTACGGGCAAATTTGATAACCGTTTTTATACCGCGCCCCACGCCATCGAAACGCTGCGCAAGCTACGCGAAAGCGGAAAAGGTCTCTATATCGCCACGCAACGCGGTACAAACTCTTTGCCGCGCGTCATGCGACAACACGGGTTTGATAAGCTAGTCGATGTAGTCGTAGGCGGTTACGATATCAAACGACCAAAACCACATCCCGAATCGCTATTGATTGGGCTAGGACGACTGGGCGTTAATGCAAATAGATCACTTTTTGTTGGCGATACGCTACACGAAGATGTCGTAGCGGGAAATGCATCGGGTGCTCGTACGGTGTATGTTGGAGAAAATGCACCGACCGCACTTGATCCGCAACCCACGTATCATTGGCCAGATTTGGAGCAACTCGCTCGCTACTACGGCAGAGGAAAGCGTGGCTGAAAAAATACCAATTTCCGGCGGGCCACATACTGGCAAGACAACGCTACTTGAAGCATTAAAGGTCCGCTTTCCAAATGCTTACTTTGTCCCCGAGCCTGCCACCAATGTTATCACCAGAGAGCTTGCGACTGAGCAAGCGAACCTTGGTTATGTACCGCGCGTACCCTGGACAGACTACCGCGAGTTTGGCCCGCTTGTAGCCGATGAATCAGAGCTGCTTGAAGCAGAAATACCGTCAGCGGCTGGAGTCGCTTTTCAGGATAGAAGCCTCATCGACACAGTTGCATATAGTCGTCTCAATCGTTTTGACGAGTTCGTGCCAGAAGTTTGGCGGCGGATTGCCTTGGCTCACTATAGTTTTGCTCTGATTTGCCAGCCAGTCGGAACCTATACCGCTACTACGGTTCGTCGTGAAACGGAAGATGAGGCTCTACGAACACATCTAGCGATCGAGTGCGCTTACCAAGAGTCGGGGATTGAAGTTATTGATCTTCCTGAGGTCGATATTGATACGCGTCTTGAAATTGTCGCAAAAGCTCTGGAAAATCGTGGGCTAAATATGATCGTTTAGCATTTGGGGTATATGTCGCTTGCGGCACATGGCGGCTTTGCCGCCTGGGCGAAGCATTGCGCTGGAAATAGGTTCGAGATTTTTCGTAGACTGTAGCCATAAAAAAATACCGCAAGCTCTGCGCTTGGGGTATTTTTATATCTCTCTGGCTAGAGATTTGAGCACCCTAAGCTGCTTCACCGGCCCGCAATATAAAGTTCGACCCAGATCGCGAGTATTACTAGCCCAGCAACGCATGATATACGAGTACTCCGCCTCTCTTTCTATATGTTTGTTTGTAACTTTATAGCACTTACTGTATCATTATAAAGTTATGAACTATCGAAAGCAGTTATCGTCTATCCTGAGCGCCGCCGACTGGTCGCAAGAGCAGCTTGCTCGGACCCTCGGTGTTTCGTTCCCGACGCTTAACTCATGGCTCAACGGCCGCTCTCAACCGCGCGCGAAAGCCATTGCTCGCATAAACGCGCTTCACATGGATATAGTCGGCGTTACCGACATCGAGCAGACAAGACTTGCGCGCACCAAGAACAGCGCCCTAAGCCTCCGGCTGACCGCAGAAGACCTATTAAGCGACAAAACGATGCTCGATAAACTGACGCTTCATCTGACGTACCACACCAACACCATCGAGGGTAGCACGATGACGCTTTCTGATGTCGAAGAGGTTATTTTTGAGCATAAAGTACTGACAAACCGAACCGCCATAGAACAAACCGAAGCACGTAATCATCAGGCCGCGTTTTACTGGCTTATAGAACAATTAGCCAATCAGGGAAGCAACTTACGCATTAATGAAGATCTCATTCTCGGGCTTCACCTACGGCTCATGAATGGCATCATTGGCGACGCAGGGAGATATAGGACTCATGCCGTCAGAATTATGGGCGCTAGCGTCCCGCTCGCTAACCACCTAAAAGTACCAGGGCTTGTGACCCAACTTACGTTTGCAATACAGAAATCAGATGCAAACATCATAACATCCCTAGCAAAAGGCCACGCCACCCTTGAAAAAATACATCCATTTAGCGATGGCAACGGCCGAACGGGGCGGCTAGTCATGATCGCGCAGGCACTGAAAGCCGGTTACATGCCGCCGCTAGTCGCCAAAGAACGAAAACAGGCATACTATAACTACCTAAAAGCCGCTCAGTTGCATGAAACATATGATCCGCTAGAGCTATTCATCGCCGAATCTATGGTCTATACCCACAATTTACTAGGTGACACCGCCAGCTATAATCGCTAGATTCTTCGCCAAAAAGCCTGGGTTCTGGGTTGCTACGGTCACTCAGCTGCACGCTTCGCCAAGAAAGCAAGTTTTACATATAGCATGAAAACCACGACAGAAATAACAATCAAGAGATAATTTGCTACAAATATCGAGTAATTATTCACTAGCACGCCAAAAATAAATAGAAGAGGCAGCGCAAATAGCGTCGAAAGCGTACTTACAGCCGAAGCAACGCCAGTTCTGACTCTTGACGGCACGCTATCATGTAGTTTTCCTGTTGCGATAATGTTAAGCGCCGTAAAAATTGCAATAGTAGCAAACTGACCGATAACCACACTACTAAGCTGGGGGATCGAAAGCAAAGCCACCGAGACAATGCCCATAAAACCCAGCAACAACCATTGCGCCGAGGATTGCAGCTTATGAGCCAGAACACCACCTATACCCGGGCCAGACAAAAGTACCGCATTCAAGGGGCCGTACCATATTAAAGGCAACATGAGCGCCATTGGCCACAATTGATCCACCTCCATCAAAAAGACCAGCGGCACCGATGTCGCGACTATACACAGCACTACCCAGAGCGTATTCTCTCGCTTCGATATGTACCGAAACGTAAGCTTGATGTGGTTCAAGAGTTTGGTCTGCTCGTCAAACGTCTTATGTATGACAGGCTCCCTTACCGCAGCGGCTGCAGATAATGCCAGGACGCAACTTGGCACGCTCGCCAGAAATGCAGCGCGCAGCCCGAGCTTTTGCGCTATGAAGGCCCCCAGTAATGACCCAATAACCCACGCAAGACTTGTGAAAAATTTTGACCGGCCGAAATACTGGCTGAACTTCTTCCCCGAACCATCTAGCTCCACAGCAGTGTCGTAGATAATGGAGTCTATCAGCCCAGAGTACATCGCAGCATATACCGCAAAACAGACAACCCCCACTAAATATATTGGGATGGTGTTTGAGGCGCTAAAGATTATGGCAGCAACGGTAAGAAAGGCCATGGAAAGAACCAGTGTGCCTTTTCTGCTCCAACGGTCGGCGAGTACTCCTGCCGGGACTTCGGAGATAAATGTTACGAGAGCCAAGATGATAACGGAAGTTGTAATCGCAGAAGGATCAAACCCGATATGCGACATGAATAGCTTTTCTATCGCATACCAAAATATTAAGCCCTGGAAAAAGCTTACAAAGTATAGTGGGCGAAGTCTTGTATGCATTCTCTTTACTGACACGTTAAAAGCACCTTACTATCCATAAACACGCTATCACAGCTTTATTATAGCGCCAATTCTGCAATTGATCTTTAAGACTAACAGCTGCTACACTCGCCCCTCAGTCAGGACGCTTAGGCTAGAACTCGCTCCTGTATCTCGCCAACAACACCGTCAAATGGCTTTGTCCCATCGACAACCAAATCAGCAAATTCTTTCGGATTATCTCGTTCAATGTAAGCCTCTTCTTCCTCGCGCCACGCTTGCCACATTTGTTTTATTTCCTTGTCAGACTTACCGTCTTGCCCTTTGTCGCGCTCAAAACCGCGCTGCAAGCAAACATCCTTCGGGGTGTCTACAAATATGCCGTAGCTAACGTATGGCCGAAACTCTCTTCGCAGAGAACTTACACCCTCCAGAATCATGATCGGCGTCACTGGCTGATCCACGACCGGCGTAGGGTTGTGCGTATCCCACCACTTAGAGCGCGGGTAGCTCAGTACTTTCTCGTCATTTTTGATTGGCTCAAACACTCGTTCGATAACAAGCGGCCACCAGTTATGCGGATTGTCCCAGCCCGCAAAATCATCTATACGAATGATTTGCGCTTGCAACTTATCAGCCAAAAGATTGGCAAGCGTGGACTTGCCAGAACCACCGTGTCCATCAATGGCAATCAGAAAAATTGGTAGGTTGCTTTTATTGTGTAGCATTGCGTCTTATTCTAGCAAATTTTCATTTACCAGCTGCGCGAAGCGCAGACAAAGTTTCGGCCAATCAACACAACACCGATCTGCTACTATGTAGTAGACTATGTACTATACCGACTATGACTACAACTACGCCGAAACGGCTGTTCCTTGTCGAATATGGTTTTCAGATGAGAGCAAGGTTGTCGAAACGATCATCTATCTTGGGGCAGTTCAAGTAGAGAAAATACCTCGGTGGGTAGCCGAAGCGTGTCCGCCAAAAACCGCGGTCGTGCATGGCGTACCGCATTGGTACGCAAAAGACGACGGCAGCGATACTTCGGCTTTTACGTCTGGATACGTAGAGGCGGCATTTAATCACCTGGCCAAAAACTACGAAATAAAGCACACCGTAAATATCATTGCCGACTCTCAGGCGGTGCCGGGCGTTCTTTGTCTGTTCACGCGGCGCGAGTACGTTTCGTATGTCAAAAAAATAGTGCTGCTTCAGCCGCTTGGCTTGAACGCAGACAGTTTTGGCCGCACAAAGGCCGACAGAATGCGGGTTTTTCAAAAACGGGTTGTTCAGAACACCTCTCGTCAAGTGAAAGAATTATTGCGCGACAGCAAACTGCGGTACAATCACAAACTACTACCAAAATACGTGAATTTTCGAAGTAAAAAAACGCGCGCCCAATACAACGCGGGGTTACAGCATGACTCGATACCCGAGCTGAAAAAACTTATCAAATCAGGCAAAGACGTCGTCATTGTCTGCGGAGAAAAAGACAAAATATTTCCTCCCAGCGAAATACGAGACAATCTCGTTCGCGCGAGCCTCGACGTCGAGATGATCATTGTGCAAGGCATACCGCATTCGCCGTCAGCTACGCGTTTTGGGATAATTTTACTCAAAAGAGCTCTGGACGCGGCGGCGTCATAGCATTCTGTCTGCTGTATAGCGAAATGAGTAATTGCCGTGGGCAAACGACACTTCGTAACTTATAATGCATCTCACAAGATATAATGCCGTCATCACAGTGAGCGCCCATGCGCCGCTACGAGGAATCAAAAAGGGGGAATTACCATGAAAAGCAACAAGATACAGTCATTCATCGAATCGCAGAAAAGCTTGCAGTACTATGAACGACTACGAGAAGCCATTGCAGACGTATTGTCATCTGTGAGCGACAACGAATTTGAGCGAATAACCCGCAACGTGCTGATCGTAGCGCTGCATGATGGCGCTTCGGCGCAGGTTATGCATGTGCCGCCGCAGAAAGAACAATTAGCAGTTGTGCAAATCACCCTACACTCAGATGCAACAGATTCCCATTTGCGTTATGTCGTTGCACATGAATTCGGCCATGTCCTCCAGGGGCGAAACTGGGAAGAGTCCGACGGAGATAGCCTAGAAGAGGACGCTCACGCCTGGGCTGTGTCCCATGGTTTTGAGGATACGCGAAAAACACACAAAGCAAAAACACACAAGTAGCCACCGATTCTAGACCAGAGCCTCGCTTTTATTGTTTTCCGAAATTAGAGCTGCCAAACAAAACCAAAAAACTACTTAGATGCGTGCTTGTTCCGGATTAGTTGACTGAACCCTTATGTAGTGTGTTATAATACATAGCGAACCACTGAAATGCCGAATGGCACGTAGGTGGTGTTTTTTATTTCGACTTTGGATATATCACAAAGCCATACTCTGACGCGCCGCTATTCGCGCGCAGATTCAAGCACGGACTTAAGCGTTCGAGAAGATCCTCAACATCGGCCTCGCCAAGCCAACTAAGGCGATTATGCCACTTTCCGGCGCATTGAGTTTTTACCAAACGAAGATAAGAAACAAATGATACGAAGTCGCAAAACTGAATAAAGTAAGACTGTTTTGAATCTTTCGGAAGGGGGTCTTCAATCAGCAGATCGATTTCTTGGCGATAATACGCCCCGCCAGCTCGGCTTGGTATAAAGTTAATCTTTTGTATCCGCCGAGTAGTTTTTTTCATTATCCCCACACGACCCTCGTCGCTAATTATCATAAATTTTGTGCCAGGCTGCGAGGCTTTGATTGTATTTTCGATTCGCTGCACATTGAACTTTAACGCAGCATCAAGAACAGACTTGTACATTGACCTATTGGCATGAGTAATCCGATTCTTGTTGATCGCCACATTGATAAATTCAAAATCAGTAGATGCTATAAAATCGGCATATTCCTGCGCAATCTTGAGGCGCGTCGCATGATCCCAGTCGTACGCCGTATATGGCTTTTTATTGGTGAATAGAGCCCGCGCATGCAGTTCGGTTTTAATCGGCAAACCGTATGTATCCTTTAGCTGTTTGCGGAATAGGCTTGCGCTCTTGTAGTTCTGTTGCCAGTGAGCATGATGTATAGAGCCAGACGTCAATACAAATAAGTCAGTGGTTTTATCAGGGTAACCGTCGTCACCCGTTTCATCAAAGTAGGCAATATACATAATAGTAGGATTGTACACCCAAAGTCATAAATCGCAGAGAATTTACACCGGCAAGACAATACCCGTACAGCTTCACGACAGTGACAATAGAGCCAATCAGCCAAGCTCTATAGCCATCCCAGCACATGTTGGGCTCGTGCATGTGCCTTAAAGTCATCTTTACCCATTACTGTAGTCTGCTTGTTTCGGCTTGTACTCCATGCGCAACCGACTTGCGCGCCACATAAAACAAACAAGTCGCGCGCACGATGATCGTGGGAGAAACTCCGATTTAACTCGGATTTAACTCGGATTTCCAGCCATTATACCGCTGTTTTCTGACTGCTAACCACCGAGCCACCGCTTCGTAACCGCTTTCGGTGAATAGCTCGGTCTTGCGACCGTTATCGAACGGGAACATCGTTGATACTCGCAGCAAAGATTCACCCTCAGCCCAGCCCCTACCAAAGAGGACGGTTTCCCGATAAAGCAAATCGACTAGAATAGCAGCGCACCTTTGGCGGTTGGCGCATAGCTGGTATGATGATTGCACATATAACACACAAGGGGGAATATGAAACGAAGTTTATTGATTGTTACAACGATAGTCGTGCTTGCTGGCATAGGTGGCGCTGTATATTGGTGGGGAATTCGCGAGGCGGAACCAGAAACCACGGCCACTGTGCAGCCAGCGCCAGCCCAGTCAGCGCCCGAACCCAAAACAGCCGAAGAGTCGACAATGCCGCAAGAACCAGCCCAGCCGACTGAATCAACCACACTTACAGCCGTCGGCAACTACAGCGGTTCGGCCACAGCAACGCGCACCACAAGCGGCAATTTTGTACATACCGTCACCGCACAGCTCGGTGCACCAGCCGACGGTGATTTTTATGAAGGCTGGCTCGTTATACCTGGCAGCGGGTTTGTCTCAACCGGCAAGCTAGTCCAGGAAAGCGGCGGGGAATGGTCGCTGAACTACACGAGCGACCAAGATCTGTCTGCGTACACGCAAGTAGTCATCACCGAAGAAACTGGTGCAAACGGCCTCGACAACGTGCCAGAAGACCACGTTCTAGAAGGATCGTTTTAACGAAGAACCAACGGGCAACGCCCAAGCACAAGTCTCCTATCGACGGACAAAAACTACCTCAGGGCTATAGTCAACACAGGCTTCAGGCTCAGTGCCGCTCGTGTAAGCACAAACGCGTACTTTGTAGAGGCCGGGGGTTTGGATTTTACTATTCAAGTCAAACGAAGTACCCGACGTAACCAAACGGGCGCCTGCATGACTGCCGCTCGGCGGATACGTTGGCGCGCCGCTCGTGTTCCAGACCACTTTGTAACCGTAAGGAGCTCGGCCAGTGTACGACCAGTTCAAAACCGAGCCGCTCAAACTTGCACTCATGGTGCCCCGACTTACTTTTTCTTTTTCGACGTACGGAGCCTGCACGGTTACGGTATTGCTGTAGTATAGGCACTGTCCATTACCCCTATACGAACAAACGCGTATATGCCAGGTTTTGCCATCAGTCAGACTGAGTTTTGTACTATAGTTACCTTTTGCAACGTATCGTGCCGAGTTTTCGCCGTATGTCGGCGTGGTGTCGGTTTTCGAATAGACAACCTTGAAGGCATAGTCCGCACTGACGTTATTGAGACTCCAGTTGACTTGTATGCCGTCGCCTACTGCGCTCGCGCTTGCCGAAATAGACGAACCTGGATTGGCTGGCTGTTGCGGCGGCTGAGCAGGAGTGGGCTGAGGTTCGGGAGCTTTGTCTATATTTTTCAAAAAGCCCAGTTTTTCTTTAAACTCGTCACTCTTTTCGTCTTGCGCCTTGTTCCAGGTCACAAATGCGTCCTGCCGTAGCTTTTCTGGGTCAAGCGACACAACCTTTTTGACCGCTTCGCTCGAAGAAAGCTCATATAGTCCTTGACCTTCCTTGACCACTGTTTCACCAGCTTTCACCTGACTATGAAACACCTCTACGCCTTTTTTGTCTGCGGTGTTCGTCGTCAAATAGGCCGTCCCCAGAGCGGTATATGACATATCTGCCGTCTTGACAGCAAAAGTACGGTTTTTTGAAGCGACAACCCGAGCATAAACAGCTCCTTCGCCGTTTGTCACAACAACAGAGTCGGTCAAAAGCGTGTCGAGTACAACCTTTGTATTTTGGTTCAGGCGAATTGCGCTTCCATCGTCAAGCGTAATGATCGCCCGCGAATCTTGCCCAGTACGCAATTCATCGCCCTCGCCAAACGTAGCGCCCTCTTGAGCATTCTCCCAGCTACCGCCAGACGAGTGCTCGACCGTTCCTTCGGCATAAGTTAGGGCGGCGCCGAGCGTTATGCGCGACTCCCGCGACTCTTTTTTCGTTGTGCTCGCCGAAGGTTGTGCGGTATCGTTCCCCGAATCACGCGTCAGCAAAAACAGGGCGGCGGCAGCGAGCAGCACTGCACATAGGATCGCAAGCAGCGACATCGTCTTCTTGGATAGCCAAGATTTCTTTGCCGCAATCGGTTGCATATCAACACCAGCAGGCGTCGCAGCCGACTGCGCTTCGTCGTGAGGTGCTGCGGTTGAAGCAACGTCGCCTCCCGAGTCATCTTTCGGTTCGCTTGCCGGTTCGGCCTCTGGTTCAACTTCTGGTTCAACCTCTGGTTCAGCTTCTGGTTCAGCTTCTGGCTTGACTTCTGGTGCAGCTTCCGGCTCGACCTCTGGTGCAGCTGACGAATCGGGCTCAATAGCTTCTCCTGGAGTAGTCTCTGCTACGCCGTCTTCGCTTGGCTGCTCTGGCTCGGCATTCGGCTCGTCGGTGACGGCTGGATCTGACTGTTCGGCAGACACTGCCGTTTCGCTTGGCTGATCTGGCGTTACGAGCGATTCATTTGTTGCAGTATCTTGTTGCGGCGGAGCGCCGCCAGCCTCGTCTGTTTGTTTTTCCTCTGGTAGCACTTGCGAGTTTTTACCCATATCACTCCCCAAGTTATGTTATTACTCAACCTAACTATACCATAAGCACCGTTCCAAACGAACGCATATTATTTTCTCGCATCAATCGCAATTGTTTTGCCGTTATCAAGCATCGCCTTTTGAGTCTTTTGCGAAAAGAGTCTTTTACACTTGGAAAACTCAAGCGGTTATGTGCTACACTAGAGTCACTAGGAGGGAAAAATATGAGTAATATTGGTGTGTGGGATACAATAAAAGATGCAAACCTAAACTTGGTTGAAGACGCCGTGCACTTCGTGCCAAAACTACTGATCGCAGTGGTACTGGTTCTCGTCGGTATGCTCGTCGCGAGACTTATCAGCAAGCTAGTCGGCAAGGTGGTCGACATGATAGAGAACAGCCGTCCAGTTCGCATGGCTCTCGACAAGACCGGATCGCGGCCGATTGACATCGACAGCATCGTCGCACTGTTTACGAAATGGGCAGTTTTGATCATCTTCTTGAGTGCCGCAGTCGACGTACTCGGGTTGGCGGTACTAACTAAGACATTTGATTCGCTAGTTTCATTCGTACCAAATATCTTAGCTGCAGCTGTTGTCGCTGGACTGACGTTCATCGCCAGCAATGTCATCTATGACCTCGTGAACCAATCCGCGCAAAAAGCAAGCGTCAAGGCGCACAAAACACTCGCAAACCTAGCGCGCGTTGTTGTCATGGTGTTCGGTTTTCCGCTGGCTGCCGCTCAGCTTGGCATGGACCTAACGCTCATCACCAATAACCTCACCGTTATTGTGGCAGGAATCGTCCTGGCATTCTCGCTGGCGTTTGGTCTTGGCGGTCGGGAAGTCGCCGGCAAAATCCTCGACGACGCCTACAAAAACTGGAAGAAGTAACAACCAAAACTTCCACGTCAAGCACCCTCGTTTTATCGAGGGTGCTTTTTGTTAGCATCAAAAGACAAAAAGGATTACAGCATACCCCGCTTACGAGCAATGTACAGCACAGCTGCACCAGGCACAATCGGCAGCCAGTAGACAACCAGACGAAACGCAAGGGCAATCGCAACCGCCGTAGCACCAGCAACCCCGCAGGCAACGAATCCAGCAGCTAAGCCAGTTTCCACGCCGGCCAAACCTCCAGGCGTTGGTACGGCCGCACCGACAAACACACCAGCCGTGTAGACGAGAAATAGGGAAGGTATATCAAACGACACCCCAAAACTGTAAGCTGCCACATAAAGCGTGAGGAGATTTACCAGTGTCAGAGCAACAAGCGCGAGCGCAGCATAGAGAAGCTTGTGCGGATGCCGAGTATATTTCTGTAGGCTAGCCAAAAAATTGCGTCCAAACGATTGTAAGCGCCCCCGAATTGGTCTCACGACGCTCAACGCAACCAGCAGCACAACGAACCCAAGCAAGCCCAAACCATATGAGACATGCCACTGCAGTTGAATACGTTCGGCACTCCCCATGGTCAGCGCAAGAACCAGAAGCGCTATATGCACGACAATACCGAGTGCATTATTTGTACTCACGACAGCCGTAAGCTCTGCCAAGCTATGCTTGCGTCGACGCAAAAACAAACCATGCACGCCAATACCGCCAATCCCCGACGGCACAAGCCTTGTCGCAAAAGCCGCCGCCAGCTCAATGAATATAAGTTCTCGCAGCTTTACCGGCTGCAGCGCAAGGAAAAAATAGGCGCAGGCCGCCAGAATAAACGTCAGCAAAACGAGTGGAATAGCCAGCCAAAAGAACGTCGCTGGTAGCTCGCGCATAATTTGGACGCCTTGCATAAACGTGCCCCAATTTTTCCAAACAAACCCCACGGCAACGACGCCAGTCAGCAACAAAGCAGCCAGACGTAACCATTGTTTGTCGACGAAACGAACCATACGCCTATTGTACTAGAATCTGGCAAGTAAACTGCTTATTGTAAACGCACTCGTTACTTCACCGCAAAATCTCGAGCAGCGCCAGCTGTGGCGTAAGCAGTGAAAGGCGCCGCTTGTGGCTAGAGCAGTACGTGCGACATAGTCAAAAAGAAGCTGAATCCGCCGAGCGCACATAAAGAGCGCTGGAAAACCAAGCGCGCAATATCTTCGGTCTGAGCGCGCCAACTGGGACTAAACATCGGCTGTAACCAGTAGAGACCGAGCGCTATCATCGCGAGACCAAACATGAACCCAGCGTAACCGAGATGGGCAAGTAAATAGCATGTCACGACGAAGAGCAACCCATACGCTCGCATTTCCCATACGACCCGCGGCAAACCGCGTACCGACGGTAGTACGGGAATATGAGCTGCCCGATACTCCTCCCGACGAAATATGCCGATGGCATAAAAATGCGGCATTTGCCAAGCAAACATGGCAGTAAAAACCAACCATGCTCCAGCGTCGAACTGCCCAGTTGCCGCCACATACCCCGCCAAAGGTAGCGTTGCGCCCGACAGCGCGCCCACAAATGTCCCCCAGTGCGAACGCCGTTTCACATACCCATACGCCATTGTGTACAGCAGCGCACCAACCGCGCCGAGAACCGCCGCCCAGATGTTCACTTGCCAGATAAGTAGCACAAAACCCACCGCATACAGTGCGGTTGCATACCACGCAGCAACAGGCAAAGGAATGACACGCGAACGCCGCCAAACTATACGAGACTTCGACGTATCTATCCCGCAACAAAAATAACTACTTATCACACAAGATGCTGCTGCTACCGCCGCCATTCCGAGCACGACGGCAAAAAATGCCAGCCAGCGGAACATATCGGGCGACCCCATACAGAACGCCCCAGCGGTTGTTGCAACACCGCTACCCACAAGCCCTGGCTTCGTAATGCACAGAAAATCTCGTGCTGTCATACTACGGCACACTCCTTCCTCGAGCCTCACGCCAACGTTATGAAACGACCTCGCAAGCGCTTCTTCATAAGTACGTATCATTTTACACGAAAACGCTCGTCTTCGTCGAACGCAAAACAGCCCGCGCCGCAGCGTGCGCGAACGTTCGTCGAGCAGCCGCCACCGTCCAAAAACCGCACAGCCAATGCTTTCATTCATTCAGATATCCCTGAAACAAGCGGCTAAAAATGCTCGCGAATATGTGAAAATGTGTAGTGCCAATCCGAGTCGGTTTTTTTGTGCGGGTTAAAGATGTTTTCTGGATCAAAAATATGTTTGACTTCCGTAAAAAGCCCAAAAACCGCCTTACCAAACTGTGCTTCAAGCCACGGACCGCGCACCAGACCATCATTATGTTCGCCGCTCAAGCTACCCTCGTATTTCAGCACCAAGTTGTTGATTTCACGCTGGCTTGGCACTATCTTTTCGCGTTCATGATCATCTTCAACCTTCATGAGTGGTATAACGTGAAAGTTTCCGTCACCCAAGTGCCCCGCAATAGTCGCGAAAAGATTGTATTTTCTGAGAATTTGCTGCAGCTCTGGCAAAAATCGCACAAGATGTTTGGGCGGCACCACAAAATCATCTATGTACGGTGCAGCCTGTTTTTCTTTTACCGCGGTACGCACTATTTGAAAACTATAGCGGCGTATTAGCCAAAACTTTTCGCTTTTTCCTTCGGTAGGGTCTTCTTCGAAGCCGTTTATTTCATAGCGCGCCCTGTAGTCCTTGAGTTCGCGGTGCAACGCCCGAACTTTTTCCCGCACCTCCTCTTCGCTTTCGCCGCTGAACTCGATCATGAGCACCAGCTTTGGTTTGCGGCGCACAAACCGAAGACAATCCGGTGCCAAACTCCACAGCAGCCGTGCAAATTTTTTCAACCCAAGCTTTTGGTAAAAGGTCGGCATACATCGCAGAGACAGTGCAAGTGTCTGGTCGTCAAAACCCTCAAGCGCCGCTGGTTTGTGCTGTAGCACCTTCGGTATGAGTTCGCCCAACGCGTCGATATCGCGCAAAAACAACACCAGGAGACCCGAATGCGGCCGATACGGTACCAAACGAAACGTCGTTTCAGTGATAAGCCCCAACGTGCCTCCCGAGCCAACGATGAGCTGACCCAAATCAAACACGCCAGTGTCTCGATCCCAGACGTTCCACAGCCCATAACCCATGCTATTTTTGCTAACCTTCGGACGGGCTTCCTTGATAAGGTCATAGTGCTCCTCGCACAGTTCATATATACGTTTGTAGAGCTTGCCCTCAAAGTTGCGCTTTTTGATTTTTGCCTGCAGCTGCTTGGCGCTGAGCGGCTTGACGGTGTATTCGTTTCCGTCGGCAAATACGACTTTCATGTCTTGTACAAACGATTCGACCTTGCCGTACTCGAGCGATTTTTCACCGCCAGCGTTATTTGCCACAATACCCCCAAGCTGGCACATGTCGCGGCTCGCCGGATAGGACGGCATGAGTACGCCTTTTTTCAAAGTCTCGCGCTCAAAATCACGATAAAGCACACCGGACTGCGCCGTACCGCACAATCCAGAAATAGCACCGATTTTTGTAAAATGTTTCGAAAAATCCACCACAATCGACTCACCGATAGCTCCTCCCGCCATGTCGGTGCCCGCCGCTCGCGCCGTCAAAGACAAATCCGGATGCTGCTTTTTGTGCGCTCGTACAAAGCGCACGAGCCGCTGCACATCTGCGCTATGTTTTGGCTGAACAACGAGCTGCGGCACAAGCTCAAACATACTGGCGTCATGGCTGTAGAGCATTTTTGTGCTCAGCGAATCATCCAGCTCGCCAGAAAAACCATCGCGTTGCAGCTTTTCCTTCAAGTCTTTCATACTCGCTTAAGCTTAGCACAGGTGATCCACGAAAAAGAAGCTCCCCGAAACAGACAGCTTCTGACGCGCCAAATAGCAGGTCTACGTCGTAGCAACGGGCGGCTGCGGTGGCGTTGCATCCGTTCCCGACGCCACAGGTGCTGCAGGCGCAGCCTGCGCAGCAGCTTCCATATCAGCAGCCTTATTAAAAGCGTCCTGTATAACAAGCATGCCGATAATTCCAAGCACAAAGATAAGGAGAAACGCAACCAGCCCGCTCATTTTACCGCCAGTAACTCGCTCGACTCCTTCCGAATATTTCCATAACCACCATAAGTTGACGATTGGCACGAGAAGCAGCCACGCAGTCGGAATATCTGCGCCGCGAGCGTTCATTTCGCCCTTGGTCTTTACCTCCCAATAGATACCATAAAACCCTAGCGTAAATAACGTCAGAAAAAATAATCCAATAAGATCACGTTTTTCCATGCTTGCATCTCCTTTTTAGTTGCTGGTAATAGTATATACTGCAAGCGCAAACAAGCGCAAACAGCCTATAGGCTGCGGTCAGAACTTACCGGACCAGCCGGAGCAGTCGCAACAGAGGGCTGCGCTTCAGGAGCAGCCATTTTATTGAACGTATCCTGTACGATCAAGATATCGATACCGTCCGGTACCGCCAGCAATACGAGCAGCGCCATAGCAAACGTCATTTTTTCACCAGTCACCAGCTCGACCGCTTTACTGTACTTCCACAACCACATAGCCAAAACAAACGGCAGGACAGTCATGGCTATAAAGAAAACCATCGTAACGAGAACTTGAATCACGGGCGAGAGCGCATGTTCGTCGGCGGCGACAATCATCGCAACGAACAAAAGCACTATCAGCGCCATCATGCCAATGGGGGCAATAAGCCATATGATATGCGGAACACGCACGTCTTCATTCACGTTCATCATTTCTTGGCGAGTCTTGGCAAACCAATATAAACGGTATATACCGAGTGTGACAACGCTTAAGAGAAACACTTTAACAATTGATCGCTGCTGCATATCAACATCATACAACACGATTATCACCAACACAACGCACCACCACAGGTCGTAATGAGCACCTCCAGCCTCAGAAGAACACTTCCCAGCACAATTGCATAGCGCTTATGCAAACTGCTACAATCAAACCGCCATGGCGCATAAAAAAACTGGCTCAGTGCAGCATATTGTCGTTGTGGGCGGCGGATTTGGCGGCGTACGAGCGGCCCTCGAACTTGCCAAACACCCTCAGTTTCAGGTAACGCTCGTTTCCGAGCGAGAGGATCTCTTGTACTATCCAGCGCTATATCGCACCGCAACTGGCGTTAGCGAAGAATTATCCGTTATACCACTCACTGAAATATTCGCCGACAAGCCGGTGGAAATAATCATAGCAAAAGCAACCGCACTCGACCCCAAATGGAAACAGTTGAAGCTCGAAGAGGGCAGTCTATCATACGACACAATCATCTTCGCACTCGGCGCCGTAACCAACTATTCTGGCATAGAGGGGCTCGCCAAGCATACGTACGGCGTCAGAAGCCTGCACGAAGTCGAGCAGCTGAAGCGACATCTGCACGCACAGCTAATCGCCGAACACGAACCAGACCTCGACTATGTTATTGTCGGCGGCGGCTCCACGGGTGTAGAGCTGGCCGGCGCATTGACGGCATATCTCCGCGAAATCATGGAAAAACATGGCGCACAGCACCGCAAGGCACATATTGACCTCATCGAAATGATGCCGCACCTTCTGCCGCGCCTACCAAAGCCAGTTGGTCGCGGCGTCGAAAAACGCCTACGCAAACTCGGCGTCCGTCTTTACCTGCACAAAAAAGTGACCGGCGCAACTGCCGAGGAACTCCACGTTGCTGGCAAACCTATCCGCAGCCACACCATCATATGGACAGCTGGAGTTGCTAACAACCCTTTTTATACCGAGCCGCCATTTTGCCTGAGCGAACGAAAGAAAGTACTCGTCGATGAGTTTTTGCGCGCTGAGGGACAAAAAGATGTATACGTCATCGGCGACAATGCAGAAACACCTTACAGCGGCATGGCTCAAACAGCTCTGTTCGACGCCGAGTTTGTCGCACATAATCTAGTATGTGTGTCCGAAAACAGACCAAAGCTTGCTTACCGCGCAAAAGAACCGGTTTACATTACGACCGTCGGACCGAAGTGGGCATCGGTTTTATGGGGCGACTTCCACGCGCGCGGCCCGCTCGGCTGGTGGTTGCGCAAAACCGCCGACCTCAAGGCGTTCACCGAACTACTACCCACCGGAAACGCGCTCGTCCAGTGGACCGCAGACACTGACCGCGAAGACCTATGCCCAATCTGCAGCAGCCACTAAAACAAATAGCAAGTATTTACGCTGTTATGTAGTAGTATAATATAAACTATGTTTAGAACAGAGCGGCTCATTATCGCCCCCTTAGAAGTACCGCAGATCGGGGCGTTCCTAGAAGATACCTCGTCGTACGAGACACGCGTAGCCCCATGGCAGCACACTATGTATCACCGACGCCTGACTAAATTGGCAGCGCACGTGAGTGAGTTTACGATACGTCTCATAGGACAGGAAGAAGCTGGCTTTATAGGCGGTATATCATTGTTTCGCGCAGGACGTAGATGCCCTTTACCTGACGAGGCCGAGCTCATGTACCATATCGCCCCACGACACCAGCGAAAAGGCTACGCTACCGAAGCGATTTCGCGCATTACAGAAGCCATATCGACCCAGTCGCTTAGCCCAATTACGACCATCAGGGCGTTTATAGAGAACCAAAACGAAGCCAGTATACGAACAGCTCAAAGCAGCAGCTTGGCATGGGAGAGCAGCAGCATAACCGAACAAGTATACCGCTATCCAGCTTTTCCGAGCGAACAGTAAATCCATAGCGCGAGAAGCGTTTCAGACAGATTACGCGTATAATAACCTGCATGAGCAACAATCGGTTTCAGGAAGTATATGCGAGATTAAACACGGCTCAGCGAGCGGCAGTCGATAACATATATGGTCCTGTGCTCGTCATAGCCGGACCAGGCACGGGAAAAACCCAGCTGCTCAGCGCCCGCGTGGCTCACATGTTGCAAAGCACCGATGCGCTGCCGCAAAATATTCTTTGCCTCACATTTACCGAAAACGGCGCGCGCAATATGCGCGAGCGGCTGACGCAGTTTATCGGCCAGGCAGCGTATGATGTGCAAATTAGCACGTACCACGGCTTCGGCAGCGCCATTATCAATCGGTTTCCAGAGTATTTTACCGAACTGCGCCTAGAACGGTCAGTTGACGAACTCGGCAAACGGCAGATTTTGGCAGATATCATCGAAGCAACGGACTACCGAAGCCCCATAAAACAAGTCCGACACCATTTGGGCGATCTCATAAATACCATTTCTGAAGTAAAGCGCGGCCTTCTGAGCGCCGACGACCTGCGCGCAATCGCCAAAGAAAACAGACGCGTCATTGCGCAGACGCAAACAGACATCGCAGAAACCCTTGCGCCTTTTGCCGCACGCATGCCAGGTAAGCTCGCCGTAGCTGAACCAGTGTTTCAACGTATCCGAGAAATATTGACCGAAGCAATCCGCGAACAAAAAACCGAACACTACGCCAAACTTGCCGCACACGAACTAGAAACCAGTCTCGAAAAAGCCTGCGACGACCAGTCGACAAAAGCACTGACCGCCTGGAAAAACAGATGGCTCGCCAAAGACGCCGACAACCGCTATAAACTCGCCGGCGAGCTAGAAGCGAGGCGCATTGCCGCGCTTGCCGAAGTGCTCGAAACATACCAGCAAGCCCTGGCAAAAAAGGGTCTGTACGATTTCGACGACATGATACTACGCGCCATCGATGCACTTGAACAGCACCACGAACTTCGTTTCACCATCCAGGAACAGTACCAGTTTATTCTGCTCGACGAGTTTCAGGACACCAACGCTGCTCAGTTCAAATTAGTACAGCTACTGACAGACAACCCCGTGCACGAAGGCCGGCCAAACGTTCTCGCCGTTGGCGATGACGACCAAGCGATTTACGCGTTTCAGGGCGCAGAGTATAGCAACATGCTCGACTTTTACCGAGCGTACCGTGATGTCGATGTCATATCGCTCACAGAAAATTACCGGTCGCACACAGCCATACTCGAAACAGCAAAGCTCATAACTCAGCAAATTTCTGCCCGCCTAGACCATCACTTTCCAACCATCACCAAAGACATTCGTTCTAGCAACACCAAACTGCCAGCCGCTTCTCTTGAGCGGCGAAGCTTTCGCAGCGCCATAGCCGAACGAACTGCAATCGCCGCAGAAATCGCAGCACTGGTCGCGGCAGGAACAAAACCATCGCACATCGCCGTACTTGCACCAAAACACAAACAACTCGAACCGCTGGTGCCGTATCTACAAAGCCAGCGCCTTCCAGTCGCATACGAAAAACGCGAAAACATCCTTGAGGCGCCCGTCGTGCGCGAATTACTCACCATGAGCCGCCTTGTCATTGCTCTCCACGAAAGCAATCATGCTGTTGCTGATAGCCTCTGGCCAGAAGTACTGAGCTACGATTTTTGGAACTTTTCAACAGCCGATATTTGGCAAACGTCCTGGCAAACGAGCGAAGAGCGAAAACCGTGGAGCGAACTACTTCTCAACCGTGCAGCCTTTCGACACGCCGCACTGCTCATGCTCACGCTGGCAGGCAAAGTCGAAACCGAATCGGTCGAATACATACTCGACGCACTTATCGGCACAACAGACGTCGCAACTCACGACCGCGAGCTACCGAGCGTACGCAGCCCCTTGCGCGAACATTGCCTCAAGGCAAACGGCGAAACCGTCTTATACGAAACCGTTTCGCAACTGACAGTTCTACGCGAAAAACTGCGCGAGCACCAAGAAGGTGAGGGCAGGGAGCTCAAACTTGCCGACCTCCTCGCATTTGTATCTGCCTACGAAGCCGCCGAACAGGCCATGGTAAATACCAGTCCGTACAATCAAGCAGCCGATTCCGTGCAACTTATGACCGTCTTCAAGGCAAAAGGGCTTGAGTTTGACCATGTTTTCCTCGTTGCCGCCGACAACAGCGTGTGGGGCAGTCGAGCAACTGGTATTGGCAACAAACTCACACTCCCCGCCAACCTCGCATACATTCGACATGCCGGCAGCACAGATGACGAACGGCTACGGCTTCTTTATGTGGCGATAACCCGCGCGCGTTTTGGACTTCATCTCACCAGCCACGAACAAAGCTTTAGCGGCAAACAAACCGAACCAGTCAAATATTTCGACGAAGCCGCCGACGAAAACAACAAAAAACGCATTCGCGTCGTACCCGAACCGTATCAAGCTGTCAAACACGACGACAGCGAGCCGCCAAGTATCGAAGCACTCGCGATGAACTGGCGGCAGCGCCACTACCGCCACGACGCTCCGCTCGCAGAACTCCTGCGGGAGCGTCTCGCATACTATCAGCTCAGCCCAACACAACTCACTCGGTTTCTCGACCTCAAATACGGCGGCCCAGAAAGCTTCTTTCTGGACAGCTTGCTGCGTTTTCCGTCTGCACCAACCGTCGACATCATTTTTGGCAACACAATGCACGGCACACTCCAATGGCTGCAAAATGAACTCAACAAGACTGGAAAACTCCCCTCGCATACCGCAGCAGCACAACACGCCGCTCGATACCTTGACAACCAAGCGCTAAACGACGAACAGCGCATCATTCAAACCAAACGTGCCGCTCAATCGCTCCAAGCTTATCTGACATCTCCAGCAGGAACTTTTACGCGTGGCAATCAAGCCGAAACATCATTCCAAGACGAAGGCGTGTTTGTCGGCGAAGCCCATATTGGCGGCAGAGTCGACTTACTCGAAATAAACAAAGCCGAAAAAACAATCACCGTGGTTGATTACAAAACTGGACAGCTCGGAAGCGACCCCGCAAAACTCCACCGTTATACACTCCAGCTTTATTTTTATAAACTGCTCGTTGAGGGCTCGCACAGTTTTCAAAACTATCGAGTAGAGCAGGGAAGACTGGTGTTTGTCGAGCCCGACAACGACGGAAATATTCAGCAAAAAACCATCTCGTTTAGCGAAACGCAAACAAACCGCACAAAGCAGCTTATTCGAGCCGTATGGCGCCATGTACAGAACCTAGACATACCAGACACATCCAGCTACGGCACCACCCTAAAAGACATAATTGCCTTCGAAGACAGCCTACTCGCACAAGACGGCAAAAACGAATCCCCTTAAACTGCTACGCACTCCGCTCTTTCAGGCTCCAGCAAAGGTAATGCGCTCGCAAATAAAACAGCCGCTCTCGCAAGCGGCTGTTTTATTTTTTGCGCTAACTTATTTTTTTGTTGTCGTTTTGCGCTTGGCCGGAGCCTTACGCGTAGTTGTCTTCCGATTGTAGCTTCGCTTCGGAGCTGCGGTTTTTGCAGTTTTTACCCGAGCGCTTGCTGCTTTGGTTTCGGCTTTAGTTGCAACTTTGGCTTCAGCTTTTGCCTCTGCCTTGGCTTCTTCGACCTCCGCGATTTCAGTTTCTACAAAAAGCAAATTATACAAGTTGAAACCAACGACCGCGCCAAGTACTGGACCAAGCACATACGTACCCCAACCAAACTGGTGGACACTGAAAGCGACTGCTGGGTTTAACACACCAGCCGACCCCAGCGACGCAAGAAGTGCGCCAGCTGTCAAACCGCCGCCAAACATAAAGGCTTTCAGGCCAAGACTTACTCGCTGATAAATCGCCGCAGCGATTGAAAAGGCAAAGACGAATGTACCGAGAGTTTCGGCGACAAGAAGTTTTGCGTCGTAAATACCTCTGTTTTGTGCGTTTTCGATATCTGTGAAATAGACAAAAAGATACCACGCCGCAGCTGCGCCAGCAAATTGCGCAATGATATAGCTGACAGCTTGCAATGTACGCAGTTTACGAACAGTCCACAATCCAACCGTAAGAGCCGGGTTGAAAAGCGATCCTGAAATACCGGCCAGCGCAACGACCAAAAGCGCCAGCGTTAGACCGGCGACCACCGCAACAAAATACGGAAAGCCTAGCTGAAACTTCCCCATTGCAAGTACTGCCAGCGCAAGCACTCCAGTACCCAAAAATTCGCTCACGAGCATCGCAAGCTTGTTTTTACGAAACATAGTTGTTATTCCTCCACTTAGTTGTGATGTATAAAGCTTACAGAGATATACGCCGTTTGTAAAGGGTTAGGCGTTGCTACGCACCACCAGCCGCTGACTGCCATCTGTTAACACCATGAGCGTCGCCACCGCAATCATGGTTCACGAAGCACCACAATCGGCATATTTGGGCCGCAGAGGGCGAGGGCGGTAGCGAAATTGTAGTAGAGTAGGGCAGTTGTTTTGGCGCTGACTTCGGCAGCGTCGTCAGGATTGTCGGCGACAGCCCGAGCCGAATCCTCAAATGCCCAGGCGTCGACGTCAAATGCCTCAAACTCCTCACCGCCCAGTTCGTCAGCCATCAACTGGTGATAAAGCGTGGTACCTGGGCGAGTATTGACAACTATCACGGCTTCGTTGTGATCGCCATGTAATGTCTCAATTGTCGCTTTTGGAGTTTCTTTGATAGCTTCTATCAGCTCAACTGGTTCTGAAAAAGCAAAGCGATCAGCGGCCGCTTGCTCGATACGCTCACAGACCTCATCATCGTCAACCAACTCATCAAAACCAAGTTCGCGAGCTAACTGACGAATCGCGCCGCCTTTTTGAGCAATCACCCGATAAATCCTTGCAAGATTATCGTTCGCCCCACAGCCAGTTTTTTCGCCTTCAGCATGATCGTCAACATGATCGCCAATCGGATGACCACGGCCGTCCAAAGTCTCAATCGTTTTTCGCATTAACTCGGCAGTCGTCTTGAAACCATCTTTATAGTCGCGCGTCAGATCACGCGCCACCATCAGAGAAATCGTGCCACCAGCCGAAGATGCGCGCGGTGACTTAGAACCGCAACGTCCATCTATGCAACCCGACACGATTGAGCTGTCTACCGGTTCATGAAAATCTCCACTAAGTATCCTACCCTTGATTTCAGGAAAACGCGCAGCTTGATCGTCATTAGGTTGGATCAAGCCTTCGGCCGAGTCACCTAAATTCACCTCAGGCATATGTTCTCCTTCCGGTGTATTGTTGGCTGGAAACGCTTCGTCAGACATTAGTAAATCCTTCTTAATTTATATATTTTTATGGCGTTTATGGCGGCGGAGACCGGCTACTTTCAGGCGAACTGCGTGACGATCGACAAGCTGATGAGCTTTCTCCAGCTCAATCTGGCTCGAAGCAGACGCCTGCAGCTTCATAGCCCGCTCCAGCGCTTCTTTCGCTTCAGCCTCAGTAATCTCAGAACTATGATCGGCGTCATCGACCAGCACGTTCACGACCGCACCGTCTATTTCTATAACGCCGCCAGTCACGGCATATACTTCGAGCAGGTCATCGCTATCGGTCTGCTTGCGCCGCACCGAAATCACTCCTGGAACAGCGACCGCTACCAGCGGTTCATGATCAGGGAAAACTGCAATTTCGCCGTCGGCAGTCGGCAACATAACCTCATAGACGTCTTCGTTGAGCTTCGTGCCAGAGAGAGTTACAAGTCGTAATTTCACGCTATTTTAATCCTTCTTACTGCTCAGCGGACCGTTCGCCATATAGAACCAACCCTCTGGTTTGCTGTCGTATTTACCAGAGAGAATATCGCGGCAGTCGCGCACCGTGTCTTCAACCTTGATGAAAGCTCCAGCGTTTCCGGTAAACTTCTCCGCCACGAAGAACGGTTGCGCCATAAAGCGCTGGAGGCGGCGCGCCCGATTAACGATTTGCTTCTGGTCATCTGACAGCTCTTCCATACCAAGAATGGCAATGATGTCCTGCAGCTCTTTGTACTGCTGCAGTACGCGCTGCACTTCGCGAGCAACCTCATAGTGTTCTTGTCCCACAACTTCCGGATCAAGAATGGTCGAACTGGAGTCCAGCGGGTCAACAGCAGGGTAAATACCGATTTCCGTAAGACCGCGGTTCAGCACGATAGTACTGTCAAGGTGGGCAAATGTTGTTGCCGGAGCTGGGTCAGTTAAGTCGTCTGCTGGCACATAGACAGCCTGAATAGAGGTAATAGAGCCTTTTTTCGTCGAGGTAATGCGCTCTTGGAGTGCGCCCATTTCCTGCTGCAAGTTTGGCTGGTAGCCCACCGCTGAAGGCAAACGACCGAGCAGGGCAGAAACTTCGCCGCCCGCCTGCGTAAAACGGAAAATGTTATCCACAAAGAGCAGCACGTCTTTTCCTTGGTCGCGGAAACTTTCCGCCATCGTCAAACCAGAGAGCGCCACGCGCAAACGCGCCCCAGGCGGTTCGTTCATCTGACCAAACACCATGCTCGTTTTATCAAGCACGCCGGCATCTTTCATTTCATGGTAGAGGTCGTTGCCCTCGCGAGTGCGCTCACCTACGCCAGCAAAAACCGAGTTGCCGCTATGGAACTTCGCAATGTTGTTTATGAGCTCCTGAATAAGCACGGTTTTGCCCACGCCCGCGCCGCCAAACAAGCCAACCTTACCGCCTTTTGCGATCGGCGCGATGAGGTCGATCACCTTGATGCCAGTTTCCAAAATTTCCGTTTTGTTGCTCTGCTCATCCAAAGCAGGTGGATCGCGGTGAATTGGCGAGCGTTTTCCTTTCGGCGCCGGAAGACTGTCTATTGGGTCGCCGACAACGTTAAACATCCGCCCCTGCGTTTCGTCGCCAACTGGTACCGATATTGGCGCGCCAGTTGCTGCGACTTTCTCGCCGCGCTTCAAGCCATCGGTACTTTGCATAGAAACCGCTCGCACCGTGTGCTCGTCGAGGTGCTGCGCAACTTCAAGCGTCAACGTTTCGTCGCCGCGCTTTACTTCTAGCGCGTCATAAATATTTGGTAAATCCTTACCCGCAAACTCTACGTCGACGACCACGCCAACAACCTGGATAACTTTACCTTGTGTATTTTCTGCCATTAGTTCTCTCCTTTGCGTATGAATGATGTATGACGAATGATAAATAGTGCCCTCTGCTTCATGTTTTATCCTTATCTTTCGAAGAACGAATAAGCCCAATGAACAAAGACAAGACGGTAGTAGATTGCTGCGCACATCCAGCACATGCTCCGGCGGCTGCGTAGTTGGCGTTGCGAGCTATGAGCAACTGGTTTCGCAGTTTCAGTAGAAAGACGTTTGCTGTATTTTCATGCTTCATGCGTCCATACCTCATTTCTACCGTAGCAATGCTACTTCATAGCCTCCGCGCCGCCGCTTATCTCCGCCAGCTCCTGAGTAATTGCCGCCTGACGAGCCTTATTCATTGCGAGCGTAAGATCTTCGGTCAAGGCATTTGCGTTGTCGGTAGCGTTTTTCATGGCCAACATGCGCATGCTATGTTCGCTCGCGCGCGCATCGAGGAGCGCCTGATACAGCTGCGACTCGACGAGACGGCGAACAACGCTTTCCAGCACTACCTCCGGACTCGGTTCATACACAGCGTCGCGGATAGATTCACGAACTTCGGTAGGCGTCCAGCCGGCCGGCAGTATGCGGTGTATGCGCGGCGTTTGCGTCATGCTGCTCACAAACTCAGTGTATATCAAGTCTACGGCGTCCACTTCGCCACTCATAAACGCATCGTAAGCTTGGCTGATGATAGCCGAAATCTCGGCGCCAGACGGCTGATCAGACAAATTGTCATACGAACCGAGCAGCGACACGTTTTTCAACCGAGCCGTAAACTGCGATGCCTTGCGGCCAACGGCTATCGTGTGATTCGCCCGTTTCTTCGTCTCGTCGGCGCGCAATTCCGCCAAATATGTCTTCAGGACATTGGCGTTATACGCGCCCGCCAAGCCTTTATCGCTCGTCACAACAATGAACAGGCGAGTGCGCACAGTCCGCTCAGTAAAGAGCGGGTGGTCGTTCGTCGTGCCTTGGCTCGCCAAGTGCGTTAAAATTTCGTTTGCCACACGTGCATACGGCGCGGAAGCCTTCGTTGCGTCTTGCGCCCGGCGCATTTTGCTAGCCGCCACCATCTGCATAGCCTTGGTAATCTGCTTTGTACTCTTTACCGAGCGAATCCGCCCCTTGAGTTGCCGCGTCGAAGCCATTAGCAGAAACTCCTTTTTCGTAAGAAATCACAGGTCACAGGCAATATATGCTCCTCCGTTGCACCGACCAAATCAGATATGATTTTGCGAGCCTCGACAGATGCGCCAGCAAGGTTTTTGAACACCGCAGCTGGGACATAATCGACATCGCGCGCAAGCAACAACTGACTCATAACCCTAGTTTTCAAATCCTTTCGCGGCGGCTTTAGCGACTTTTGCCAAAAGTTTGCCAGTCGCGTTATCGGCTTCGACCTTTTGGTCGCCTTTGTTGAGTTCGGCCATTTCTTTTTTGTGCTCTGTGGCAAGTTTGGCGAGCAGAGCAGCCTGAGCGTCTTTGATTTTCTCGCGAGGTACTGTATCGAAATAGCCTTCGTTGACAGCAAAAATAGAAGCAACTTGTTCCCAAATACTCAGCGGACTGTACTGCGGCTGTTTGAGTAGCTCCGTGAGACGCTGGCCGCGTTCAATCTGCTTTTTGGTCGCGTCGTCAAGATCAGAACCAAACTGCGCAAACGCAGCAAGCTCGCGGAACTGGCTTAGACCGAGTTTCAAGCCGCCAGCGACTGATTTGACCGCTTTTGTCTGAGCAGCACCGCCCACGCGCGACACTGAAAGACCAGCTGAAATCGCCGGACGAATACCTTGATAGAACAAATCTGTCTCCATAAAGATCTGTCCGTCGGTAATAGAAATAACGTTCGTCGGAATATATGCGCTAATGTCGCCAGCTTGCGTTTCGATGATAGGTAGGGCGGTCAGCGAACCGGCACCCAAATCGTCGCTCAGCTTCGCCGCGCGCTCCAGCAAGCGCGAATGCAAGTAAAACACATCGCCAGGGAACGCTTCGCGTCCGGGCGGACGACGCAGCAGCAAAGACATTTGGCGGTATGCCACCGCGTGCTTCGTGAGGTCATCGTAAATGATGAGCGCGTGCTTGGCGTTGTCGCGGAACCACTCGCCCATGGCCGCACCAGCGTAAGGCGCAAGATAGAGCAGGGAAGCCGGATCGCTCGGTCCGGTTGCAATGACAATGGTCTGATCCATAACGCCCTCTTGCTTCAGGCGTTCGACCAAGCGAGCAACCTTGGACAGCTTCTGTCCAACTGCCACGTATATGTTTACAACGCCGGTTTTTTGGCGGCCTTGGTTGATCATCGTATCGAGCGTGATGGCTGTTTTACCCGTCTGACGATCGCCGATGATGAGCTCGCGCTGGCCGCGGCCAATCGGGAACATGGCGTCAATAGACATAATCCCCGTCATGAGCGGTTCGTGCACACCCTTACGACCCATCACCCCAACCGCTGGCCGCTCTACGAGACCGGTTTCTTTTGTCTTGATAGGCGCGCCGCCATCTAGCGGCCGGCCGAGCGGATCAACCACGCGGCCAAGCATTTCTGGCCCAACCGGTACTTCCAGCACCGTGCCTTTGAGTTTGACAGCATCGCCCGCTACAACGTCTTTGTCGTCACCGAGCAAAACAGCGCCAATTTCGTCTTCCATGAGGTTTAGCGCAAATGCTTCGATAACACCGCGCTTTGTCTGAATCTCAAGCACTTCGGCAAAGCCTGCACTGCGCAAACCATGCACCCACGCCACGCCATCGCCCACGCGTGTCACCACGCCGGTTGATTCCATGTTTTCACCACTGTCGAGCTGCGCAATCGCGTCGCGAAGCCCCTTTGATATGTCGCTGACTGCAATATCTGGCATATCTGTCGCTTTCCTTTCTACACTTTCGCGGCCGCAAGGCCATGTAACTTATGTACTATTGTGCCATCGTAGGCCGCATCGGCTGTCTGCAAACGTACTCCGCCGAGCACGCTTGGATCAACTACTTCGCGTAAATGCACTTCCGTAGCCGAAATATGGTCAGAAATGGCGCTTCGCAATTCGCCATCAAGCGGACGAGCAGCTGTCACCGTCACCACAGCAACGCCGTTTTCGAGCAAGGCTTCTTCGATAGCGCGCGCAAATAAGCCTGCTTCGCGCGTACGGCGAGACTCCACCAAATACGCCGCAAGTTCTTGCATAACAGTCTCAGGAATCTTACCGTCAACGACGCGCGCGGCTACATACTCCGCAATTTTCCGCCGTGAAAGTTTACTAGCCATCAGCAGAAGCTCCGTTTCCAAGTTATCAAAAAGCATGCACCGTGCGTCGTGCGCCGCGCCTGGTGCGACGCAGTTGCTTTCATGCCCACTGTCTGAGGCTTGCCGCTCATCGCTGTACCTCTTTGAGCGATTCGCCGATAAGCGTTTTGTCGACCTGCTCAGTAACGGTTTTGCCGACAACTTTCTCTGTAGCCTGCGCGACCAGCTCAACTGTTTCGTTGTGCAGCGCCTTTTTTGCCGCCAGCACGTCTTTTTCGACAGCCTCATGTGCCTGCGCCACGATACGCTCCGCCTGCACCTTTGATTTTTCTTCGCTTTTTGCGATCAGGCCAGCCGCCTCTTCCTTGGCCGTGGCGACGATATCGCTCGCTTCGCTTCGTGCTTTCTTGAGCATACCAGCAATCTTTGTCTCTGCCTCGGCAGCTTGCTTCGCAGCTTCAGCCGCAGCGGCATTACCTTCGTCTATGCGCTTTTGGCGTTCATCAACTGCTTTCATGAGCACGGGAAATACGTATTTACTGAGCAGCCACGTCAGCAGCGTAAAGGCGATGATTTGAAAAACCAGCAGCTTTCCGTCTATACCGAGCGCCTGAATAGGTCCCGCCGCTTCTTCGGCATGAGCCGTCTCGCTCGCAAATTGTGTAAATATTCTGTGTATCACTTGTTATTTCCTAATGTCAAACGTCCTATACGCGGCGCCCCATTAGCCCTTGGCAAGAAAGCCCACAATAATACCGATAATAGCCAGCGAATCAGCAAACACGATCGCCGTAATCATGAGCGTACGCAGTTCGCCAATTTTTTCTGGGTTGCGGCCAGCCGCACCAAGCGCGCCCTTACCGATCAAACCTACACCCATAGCAGCACCAAGTGCCGGTAGCGCGTAAGCGAGTGCAAATGCGATGTTTTCCATTGATTATTTCTCCTTATTTAGTTGCTTGATGTAATACTTGTTTCTGTCATTTCGACCGAAGCGGATAAATCTTTCTCTGTTTTGTCGCGAAAGATCCTTCGGCTTCGCTCAGAATGACACCGGATATATCTCATTTATGCCGCGGCAACCTCCTTGGTTTTAGCAGTGTCATGAGCTGAGTCGTGGGAGCCGCCGTGGCTCGCGGTAGCAAGGCTGGCAAATATCAAAGTCAGTACATAAAACACGTACGCCTGAATAAAGCCGATGAAAAGCTCAAAGGCCATGAAAAACGGCAAAACAACCGAAGCCGCATACGAAGCCAGCCCAGCCACAATAGCAAGCAGCGCCGCACCAGCAAATGCATTACCGAACAAGCGCAAGCTAAGCGCAATCAAACGCGAAAACTCGCCAATCAGCTCAAGAAAACCTTCAAACGCGCCGATTGGATTTTTCAGAGGGTTTACCAGATAGCGGCCCGCATTACCAAAAAACCCATGCTGTTTGATAGCGTAATACTGCACAGCGGTCATACTAATGATAGCCAGCGCAATGGTAAAGTTGAGGTCTGTCGGCAAAGAGCGCAGCAGCTCGCCGCCGTGCCAACTCAGCGAATGCCCAACGCCAGGCAATATATCTGCCCAGTATGAAAGCAACACGGTAAAAAATATGCTCAGCGCAAGCGGCGCAATACTTTTTGCCATCTGACGGTCTGGCACAATGTCGTAGACTGCTTTGTACATGCCTTCAAATGCCCACTGCACAAGACCGACAAACCGGTTTGTGCGGCCTTGTTTTACCATGTTCGCTGTGTAGAAAAACATTGCGAGCAGTGCAGCCACACTCAAGCCGCCGAGCAGCATTGCGTTTGTAATAGGGAAAGAACCAATATGAAAGATTGCTTCAGTTGGCAGTACTATATTCAGGTCGCCCGAAGCAAAAAAATGAGGTGTCATTTACTGGCACCTCCTCGATCTACTTGTCGTTTGATGAGCAGCGCGGCGAGCAGCGCACCAACTGCCACGCCAATAAGCATGAACCATGGCTTCGTACCGAAACGCACATCATAATGCCGCCCAAGCAGCAGTAAGCCAATGGTCGGCACGAACATTCGCCAGGTCGTATCCGCCATGTCAAGCAACACAGCAGCAGTCGCACCCTTAGAGTGCGCCTTGTCCGAGCCAGGCGTGGTAGCAGTCGTGTCCGCCATTACTGCGTAGATTGTATCAACAACGACCCCCGTGTGTAAACACTCCTCGCAACTTTTTTGTAACATTTCTCACACGTAAGCCAAATGGTTACATACCTTTTGGCGCAGCTGCGCGCCACACCGCGCAATCTACCGCACCATACATTTACTTTGCTTTTTTGGGCGAGCGCGGTAGAATAAGACATGGAAAAATTTTCTCTTTCACTCACATTTAACGACGTACTCCTTCGTCCGGGGTACTCGGGGTTTGACCGCTCCGAAATTAACCTACAAACAAACCTAACGAAAAAACTGGCGCTCGCTGGTCCGTTTGTGTCTGCGCCGATGGACACGGTTACGGAAGCACGGTTGGCGATCGCGCTGGCAGAACAGGGCGGTGTTGGCATCATTCACCGCAACCTCACTGTCGAGCAGCAAGCCGCAGAAGTCACCTCCGTGAAAAAGGCCGGAAAAATCGTTGGCGCGGCCGTCGGAAGCAATCCAGGCTACGAAACGCGCGTTGAAGCGCTGGTAGCCGCTGGAGTTGATTTCATACTCGTAGACTCCGCGCACGGCTATGCAAAAAAGGTAATCAGCGCAGTCAAGGACATAAAACAGCGGTTCGACATAGAGGTCATGGCAGGCAATATCGCGACAGCAGACGGCGCGCAAGCGCTCATTGACGCTGGCGCAGATTCGCTCCGGCTCGGTATGGGTCCAGGCGCCATCTGTTCAACGCGTATCGTTTCTGGTATGGGCGTCCCGCAGCTGAGCGCCATTCTTGAAGTAAAAGACATTGCGCACAAGGCTGGCGTGCCAATCGTAGCCGACGGCGGACTGATCAACTCAGGCGACGCGCTAAAAGCCCTCGCCGCCGGAGCGAGCACGGTCATGATGGGCCGCATGTTCGCCGCCACCCGGGAAGCGCCGGGCGAAGTAATCACCTACAAAGCCGACCAAGTACCGTCTCGTTTTCGCAGTATTCTCGACGGCTCCGACGAATATTCATTCAAAACCTACCGCGGCATGGGATCGCTCGGCGCCATGAAAAAAGGCATGGAAATCAGCAGCGAAGATGAGTTCCATGGCAAAAACTACACTGGCGATGCGCTCGTTGCCGAAGGCGTCGAAGGACTAGTTCCGTGCAGCGGTTCCGTAAAACAGCTGATTGATCAGTGGATAGGCGGCATGCTCAGCGGTATGTACTACGTCGGCGCAAAAACCATACCTGAGCTCTGGGAAAAGGCTGTGTTTACGCAAATTACGCAGTCGTCTTTGACCGAAAGTTTTCCGCATGATCTGTTCGTGACGGATAACGGCGGAAACTACCAGTAGGCATATGGAAGCTCCTGATAACCATAGCTGCGCTGCCGCGTTGCAGTATTGCAAAATTGGCACCGCAAACCCACATACTCTACAGACAGCGCTCACCGCAGAAAGGACAAGCTCGTGACCAAACAACCAATTCCGCAAGAAACATTAGTCATTCTCGATTACGGTAGCCAGTACACACAGCTCATCGCTCGCAAGGCGCGCGAGCTTGGTGTCTATAGTGTTATCCTGCCGTTTCGCGCGAGCCTTGCAGACATTCAGGCGTACGCGCCGAAGGGGATTATTCTTTCTGGCGGACCAAATAGTGTTTACGAAAAAGACGCACCTACTCTAAATCCAGAACTGTTCGAACAGCAAGTACCCATACTGGGCATCTGCTATGGTATGCAGTTGTTGGCGCGCAACCTTGGCGGCGTGGTCGAGCCAGGCGCTACCCGTGAATATGGCGAGGCTACCATACGGCTTCAGGCAGATAGCACGCTCTTGCCGACGGAGGTTGACGACTCGACGGTCTGGATGAGTCACGGCGATTATGTTGCTAAAGCGCCGGAGGGTTTCGCGGTCACGGCAGAAAGCGACGGCATCATTTGCGCCATAGAGGACGCTGCCCTCGGCCTGTTTGGCCTGCAGTTTCACCCAGAAGTTGCGCATAGCCAGCAGGGCAAACTGGTTTTGGGGCGGTTTTTTGAACTCTGTGGCTTCCGCCGCGACTGGTCGGCTGGCTCTATCATAGACCAGTCGGTCGAGTCTATCCGCCAACAGGTTGGTGACGCAAACGTGGTCTGCGCATTGTCCGGCGGGGTTGATAGTTCGGTGGCTGCAACGCTCGTGGACAGAGCCGTCGGCGCGCAGCAAACGTGTATATTCGTCGATACTGGCTTGCTGCGGCAAGACGAGTACGACTCTGTTCTGGCGGAATACAGCAAAATTGGCCTGAACGTAAAACCAATCCGTGCCGCCAAAACCTTTTACCAAAAACTGGCGGGCATTAACGATCCAGAACAAAAGCGCAAAATCATCGGCGGGCTGTTTATAGACCTGTTTCAAGCAGAGGCCAACAAGCTGGGCGGCGCGAAGTTTTTGGTACAGGGGACGTTATACCCGGATGTTATTGAAAGTGTGTCGGTAAATGGCCCTAGCGTCACCATAAAATCTCATCACAATGTCGGCGGGCTTCCAGAGAAGATGCACTTGCAACTGGTCGAGCCGCTCCGCGAGCTGTTCAAGGACGAGGTTCGCGAGCTGGGTACGGCGCTTGGCCTGCCGGACGTAATTGTGCAGCGCCAACCGTTTCCTGGGCCTGGTTTGGCTATTCGAATTATTGGCGATGTTACTCCAGAGCGGGTTGCGTTATTGCAGCGCGCCGACGCCATTGTTCGAGAAGAAATAGATAATCACGCTGTTCGTCCGGATGTGTGGCAGTTCTTTGCGGTGTTGCTTCCTATCAACTCGGTAGGCGTTATGGGCGACGGCCGCACGTACGAGCAGGTGTGCGCAGTGCGCGCGGTGAGCAGTAGTGATGGCATGACCGCCGATTGGGCTCGTCTGCCGCACGATCTTTTAGCGGGTATATCTAGCCGTATTGTTAGCGAGGTTCGCGGTATAAACCGTGTCGTTTACGACATAACCAGCAAACCGCCTGGCACTATAGAGTGGGAGTAGGCTGGCGGGCCGTCTGGTTCGTGCCTCGGGCGTGCGGCTCGTAATGTGTGCCAATTAAGGCTAGTGCTTTGTCTAGACTGGGCGTTTGTTATCTGTCATACTCGTGTTATATGAGTACCAAGCAGTATGTTATAGAGACTCGCGGTCTGGTAAAAGACTTTGGTAAGTTTAGGGCGCTTAATCAGTTGGATTTACAGGTTGCGCCGGGCGAGGTGCACGGTTTCTTGGGGCCGAATGGATCGGGAAAATCGACGACCATACGTATACTGTTAGGGCTATTGCATAAGACGGCAGGTAGTGCGACCCTGCTGGGCGCAGACCCTTGGAGTGATGCTGTTGCGTTGCATAAACGTCTGGCCTATGTGCCTGGCGACGTTAGTCTGTGGCCAAACTTAACGGGCGGTGAGTCAATTGACTTGCTGGGTAGGCTGCGGGGCGGGCTAGATGAAAAGCGCCGCGCCGAACTAATACATCGCTTCCAGCTTGATCCCGCCAAGAAGTTTAGTACGTACTCTAAGGGAAATCGCCAGAAAGTAGCGCTTATTGCGGCATTGGCATCAGATGTGGAGCTGTATATTCTGGACGAGCCCACGAGCGGCCTAGACCCGCTCATGGAGGCGGCCTTCCAAGACTGTGTTGTGGATCTCAAGCGACGTCACAAAACCATCCTGCTATCTAGCCATATTTTGGCTGAGGTAGAGGCCTTGTGCGATCGTCTGACTATTATTCGCGAAGGCAAAACCGTACAGTCGGGTACGTTAGCTGACCTGCGGTACCTACGCCGCACCACGGTGAACGTGCGGACGACCAAACCGGCTGAAATATTAACAACCGAGGGTGTTCATAATCAGGTGATTAGCAGGGATGAGCATGGTATTAGTTTTGAGGTTGATGCCGAGGCGCTTGATGGTGTTTTGGCGGAGTTGACCACCTTGGGTGTTCAGGCGCTTACGTCTCATCCGCCCTCGTTAGAGGAGCTGTTTTTGGCGCACTATGATACTAAGTCGGACGCGAAGGGGTAGTACATGCACGCGCTGACCGGTTTTTTGCGTCTGCTGCGTCTCTATGCGCGAATTGACCGTATCAAGCTACCGGTTGTGCTGTTGGTAATTGCCGGGTTGCTGTATTCCACGGTAGTTTCGGTTGTAGATGTGTATGGCGGAAGCCCGCAGCAGGAAATGCAGTATGCGGCAGCAGCTGCGCCAAGCGTGGTTGGGCGTGTTTTTGCTGGGCCGATAGACGGGCCATCAATAGGCGCCATCGTACTAAACGAGGGCTATCTGTTTACGGCGTTGGCAGTTGTCTTTATGAGTACGCTGCTAGTGGTTCGCCACACGAGGCAAGACGAGGAAACTGGCAGGGGCGAGCTAATTGGATCGACGGTTATTAGTAAGCATGCACCTCTGGCGGCTGCTCTTGGTTTGGCGGTCATAGCTAATGTCGTATTTGGAGCGCTAGCAGCGGCTATTTTGATGGCCGGCGACCTAGATACGGCGGGGTCTGTATATACCGGCGCGGCGTTTGCGCTGACGGGTATTACTTTTGCGGCACTCGCTGGCGTGGCTCGGCGATAGTACTGGGCGGTTAGTAAACGGCGGCACAGGTGTACAGAGTTCGTTCCCGTCGTGGCTGTCGCCGCTCGGCTGGGGGCAGCAGTTGTATCCGTTTACGCAGCAGCGACTATGGGTCTTTGGTTTATTCGCGGCGCTTATAGTTGCGGCAGTGGCAGTGTCGCTAGTGTTGATGACGCGGCGAGATGTTGGCATGGGTATTTTCCCAACCAAAGATGGCGCGCCGCGTGCTGCTGCTAGTCTGTCGTCGGCCTTTGGTTTGGCTCGGCGCTTGCAGGGCGGCGTACTACGGGGTTGGGCTGTGGCTGTCTTTATCCTGGGTGTTTCCTATGGTCTGGTGATTAACGAACTGCAGGGCTTCCTGACGGATAACGAGGAGCTTCGTGAGGTGTTTCTGCAGTTTGGGGATGAACCGACAGAGGCGTTTTTGGGGCTGTTGATCGCATTTATGACGATTACCATAACTGGCTACGCAGTGCAGTCGATGTTGCGCATGCGCGCAGAGGAATCGGCTGGTCATCTTGAGCCGCTACTTGCTACGGGCGTGAGTCGTCGGCGTTGGGTGCTAAGCCACGTAGGTTTTGTTGCGCTAGGGGTCTTGCTGCTGACCCTTCTGACGGCGTTGAGCATGGGTGTGACGTACGTTGTTAGCACTGGTACGGCGTGGAGCGAGCTGTGGGATGTTTTTGCGGCGGTTTTCACCCAGTCGGCGGCGATATTCGCGTTTATGGGTTTTGTGATGCTGTTGTTCGGACTGCTGCCTAACTTGGCGGTGCCGGTAGCTTGGGGAGCTTTTGCGGGTTGTTTCGTCGTGCAGCAGCTGGGCGTCTTGCTTGACTTGCCGCAGTGGGTCTTTGATCTTTCGCCGTTTGCACACTTGCCGGCCATGCCGGCGGAGGCGTTTGAATTGGCGCCGCTACTTGCTCTGCTGGCCGTGGCGGCAGCGCTTCATCTGACGGGGCTAGCCTTCTTTTCTCGCCGCGATATTCAGACGAAATAACCAAGATGCGGCCTGGTTGGCTTATGGATGGAGCTGGTCTGCGGGTTGGCTGTCGGGGTGGGCTGCTCGGATTTGCCTATATGACGATGCCCCGGTCTAGGGCGACCTGATACGATTTCCAGCACCGCCCTTTAAAGTGCGCTGCTGAATGTATGACTGGGGTTTATATCGAAGTTCGTGTTTTGTGCGAAAAGATTTATACCAAGATAGAGTATTTATGTATTTTTGATAATTAATTATTTAAAATTTATAATTCATTATACGTAGGATATTAGAAAGCACAGGATGTGATAATGACAGATAATGATAAAAAATTTCTTGACTTAGCCATAAACGAAGCCCGTATTGGCTGGGACGAAGGCGGCGTACCAATAGGCGCTGCTTTAGTATATTTTCCTGAAAAAGGAGAGTCTAAGATTCTTGCTACAGGTCGTAATCGTAGAATACAGATGGGAAGCGCTATAAGACACGGTGAAACTGACTGTCTTGAAAACGCAGGCAGACTTAAAGCAAGCGTATATAGATCATGCACGCTATATACTACGTTATCTCCTTGTACTATGTGCGCTGGTGCAATCATTTTATATGGTATTCCAAGAGTCGTGGTAGGAGAAAATCGTTCATTCGAAGCATCTGAAAAATGGTTATCTGAAAATGGCGTGGAAGTTATAGTTGCCGATGATTCAGAATGCATAGAGCTTATGAACAAAATGAAAAATGAACGAGCAGAAATATGGGCTGAAGACATAGGCGTAACAGAGCTTGAGTAGGCACGCGGTGCGTACCTCGCGCAATCAGTGACAACTGAGACAAAAACTACCGCCGACCGCCAGAGAAACCGACGAGCGCAACAATGACCGTGGCCACCGCGACGAAGGCGATGAGGGCTTCAAGCGGTGCCTCTGGTCGAATAATCGCCAACACCGCCGTACCCAGCCACATCACAGCTATAACACCAGCCGTGTAAGGATACCGTAACTGGATCACCCATTCTCTCAGTGAATTGTCATTCATGCACTACCTCCATTACACCCCAAACCACCCCGCACAAGTTGGGAGTCATTAGTCATTTTGCTCATGCGTATCTCCTCGTGGTAATAAACTGGTACATTTTGCGATCGCGCTCGGCAATGGCGGCAAGCCAGTTCGCGGCCACTTCAAAGGCTCGTTCTGGGCTTATTTCGCGATGAGTCGATGACTGCGTAATCCCTCTCGTCCGAATTTCGTCATCTACCTTTGTAAGGCAATGTCGGATGATTGGCGCATACACATCCTCGACATGGGCGTCGCTAATAGAACGAATAACCGAAAGAAACATGGACATAGAACGTTGCAGAAACGCATTCTCCTCGCTTATCCGAATACCGAGTTTGTTGCCCTGATTCAGCACCTGAGTGAAAACCTGGAACAGCTGCTTGTCGGAAAGATAGCTCTGCAGTTGTACCTGCCGTGTCTGGCTTGATACAAAGCGATCTATAAATCCACTCAGTGAAACCGCATAATCATCGCTTTTTTCTTGGGCAATGTGCTCCAAGGCATCGTGCAACTCCGTGTCGAAATACGCCAACATCGCCACCGCAAAACTGCCCGCACGAAAATTATCTTCATAGAGCATCCTCATTTCATGGATAAGCTCTGCAAAAGCGCTTCGATTGGTTGGCGCCCGTGCTGTCAAACCAAAATCGAGCAGCGCTACTTTGTTGTCAGGCAAAAGCCGTACGTTACCTGGGTGCGGATCAATCATGAGATAGTCAGCATAAACAGTCGCCAAGAGCATTTCCGTACCCATAGTCTGGAGCTGCGTCCACACATCAGAGCCTACGGACGCACGAACCATATCGTCTATACGAAAACCCTCCGACTGTTTTTGTTCAAGCGCGCTGATCGAAACACCTCCCACATACTCTTGTACAAGGGCAGTTCTGGTCGTCAGCTCCATATATGAACGCGGTATAACGAGCGTTCCGTAGCGTTCATAGTACGCTCGGATGCGCTCGCCGCTTTGCGCCTCAAGCCGATAATTTGTTTCAGCCCAAGTCGCACGGCTGAATTCGCGAGCCATTGTATAAAAATCAACCATGGAGCTTTGCATAAACCAACTCGAAACTCGGCCAATGAGACGAAGCAGCCGCAAATCAGCCTTCAGCGTCTTCTTTAGCGACGGACGCAATATCTTTATGACAACGTCCTGTCCGTCACGAAGCGTCGCTCGGTACACTTGCCCATACGAACCCGCCGCAAACGGTTCAGCGCTGATGAACTGAAAATGCTCCACGAGAGCGCCAAGTTCTGTTCCGACATCGATATATTCGTATGAAACTTGCTCAAATGCCGTATCAACCCCCAGCTTTTCTACGATATGTTTTGTGCTGCTGTGCACGGCCAACATTTGCAGAAACTTGATGTACACGCCCCCAAGCTGCTGACACTGCCGCGCCATTTCGTGTTGCCAGTCATATTTATTCGCCAAACGCGCCAGACCGACTCGCAAGATAGAACGTAGTACTTGTAGCGTCCTCATCGTCTAACGTCCCCGCCGAAAGCCAATCAGAAACAACACCACCGTCAGCCCTATGACAACCGCTGCCAAAAAAAGTGCATTTACCGCAGTCTTGATCGCCAAAAGCAACAGACCTATCCACATTGCAACAATTGCTAGGAACACAAAAGCGTAACGCATAACACGTCCAGTATACCACGCACCCCTTCACTCTGGGCAGGCTTTCGCGGCCAGCTTGCAAGCGAGCCGCCGCGAAAAAAGCAGTTCGCTACACTACCCACTTTGGTGCCATGCTTGGTTCCGTCAGGCTTGACGATAAACAAACGCAAAATACTGTTATACTTTGTATAGTAAGGAGAAATTCACCATGTCAGATACGCCACAAGTCACCGTCTATAGCGCCAATTGGTGCGGGTTTTGCCAAGCTGTCAAACAGTACCTCGACCGCGCAGGAGTTGCATATACAGAGAAAAACGTCGATAGCGACCAGCAAAACGCCGAAGAAGCTATGCAAAAATCCGGCCAAAGCGGTATACCCGTTCTCGACATTGATGGCACCATCATCGTCGGCTTTGACCGCGCCCGCATAGACGCCGCCCTTGCACGCTAAGCACCCTTGTCTCTGGTCTTAGATCTCTTGTACACTGAACGTATGGCTTTTGAGGATTATCAGACGAAGCAGTCTGTGGTGGTCGTGTATACCGGAGACGGAAAAGGGAAGACCTCTGCGTCCTTAGGACTAATGTGCCGAGCACTCGGCAACCGTTGGAAGGTCGCCTATGTCCAGTTTATAAAATACTGGGGCGTCGGCGAGCATACATTCATACGTGACATTTTACCTATCTACGGCGATGATTTACTGTTCTACAAAGGCGGCAAAGGCTTTTACGCCGCCGGCGACTTGAGTGCCGCAGACATCACGCCCGAACAGCACAAACAGGCCGCTGCCGAAACATACGCCACGGCATATGAAGCAGCAAGCTCCGGCAAATTTCACCTCGTCATCTGCGACGAAATCAACAATGCCGTTCACGACGGTCTGCTGACGCGCACACAGCTCAAAGAGCTCATCACGAAAAGACACCCCCAAACCAGCCTTTGCCTAACCGGAAGAAATTTTCCCAAAAGCCTGCTTCGCCACACAGACATAGCAACCGATATGACAAAACTCAAACACCACTTCGACGAAAAATTTCTCGCGAATAAGGGCATAGATTTTTGATGTCCAGCACCACGTTGCCGCACACGAAACCACAACCTTTCGCCCACACAACAAACCTCAGAACGCTACTCGCTCGATGGGCAGGCGTACCCATGGCGGTCTAGCGAAACAACACTGTCTATAAGCGCCCGCAAACAGCCGATTCAAATCGGCGTACTAGCACTTCGTCATACCGAAGCATCCGCCCGCACCTCATAAGACGGTGCTATACTTGAGTAGCAGTGACAAGAAAACGGCAAAAAATATTGATAGCAGCGGCTATCTTGATTTCGACGGCAGGCATCGCATACTGGAGAGGGTGGATTGGACCAGTCGACTCGACGAAGTTTATGCGCTGGCAGCCAGGGTCATACGCCGTCGTCCAGTTCGTTGACGGCGACACCTTGGTCGTGGATATGAACGGCACGCCAGAACGCATTCGCTTCATTGGCATAGATACGCCAGAAACACACAAAGAAAATACACCAGTACAGTGCTACGGACCCGCCGCTTCCGCCTACACCAAAAAGCGAATCGGCTCCCAGCGCATACGCCTCGTTTCAGACTCGCTTACAACTAACCGCGATCGCTACGACCGTCTCCTTCGCTACGTATTCCTCCCAGACGGTACAAACCTCAACCTGGAACTCGTACAGAAAGGCTACGCTTTTGCCTACGCGTTTCCGTTTGCCAAAAGCCAAGCGTTTCACGCCGCCATGGAACAGGCGCAGGCAGCAAACATCGGTCTGTGGGGTAACTGCGCGCCGTACCAACTCCCCAGCGGCCAGTGGCAAAGTAGCAACCAGGCAGCCAGCTAGCGTTTCGTCCGTTTTCGCCGCAGCCCCCCGAAAAGTCGTTCGTACAAAACCGGCAGCGGCGAAGCAAGATACAGCAAAAGCGCGCCAACAAACCAACAGAGCGGCCAACTCCAATAGCCATGGCGGCGAAGCGTACGAGGCCACATTTGCAAATACGGCCAAAGCGCCTTGTTTTCGGTGTGAATACGGCGCATTTCTACCCGAACTTTTGAAGAGGAGTCATAGTGTATACGACCACCAACACGACGCACATGAAACGAAAGGTCGAGGTCTTCATGAAGCGTATTGTCGAGACAAACATTATTCGCAACCTGTTGCCACAGTGTTTTTGGGAGCGCCATGCTTGAACCCCAAAGCGTCGGACTACCGGTCAGCAAAGCATTGAACCGAAAAATGAGCCAGTTGTACGTCCCGCTTATAAGACGGCTTGGTCGCATATTGTAAAAATGTGCGCCGCCAGTCAAAGCGACAGTTTCGTGTCCGCCGGCGTAAAACCGCGACACCCAGGCAACCCAATCGGGCGGCACAATGGCATCGGCATCTATACGGGCGAAAATATCGCCGCTCGCGCGCCGAAACCCAGCATTGCGCGCATAAACGCGTCCTCTTTGCCGCTCATGCACAACGCGCACAAAATCGTACTGAGCCGCTACCGCGGCAGAGCCGTCTGAAGAATCGTTATCTACTACAATAACTTCGTGTGGCCGGACGGTTTGGGCGGCAAGCGCGTCGAGACAGGCCGGTAAACGCTTCGCTTCGTTATAGGCTGGAATAATAACTGATATTTTTGGGTGTTTTGGCACGGTATAATGGTACCATGCGCCATCGCAAACATGGCGCAGCAAGGAAGATACTCATGAAACATGAAGCGAAAAAAGCAGCAGACGAAAAAAGCGCACAACCGCCGCACACCGAACCTACGGCACGCACTGCAAAGCAAACAAAGCCCAAAAGCGACAACCAGCTGCTCAGCCGACTGCGCGTTCGACTCATCGTAAAACGGAGCTTACTGGTCGCATGTGCGCTTATGTTGCTCCTGACGAGCACTTCTTATGGTATTGCCCTCTGGTACCAACACTCGCAAAAGTCGAAACCGTACCGCTTGGGCGCGACCTTCATTCCGTCATACGCCGATTATTTGGGCGTTGATCCGCAGGAAACGCTCGCAGCAATCATACATGACCTCGGCGTTCGGCAGTTTCGCCTTGTAAGTTACTGGCGTGAAATAGAAACAGCGCCCAACGTCTATGACTTTACTACGCTAGACTGGCAGTTTCAGGCCATAGAAAAGGCAGGCGGCACAATCAGCCTAGCAGTCGGTTTACGTCAACCGCGCTGGCCAGAGTGCCACGCTCCATCGTTTTACGACACCAGACAGCCGCGCGAGCACTGGCAGCCGCAACTCGAACGGTTCATGGCGGCAGTCGTAAATCGCTACAAAACCTCGCCCGCACTGAGCAGTTACCAACTAGAGAATGAGTTTTTTAACCGCTTCGGTCAGTGCAGCAACTTTGACCGCCAAAGACTGAGCGAAGAAAAAGCGCTGCTGAAAAAGCTCGACGCAAAGCACCCCGTCATCATCAGCCGCAGCAACAACTACGCTGGGTTTGCGCTGCGCGAACCGCTTGGCGACATAAACGGCATATCACTATATCGCCGCGTGTGGGACGCCACGCTGACAAAACGCTACCAAACCTACCCGTTTCCGAGCTGGCATTACGCGGCCCTCGCAGGCGTACAAAAACTGGTAAAAGGTCAGGAAAGCGTGATCCATGAGCTGCAAATGGAACCGTGGCCGCCCGCTGGAAAAAACATGCTCGACATACCGCTTTCCGAACAAAACAAAACCCTTGATGCTGCCCGCTTCCGCAGCACTCTCGCGTTCGCCAAACAAACAGGCATACGCCACATAGACCTTTGGGGAGCCGAATACTGGTACTATCGCTGGAAAATCCTCGGCGACGACAGCGTTTGGCGCGAAGCAAAGGGTGCGTTTAGCCCACGCAGCTCGCACGAACAGCTGAAAGAATAACTCCCCTTACGCTACCGCTTTTTCAAGTCGAGTAATGCGCTCCTCATGGTCGTCGAGCTGTTCTTGGTTGGCGTCATTTGAGTCAGCTATAGCGTTTTGGACAAACTCAGCTAGATCGTCGATTTTCTGATGTATGGGAGCTAGCTTTTCCTGAAACTTTTCTTCTAGTTTTTCCTCTAGTTTTTCGTCGAGAAGCTGCTCGAACTCAGCCATAAGCATGCGGTTATTCGCAGCAAACAGCTGTTTTAGGTCTTCGATTTCGTCAACACTGAAACTCATAGAACTCTAGTATAGCACGCTAAGGGGGCGGAAATCTGTTATATTTATTGCAATGATTGATCCCAAAAAATACGGCATAAGCTTTAGCGCAAAACAGTGTCGCAACTTTGGTCTTGACCCGCAAAAAACACTCCGCTGGCTACTTAAGAACGGCTGGCGGCGCTTTCGCCTTATGAGCTACTGGGACGAATACGAAACGACGCAAGGGAAGTACGACTTCAGTGAACTGGATCGACACATACACCTCATCGAAAACGCTGGAGGCAGCGTCACGCTCTGCCTAGGCGTCAAACAGCCGCGCTGGCCAGAATACCACTGGCCCGCCTGGGCGCTTGAGCTACCCGAGCAGCAAAAAACGCAAGCACTGCTGGAGTTTTTGCAGACAACAGTGCAGCGCTACGACAAAACAGCTGCAGTCCAAAGCTATCAACTGGAAAATGAAGCACTGTTACGCGGCTTCGGCAGAAACGTCAGTATAAACCGAGCGCGTTTACGCGCTGAATACCAGCTCGTCAGTAAGCTAACAGACAAACCTATCTCCATGAGCGCGAGCAATGGTTGGGGCATACCCCTACGCCAACCTCGTCCGCGGGGCGGCACTGGTTTCAGCATATACACTACCATGTTTGCCAAAGGCAAACAGCGCACAACCGTCCAAAAACCGTGGCTACACCGACTGCGCCGTTTCGTCATAGAAAAAGGCATGGGGAGGTCAGTGTTCGTTCACGAACTGCAACTCGAACCATGGGGCGCAAAAGCTATTTGGGAAATGACTACAGAAGAACAAAACCAGTCAATGAACCCTGCGCGCATTCGCGCCAACATAGCCTTCGCCCATCAAGTCGGGGCGTACCCCATAGACCTCTGGGGCGCAGAGTGGTGGTACTGGCGCTATCAAAGCGGCGACAAAACCATCTGGCATAGCGTTGCATCCGCCCTAGAAGACTAAATAAAGACATTCACCCGCAAAATACGGTTTACGACATCATCGCCCAAACCGCGCCAAGGGCGTGCACCCAGTTTTTCTTTGCTCCGCGGCAACCCCAAGCAGCCAAGCCGGCGGTTTTACGCCGCGGCAACGGCACTTACCCCCAGAATGAGTTCTCGACACGCCAGTCCTTTGGACTGGTAAATTCGACAAACTTGAAGGCAGCAGCGATACGACTGCGCATTGCATCAGATATTGCATCTGCTGCTTTTCTGCGTTGCTCGTCAAGATTCTGTAGTTCATCGGGTTTATGGCGCTCCAAATAATCACGATCCATAAGCTCACGCTCACCTTCTGGCATCTGCCCTGGAGTTTCCAGTAGTCCAAAAGGGTCTTTCGTGTTCGACGTTACGATAACCAACCCGCCTCTCTCGTACGCCGCCCTAATGGCGGCGAAGGCAACTTTTTGATGTACGGGGTGACCATCCCCAGGGCTATAGTCGTCCAAAACCAAAGCCGACGGACCGCGCGGCGCCATATCAAACGCTGTTGTGTGTACCCGCGGTGAAAATATAGAGGTAACTTTCGAGTTACGCTCTGGCCTATCGGGATCGCGCGTAAAATACGCGGGGTGTTCTGCTTGCCTATCTGAAAACGTAGGCAGATGCACATAAGCCGTCAAAACGTCCCTCTCAGCCAGGGCGCGGCCAAGCCCGACCGCAAAATGCGTTTTTCCAGTTCCCGGCGGACCGTACAAATACAAGCCAACAGGCTGACCACCGTGCCAACGCTCCAACAAGGCACCAGCCGCCGACATAGCTTCATCAAGCCTGCCGTCGTTGTTTTCTAGCCCATCTAGTGTCGAAAACTCGTGCGCAGCAGGGTACGACCCCCCCCAATTTGGAATTTCACTCAAACTTGTAACTGGTTGTACTTCACTCATAGCTCCATGATAGCATTTTTATATACTTTTGTCAATATTGCGCTCATTCCACTGATATTATGTTATAGAAATAGAAAAACAAAGCCAAGCCGGCGGTTTTACGTCACAGCAGTTGGTGTCAGCTAGTGCTTTGCGTGTTCGCGCAGCGCCGCTCCAACCCATTTAAGCATGTTATCTGTATCCGCTTTTTGAACCTGATTCAAGCCCGCGAATAAACCCATCGCAGAACCTGTGTTTGCCTGTTGCCACCGACACGCCTGACGCCGCAGCGCAAATAGTGTCACCAGACTTTCATTACCCGTCGGCTGTCGGGAAACTGATAGCGCTTGGGTGATTTTATGGGTCATACGGTCGACAGCAACACCCTTAGCATCTACCGCCGTAATCGCACCTGACGCACCGCGTAAATCTTGCTCAATGTATGTTTTAACCGCGTTGCAGAACAACAGTGCGTCAAGGAGCAGCGAGGGGTTATCTTCTTGCTCCGGCTCATAACCTGGATCATCATTGAACACGGTATCTCTAAAACGGATATCATCACCAAGCACCTCAGTGCGAGTGTATGCCGCAACTAGGTTACCTGGCAGGAGCGTAACACCTTTGTAGTTTTGACCGTGTTCTATCGGAAGAGCAAAAAAATCATTTCGATTATGGCAGCCGCGAGAAGCCGAGGGGTCGGCAGTATAGATCAATGCTTCGAGGGCTGGCGATAGATACCTAGGGGCTATCGTCAAAGATTCTTGAGTAACGCGTATGCCGTCATCATTCGGCTGGCGACCAGGCTCTGCGCCAAAAGAGAGCTGTAGATATCCCATTGGTGCATCCCGTAACTCTCCAGGAATGCCGTTTTGCGAGAATTGCGTAATAGCAGCAAGAAATATGCCGCTCGCAGCTTCGCCAAATCGCCGCCGAAGTAATGTTTCGCTCATCGTCTCACTATGTCACATATATATAGAAACTTATTTTTATACTGTATACTGACGAACGATTTTGTCAATATTTTTTCCTCTGTTGTACAATGGTGTTATGGCGAAAAAGCAAGGTCGGCGCGGGCACAAAAAAGCGCAGCAGCAGGGAAGGTCGATTACTAATCGGCGGGCTCGCTACGACTATGAACTCGGCGATTCGCTGGTGGTCGGCCTGCAACTGAGCGGGGCAGAGGTAAAGGCACTCCGCATGGGACACGGCCAGCTGCGCGGCGCCTACGTCACCGTCAAAGACGGCGAGCTGTACCTACTGAACGGTAGTATTTCGGGGTCGGTCGGTGTACCCATAGACGAACAAACTCAAACGCGTACCCGCAAACTCCTCGCCAAGCGCCGCGAGATAGACGCTCTTATTGCAGCAAAAAACCAAGGCCGCACCATCGTACCACTGGAAATCCTTACCGGCGGCCGTTACATAAAACTGCGCATAGCTCTCGGCAAAGGCAAAAAGCGCTACGACAAACGCGAAACACTCAAACAACGCGATGCCTCGCGCGATGCAGCCCGCGCTGTCCGAGCTTCGTTGTCATAGCCACCCCTGTTATGAGCTTTTTTTACAACGAAAAAGTGTGATATTCTTTACAGATTTGCTTTGAACCGTTATGATAAACATTGTATTTCCGCTAGGGAAATAGGTACTTTATATCTACATCGCTCCGGTATTGTTCCCTGGTTAGTGCGCTCGACGCACAATGGGAAGGGTATCGGAGCACTATTTTTTTATAGAGATTATTTCTGTACAATATACTCTGTAATCTCGTATGGCATAATCCGGGGTAGCTCAGCGGTAGAGCGGGTGGCTGTTAACCACTAGGTCGCTGGTTCGAATCCAGTCCCCGGAGCCAGTTTTGATTTCTCGGTGCGGAAAGCAGCCCATCAAAAAGCTTCAACAGACATAGTTGAAGCTTTTTTCGTCGTTTTAGTTTTAGCAGCCTGCAGATATCATCTTCAAGTCTTGTTTTGGTTGCGAACTTTCAGTGTTTGAAGCAGCCTACGGCAATTAAGAAGACGTTGCGACGGCTCTTATCGTTATGAGCACGCAACCAGCTCACGCTTTGGCTTGACTGTTTCTGCTATATTCTCTTTGCGTATTTGTCATAACCAGTATAATTATAAATGGCGCGGTGTAGCGCCAAACAATAGAACAAGCAAAAAACAGCGTTACACGAACTGCGCACGCTCGGAAGGCACATACGCGCCGAGCACGAATAATAAGGTGGCATAAATAATGGAGCAACAAATGGAACCGCAACAATCAACTAGCACCGACACAACTCAACCTGGCGTGGCACCGTCGCAAGCAGTGCCGCCGCCTCAACACCCAGCGCCGCAGGAAGATCCTGGCAAAACCATGGGGGTCATCAGCATTATACTGAGTTTTGTATTGCTGGGGATTGTCGGATTGCCGCTCGCTATATTTTCTATCATGAAGTCGCGCAAAGCCATGGTATCGCCAAAAATAGGTGTCATCGGATCAGTACTTAGCGTTTTGTCGATAGTGGCAAGTATCTTTGTCATCATGTTTGTACTGACAACACACGACACCGCGGAACACACAAAGCAGCACGCATCCGAGTCAAACAGCCGAAGCTCTTCAGCGGAAGCAGAAAAAACAGACCAAGACTCATCGCCAAAGCGCTCAAAACAAAACCCTTCATCAGAAACAGAAAAAACAGACAAAAGCACCCATTACGATCTGGATAATGACTACAGTGCAGCAAAACTGTATTGGGGCGTGACGTCCCCCAGGGGCTGGGACAACGTAGTGCTTGACAAAAATGGGGTAAACCAATTTAAAAAGCCGAATACAGAAACCCTTTTTACTACCTCTCAGCTAAGCAGGAACGGTGTCGCCGCTGGGCAGTCGGATAGCGCAGCGTCACAAGCATATGTCGATAGTTATATTGCCGGATTAAAAAGAAAAGGGGCGACAGCTACCATAGCAAAGACCGGAACAATAACTGTGCCATTTATAGAAAATTCGGACACGATGGAGTTGTATGTCGCTGAGATACTCTACACGATAAATGGCAAAGATTACAGAATGTGGTTTGCTGTACGCTTCACCTCCGATGCAGCTATGACCGTGCAGTATGCCGGACGAGCTTCTGACGTCTCAGAATCCGAATGGAAATCGCTGATCGACGGACTACGCTTGACAACGTTGTAAGTCGATCGCTACGCGGTATATGTGAAAATGCCATCTGCGGCAAAGCCAAAGCCTGAAAGCCGGTACACACCGGCTCAGGCACAGCTTAAGCGCACTAGCGAGACGAGCGGGCAAATAACGGCGCTTTTCACCAACCTGGCAGAGAGTATGTAGGCACATCATTTTCGCGACCCCAGAAGACATTACTTACTGGCAAATAACAAAGGAAAAACTAGTAAAAAACCAACGCGTTTTTGCCGATAGCCCTAGATAGCCTACAGTCTTTTCGCGATCGCATCATAAAGTTCAGCTAGGGTGGTATAATAACTGGCAATGACACGACAACCGAAAGGAGCGCTTTTTGGTTTGCGCTCGACGCTCCGCAAAACGCTCGAAGAAGCCAAAAGAGACCATAACCAGGGCGACAAACGCACCGAGGAGCTCAAACACGAGCTGGCGGTCATTGGCGAAAAAATTCAGCAAACACTCCAGAAAATTACCAAAGAAGCAGAAACCAGCACCGACGTTGCCGCCGAGCAGCACGCAAAACTAAAGCAGGCGGCCACGCTCGACATTCTCCAGACCGAAATGCTCCGCCTCGCCGCGCTCTACCATCGCCAGGTCGACGTAGACACCATACAGCGCTTCATACGCGAGCAACGCAGCATCATTGGCGACTCTATGGAGAAATCAGCCAAAAAACCGAGCCTCGTTTCACTCGACACGCAAATCGGGGAACTGCACCAAACCATGCAAAAGGAGCGCGCCCGCGTCCTGCAAAACGCGCGCAAAGACTGGATCAAGTTTTGGATTAGCGTCACCCTTGGCCTCACTTCGCTCATAATCAGTCTGTACGCGCTTTTCCTTCGCTAAGGCGTTTGCTTCACGCCGCGCTGCAACCCGTTTTGCGCTTCACGAAGCCCCCGCTGCGCCCAAGTCGACGACGAGAAACCCCAACTACTCCGTCCCGTTGCGCTAACCCTTTGCGCGCATAGCCCAGAGCGAGCCACATAGTTTTCGTCATTGAGGGTCTGTGCTTCGCTACTCCTCAATAAACCCACCCGATTGGTGGCTCCAAAGTGTGGCGTAGGTTTTGCCGGCTGCCAATAACTCGGCATGCGTGCCGTCTTCGACGATTTTGCCATTATCGAGTACGATGATGCGATCGAGCTTGGCGATCGTGCTCAGGCGGTGAGCGATGACGATGGATGTGCGGCGTTCCATCAACGTACCGAGGCTCGCTTGAATAAGTTTCTCGCTTTCGCTGTCGAGTGCGCTGGTGGCTTCGTCGAGAACTAAAATCGGCGCATCTTTTAGGATTGTTCTGGCGATTGCAATTCGTTGTCGCTGACCGCCGCTGAGTTTGACACCGCGTTCGCCAACGAGCGTATCAAAACCGTCCGCCAAAGACTCAATGAAGTCGAGTGCGTTGGCTTGCTCGGCAGCTTTTTTGATTTCTTTTTCGGTCGCATCTGGTTTGGCGTAGGCAATATTTTCGCGCAAACTGCGATGAAAGAGCAGTGGTTCTTGCGGCACGTACGCTATCGCTTCATGCAGACTCTGCTGCGTTACGCGCGAGACAGCTTGATCATCGATCGTGATAGAGCCTGACTGAATATCAGCAAAACGTAGGATGATTCGCGTCAACGTGCTTTTGCCGGAGCCGCTACGACCGACGATGCCGACACGCTGACCAGCGGGGATTTCGAGGTTGAACGATGAAAAAACTTCCTCGCCATCACCTTTGTCGTATGCAAACGAAACGTTATCAAATTTCAGATCACCATTTTTGACGACGAGTTTTTTGGCGTCTTTGTCGTCGACAATGTCGTTTTGCAAATGTAAAATCTCAGTCATGTCATGGGCATCGCCAATCGCTTTGTTGTAATCGCTCACGATTCGATTCATTTCCCACAACTGTCGCGCTAAGTTGATTGTATAAATGAATATCAGGTAGACCGATCCTACTTCAGCCAACCCATTGACGGCCGCATAAACGGCAAAAACCAGCGCAGCTATGTAAATGAACGCAATCAAAAGTGAGTATGCAGCCGTGGTTGAAATGATCCCCCATTTGAGACGTGTTGATGCAGCATACCAATTCGTTATTGATTTTTCAGCCAGAGCATATTCGTAAGTCTCGCGTCCAAATGATTTGACGGTGCTAATGTTGGTGACGGCGTCGGCAAGTACGCCGCTGGTACGCGCGTCGGCTTGTGCTTCAAGGGTGTTTCGCTTGGCGATGAAGCGCGACGAGAGGAGAACGGTCGAGATGAACACAACCGCGACAACCGCAACGATGATTGCATATTGCCAGAGCGATGCTAGTGTCAAAGCAACCACTGCGCCAACAATCATCGTGAGCATAGGCACGACGTTCCAGACGATCATATCCCAAAATCGATCGAGTGCCGAGACAAATTTGGATGTCTGGCTGACGAGCGATCCGCCAAAACGATTGGCGTGAAAATCCATAGTTTGGCTTGACAACGTGTGAAATATTTTGCGGTAAGCGTCGCGCATACTATCAACCTGGAACGTCCAGCAAAAATACAGCGCCAATCGCCAGAAAAAGACATCTCCTGCGATGATAATCGCGGAGTACATTAGAACGAGCGGCATACTATTTTCGAACGTTATCGAGCCAGATTGAAGCAGGTTAAGAAAAAGCGACAGCACATACGGTCCGACGATATTCGTTGTAATAACAGCGAGCATAGGGAAGAAAACAGCGAGATTTCGCTTGGCTGCATACGGTTTGGCAAACTGCCAAAATAATTTGAGCGTTTGTTTTTGCATACGTTCTTCTCGGACGTTTAGTTTTATGCGACTGTTTGTATTTTACACCATAATATGCCCGCCATGCAAAAGCTCTTCTCTACCGCAAATTCGCACCCCGCCGATTTGAAGCGTTATGTCAAAGCGACAGACCGCAAAAACAAAAGTCACTTGTTTATAACCTATAGACGCTATAATCTCTGTGAATCACTACGTCAACTGAGAAATAATTATTTCGATACGTCGATATTGATTTTATTTTATTAATATTCTATAATATAACCATGAGCCACGAATTCAACGCCGGCCGTCAGCGCACATGGCCAATACCCGAGTCTCTCTCTGCTGCTATTGAATCAGAGGAGCTCCCCGCTGATCCCGATGAGTTGATCGGCTGGGTAACTGAAGGTTATTATTGCAACCCCGATAGGGCTATCGTTGCCCTGGCTGATATAATGAGCGTTTTACCGCCCATCTCGCAAAACGGCGAAAAATTAGACGCAATCACCGAAAGCTACGCAAACAAAATATCAACAAAAGCGGAAAGTCTAGTCTCTCGAGAGATCCCAGACAAAGGCAACATCAATCTTTTTCATAATGTCTTCGACGAACGAAACAACTTTCCGAGGTTTCCATCCGCCGCCGGACAAACAGACGCACAACCAGCAACCTCTAGCATTCGTGATATCGTAGCAAGCGTCCTAGCAGTAGGAACCGTACGGCCAGAGATACTACCACATATAACAGGATATTTTGATTGGATGAAACCATCCTTTTTTGATGACACGCTGCTATCCGAGACTGATCAAGCATGGCTCAACGAAAACGCCCAACTGATCCGAGACATCCTCTACCCTAGCATAGATGCGCTGGTTTTGGGTAAAGTAGAAGACCGCTACGCAAAAACCTGTCAAGAAGGTCTCGATAAAACCGTACATGGTGTTCTCGATTACACTAGTAAAACTGTGTATCTCCCGCCCGGCGTAGAATGGGACGAAGACTACTTAAACCGTTTACGACAAAGTATGCATGAGAACTCCGATGGGCTCAAAGAAAATGCCGCGAATAGAATGGCCAGAACATATGTGCGATTAGCCAAAAGAATCACACAAACAGGCGCGGTGTTCGAGGAACCATCCAGATTTAGCACTGTTTTTCAAGAATTAAATTTCGTCCTAGATAATAATAAGGCTGATATGTTTGCTGATTATCTAAAAACCGATGATGTCGAAGTGCTAATGACAGCTGCCGACAGACTGAGTAGGCAAGCAAGCGTCAGGAACAAGATCGCCCTGATGGCAGGAAGCCGCTTGCGACTGTACGATGGCAATGACTTCGAAGCTATCATGGCTGCAGCAAAAGAAAAAGAAGCTCTCCGCCAACTTGCCGACCCATCCAACTTATACTCGCAACCGATAAGCATACTCGACAGGTCGAGTGAATTCAAATCAGAAACCAATCAAGAACAAAAAGAACGAATAGCGAGCTGGAATAATCCCCATACTCGAGCAAGTTCGCAATCACAAGACGAGCGTGAAGCCGCGAAACAACCAATCCTACAAGATCCCAGCAGGCTCGCAGCGCTTCTGCTAACAGATTATGACCCCGCCGGATTGTTCCGTTACATTACTAACAAGGTCCTTACTCAAGATAACGCCGCAACACAACCAGAAACTACACCAGACTCTACCGACCATCAAGATTCGGAGTCTGAGGCTATTCTCAGAGCACTCGAGCGAGTAGATGAGATTCTACAAAACAAATATGGCCTAGAAAACTGCCGTAATATCTGGAAATACTTTATGATAAACACGGCAGAAGCAGTGATCTCTGGACCCAATCGGGACTATCAAGCCGAACTTGGAGATGCACTGATACGGAAATTTGGCGCGATCGAAGACACCGTCGACGACTACCGCGCTCTCTACCGCGCGCTGCTGGGCGCTGTAGATAGCGCCGCCGCAATATAACTGTAAAAATCGAGCGCTGCTGTAGCACTAACCAACCACGTCCTCGCCGAAATGTTTTTTCAAACGGGCGCGGATGCTGCCGTCGTGACGGCCGAGTTTTTTTGCGAGGTTTGCGATGGATTCGCCGTGCTGGAAGTCTGTTTTGAGGGTTTCGTCGTCCTGTGCAGTCCAGGGCTTGAAGGCATTTGGGTGGGTTTGGCGCATTTTTTCGATTTTTTCTTTCCAGCTCGTCGAACCGCTCGATTCTTTAGTGTGGCAAAACTGCGTATGATTTTTTAAACACAAGCGGTACAATAGACACTATGCAGCTACCCAAACTGCCCACAAAACCTCTACCGAAAGCCGTACCGCTCCGCAAACTCATAGGACCAAGCTTCATTTTACTCGGGCTAGGACTAGGCAGCGGGGAAGTGATTTTATGGCCTTACCTCGCAAGCAACTACGGCATGGGTATCATGTGGGGCGCCATCATCGGTATTACGCTGCAATTTATCATCAATATGGAAATCGAGCGCTATGCGCTCGCCCGAGGCGAAAGTGTTTTCGTCGGACTCAAGCGCAAACTTACAGGCATACCGTGGTGGTTTATCCTTTCGACATTTCTGCCGTGGATCTGGCCAGGTATCGCCGCGGCATCAGCAACGTTGTTCGTCAGTTTAGCGGGGTGGTCAACAGAAAGCCAACGCTACGTCGCCATGGCAATGCTCATACTCATGGGCACGATTCTTTCGCTCGGCCCCGTGCTGTATAAAACAGTCGAAAAACTGCAAATGATACTCATTTCGGTCGGCGTACCAGCCATATTCATTCTGAGCATCTATCTCGCCGACAGGGCAGACGTAGGCGCAGTCGCGCGCGGACTTGTCGGCAATGGCGACGGCTTTTGGCTGCTGCCAGCCGGTATTTCTATTACGAGTTTCCTTGCCGCACTCGCCTACGCCGGAGCTGGCGGCAATCTCAATCTCGCCCAGTCGTTTTACATAAAAGAAAAGGGGCTCGGCATGGGTAAATACTCTGGCCGCATCACAAGCATCCTGACCGGAAAAACCGAAAAGCGCTCAATCCTCACTGGCTCCCAATTCACAGCAAACCCCCAAAACGTACGCGAGTTTCGACGCTGGTGGCAAGTCATAAACACCGAACATTTTCTAGTCTTTTGGCTGACCGGATCCATCACCATACTGCTGCTGGCACTGCTGGCATACAACACCACGTTCGGCCAAGGTTTGAGCGGCGATATCAGCTTTGTCATCCAAGAAGCAAGCGCAATTGGCGCAACTATAGCACCATGGGTCGGCTCGTTCTTCCTGCTCATCACCACACTCACTTTGTTTGGCACGCAGCTAACCGTGTTCGACGCAACGTCTCGCATATTGTCCGAAAACGTCGTTCTCGCCAGCGGGCAACGTATACGCGATCACCAAGTGCCGAAAGTCTACTACAGCGTTCTTTGGCTAATGATAGGTTCTGGATTGCTTATTTTCTCCCTCGGATTTACCCAACCGCTGCAACTTCTGATTCTCTCTGCCGTGCTGAACGCTATTGCAATGTTTGTACATAGCGGCCTCACACTGTGGCTCAACAAAACCGCATTGCCGAAAGCCATTGGTCCGCGGCGTTTTCGTACTGGCATGATGCTGTTCGCGTTCCTGTTTTACGGCAGTTTCAGCGCCTACGTCGTTATTACTGAACTGCAAAAGTTTCTTCGCTAGTATGCAGTCAGCTGTTTGCTTGTGCGTACAGAAGTTGTGCTCTCAAGCGCACCTGCAGCACCGCAGAGAAGCCTGCGAGTTGTCGTATGAAGGAAAGCGCGCACGATGCGTGTTCATATGAACTGCGTTTCACGCTACAATATCTGTGATGAACACACACAAAACACATTGGCTCAGCCAAGCCGAGGTTCAAGCAAAACGCACTCAGTTTGGCTATAACGAGCTACCAGACAAACAAAAAAAGAGCTTGCTCGGACTCGTTTTCGGCATAGTAAAAGAGCCCATGATATTCCTGCTCGTGGCTATTGTGCTTGTCTACTTTGCTCTCGGCGACCGCGGCGAATCAATCGTCCTGTCCGTTTCGGTCGTCGGAATAGTACTCATTGAACTTTTACAGGAGTTGCGCACCGAAAAAGCTCTGGAAGCCCTGCGCACGCTTGCTAACCCGCGGTGCATGGTCATTCGCGACGGCAACCGCACGACCATTCCCAGCCGCGAGCTTGTACCTGGCGATATTATTGTGGTCGCCGAAGGCGATCGGCTACCCGCCGACGCTCAGCTGGTCGAAGCCGCCAACATCGCCGCCGACGAATCACTCCTCACTGGCGAATCCGTACCGGTGCAAAAAGCACTCCTCACAGACAAAGAACGCCAGGTCTTTTCTGGCACGCTCGTCGTCACTGGACATGGCCTCGCCAAAGTAAGCGCCATTGGCGCCGCAACCGAAATCGGCAAAATCGGCACCTCGCTCAGCACCATCGAAACCGAAAAAACCAGACTCCAACTCGAGATCAATCGTTTCGTGCGCATCATTGCCGGCGTAGCTATTACCGCCTGCTTGCTACTGACAACTGTTTTTTGGCTCAGTCGGGGAGAGCTACTTGAGGGATTTCTGGCAGGTCTGACGCTCGCAATTTCCGCCTTGCCAGAGGAGTTTCCGGTAGTTCTGACTGTCTTTATGGCCTTTGGCGCTTGGCGTCTGGCAAAACACAACGTACTGACGCGTAAAAACCGCACCATCGAAACCCTCGGCAGCGCCACCGTTCTTTGCACAGACAAAACTGGCACGTTGACCGAAAACAAAATGGTCGTACAAGAAGTCAGCACGCCAGACGGACACGCTATAGACCACGGCGACGACCGCTACAACGCCATCCTCACCGCCAGCATACTTGCTTCGCAAAAAGATCCATTCGACCCTATGGAGTTGGCTTTTCTCGAAGCAGGCAAGTCCTTGCCAGGCGGCGTGGCCGCGCTGTATAACGAGCGAGAAATTGCCCGTGAATACCCCCTTATACCTGAATCTTTGTCCATCGTTCACGCCTGGCAGGGCGCGCACGCCGGCTACGACATCGCCGCAAAGGGCGCCCCACAGGCAATCCTTGAACTGTGCCAAGCAGACAGCGCAACAGCAAAGCTCGTAAACAAAACAGTCGATACCTACGCTCAAAATGGCTTACGCGTTCTCGCGGTTGCTGCCGGCACATATAAAAACGACGTGCTACCCGAAGACCGCGCGAAATTATCTTACACGTTACTCGGTCTCGTGGCGCTCGCCGACCCCGTGAGAGCCGAAGCGGCGCCAGCCGTTGCGCTGTGCCGCGAAGCTGGCGTGCGCGTTGTTATGATTACAGGCGACCACCCCGAAACCGCGCGAAACATCGCGCGAAGCATTGGTCTCGACGCCGAACACGTCACCACGGGCGACGAGTTCCGCCAGGCAACACCAGAAGAGCAGGCGCACCTCGTCAAAACAAGCAGCGTTTTTAGCCGCGTCCACCCAGCAGACAAACTCACCATCGTCCAACATCTCAAAAAAGCTCGCGAAGTCGTGGCTATGACGGGCGACGGGGTCAATGACGCCCCCGCACTCAAAGCGGCCCATATCGGCATCGCCATGGGCAAACGAGGCACTGACGTGGCGCGCGAAGCCGCCGATATTGTCCTGCTTGACGACAACTTTGCCTCAATTGTGCAAGGTATACGCCTCGGCCGGCGCATCTTTGCCAACCTCCAGAAAGCCATAGAATATCTGCTGGTCGTGCACATTCCCATCATCATGCTGTCACTCCTACCGGTGTTTTTTGGCTGGCCGCTCGTACTCCTCCCCATACATATCGTATTTCTCGAGTTCATCATTGATCCAAGCTGCACGCTCATTTTCGAAAGCGAAGCCGAAGAACCTGACACCATGAAACGACCGCCGCGGCGTCTCAGGCAACCTATGTTTGGACGGTCTATGATTCTGCGAAGCCTCGTCATAGGCCTCAGCGTTTCGGCCGTAGTCGTCGGTACATTCGCTGTTTTGCACCAAGCAGGCGTCAACGAAGACAAAGCGCGGGCGCTGACATACCTAATGATAGTTGTCACAAACGTACTGCTTATTTTTGCCATATCTGGCGGGCGCTCCGTCCGCGAAGCTTTTCGCCAAAAGCTCAGCCCGTTGCCTATCATTACGAGCGTATTTGCTGTTTTACTCGTCGTTATTTACAGTGTACCCGCCGTGCGTGCGCTTTTTAGCTTCGCTCCCATTACTTTCGGCGAAGCACTCGTTATACTCGGCGTCGCGGCCGTCACGACACTGCTCGGCAGGCAACTCTACCTGCTTATTGCTCGCGCGCACGAACACGCCGACCGCGCATGAGAACCTTGGGCACTTATGCCGCAGTAAACGCAACGTGATTGTTTTTGTATGAAACAGCCAACGCTGTGCTTTCGCGCACGCGGCCATCGATTATCTCTAGCGCCAACGGATCAAGAACGCGTTTTTGCAGCAAACGCTTGAGCGGCCGCGCGCCAAACGCTGGGTCATAGCCTTCGCGCGCCAGCATGTCGCGCAGTTCTTGAGAAAAAGTGAGCTCAATATCTTTACTAGCCTTGACATGATCGGCTAACCGCGACAGCTGTATATCGACAATATTCGCCATAGCGGTTTGCTCTATACGACCGAACACAACAATGTCGTCGATGCGGTTGAGAAACTCTGGACGAAAATGCTGTCTGAGCGTCTCAAGCATGTTCGTTTCGAGTGCCGCCATATCAGCGCTGTCGGCGCGCATGATTTCTTGAGAACCAATGTTACTCGTCATGATGATGATAGTGTTAGTGAAGTTCACTGTTCGACCCTGGCCGTCAGTCAGCCTCCCATCGTCCAGCACTTGCAGTAGGGCGTTGAACACGTCGGGGTGGGCTTTTTCGATTTCGTCAAAAAGGACTACCGAGTATGGTCGGCGACGTACCGCTTCGGTGAGCTGACCACCCTGATCATAACCGACATATCCAGGCGGAGAACCAATCAAACGCGACACCGCATGCGCTTCCATGTATTCACTCATGTCTATACGGATCATAGCGCGTTCGTCGTCAAACAGCTGCTCGCTGAGTGCTCGCGCTACCTCGGTTTTTCCTACGCCGGTAGGGCCAAGAAACAGAAACGAGCCAATCGGACGATTACGATCACTTAGGCCGGCTCGCGAGCGGCGAATCGCCGCCGCAATCGCTCCCACCGCGCGATCCTGACCAACGACCCGTTTAGCAATAGCCGCCTCAAGTCCCGTCAACTTTGACGACTCGCTTTCGATCAGCCGCTCCAGCGGTATGCCCGTCCAGCGCGCGACCACCGCCGCAATATCATCGGGTGTAACTTCCTCGCGCAGCAGCCGTTCTTCGGCCGGAATCTTTGCTATTTCCGCCCGCGCTTTTTTGAGCTTCTTTTCTGCCTCCGGTATTTCGCCGTATTTTATGCGGCCGGCTTCGGCAAGGTCGCCATCGCGCTCAGCCCTATCGAGCTGCGAACGCAAACCTTCGAGCGTTTCGCCTGATTCGTTCAGCGTTTTTATAAGATCTTTTTCCCGATTCCACCGCACTTCGATCTGATCTGCTTCGCTGCTTAGCTGGTCGATGTGCGCTTCAATTTCTGTCTTGCGCGCCTTGGCATGATCTGATTTGTCTTTTTTCAGCGCCGCTTGTTCAATCTTCAGCTGGCGTATGCGGTTCTTGAGCCGATCAAGACCAATCGGCATGCTCTGCAACTGCATTTTAAGCGCGCTTGTCGCCTCGTCGAGAAGGTCAACGGCTTTGTCGGGCAGGAAACGATCTGGTAGGTAGCGAGTGCTCAGCCGCGCCGCTGCGACAATGGCATCGTCACGTATCTTCACTCCGTGGTGAACTTCATATTTCTCCTGAAGCCCGCGCAAAATCGCCACTGTGTCATCGAAACTCGGTTCTCCAACGTACACTGGCTGAAAGCGCCGTTCAAGTGCTGCATCTTTTTCGATGTATTTTCGGTATTCGGCAAGTGTCGTTGCGCCAATCATATGGAGTTTGCCGCGCGCCAAAGCCGGTTTAAGCATATTGCCTGCGTCAACAGAACCCTCGCCGCCACCCGCGCCGACCATAGTATGCAGCTCGTCGACAAACAAAATGATTTCGCCAGCCGCTTCATCAACTTCTTTGAGCACCGACTTGAGCCGCTCCTCGAACTGCCCTCGATAGCTCGCGCCCGCAACCAGCGCGCTGATCTCGAGACTGACGAGGCGTTTATTTTTCAGGCTGTCTGGGACGTGATTGTGAACAATCCGCTGCGCCAGTGCTTCGACAATAGCCGTCTTTCCCACGCCAGGCTCGCCAATAAGTACGGGGTTGTTTTTTGTCCGCCGCGAAAGGATTTGCATGGTTCGTCGAATTTCTTCGTCCCGCCCAATAACTGGGTCGAGCTTACCGTCGCGCGCAAGCGCGGTAATATCTTGGCCAAACGCCTCCAGCGGCTTCTGTTGCTCTTGAGTATTTTGTGGTTGCATCGTTTCTCTCCTCTCATTCAGTCGTTTCTGCTTATCCTAGTATACAAAATTAGCACTCTCAATGCAAGAGTGCTAATTAGCGATTTACCAGCATAAAACCGTTATTTGTGTAATTTCTGGCGAGGAAGCATGTTACGGGCAAGCAGCAAAGTGCGACGCATTGGCCGACCAATAAACGTGCCAAAGCTAGCTCCAGAGGCGATAGCAAAGGCAATCAACGCTGCGTTGAAAAGTGTCAGCATACCTCCGTTGAGATCGCCGTAGCTTGAGCCAAGAACAACTTTCATCAAGCCGTTATATAACGTCAAACCAGGAACAAGCGGTACGATGCCCGCCATAATGAGCCCCGACGACGAACTGCGCCAAAACCGCGCAACTATTGTCGCAGTAAAACCTACCGCCATCGCCGCCATACCGCTTGCAACGACCGTAGTCAAGTTGAGCTGAGCATAACTCATCTGGTAGATCAGCCAAGCGAACACCCCCATACCGCCCGACGCCGCAATAGCCAGTTTTCCCGACTGCATACTGAGCGCATAACCTGCCGAAATCAACATTGCGCCCACGTACTGCCAGCCGCCGCGAGCGAGCACTTCCTGACCAGAGTTTACCGAAATCGCAAAACCAAGCTGCTTCGCCACATACAACCCAATGATCACACCCGTTACAATACCTGCCGTCATTATCATAACCTTCAAAAGACGAGCGTTCGCCGTTACATAATATTCATCTATAGCGTCTTGCACAGCGCCGACCACAGCCAATCCAGCAGCCAACATCACGATACCGCCTATGACAATAAGTGTTGGATTTACCCCAGAAAACAGCGCAAACTCCGCTCGACCAGCCCAGGTCACCAGCGCAGCAACCAAGGTAATAATAGTAGCCGAAGATATTTGCGCAAAAAACGTCGGCGTGTTTTTTGTTTCGAAAAACTTCAGTAGATACGTCACCCCAACACCGACCAGCAGCATGATAGCGATGATGATCGGCTTGGCGCCAAACATTATTCCCACTCCGGCGCTAATAAACGCACTGCCGACCGCCTTAAGCCACTGCGGATATTCCCACGGCGATTCCAGTAGTTTTTCTAGTCTGTCTTCGGCCTCACTCAGCTCTAGATCACCAGCCGCAATCTCGTGAATAAGCTCCTGCAAGCTCTGCACGACCATATTGTTCGGCGTCTGCGGTCGCGCGTGCCGAATCAGCGTCAGCGGTTCCAGCGTATCGCCCCTGTCTTGCGAAGCCATAATAGTCGTTGAGCTAATATCGAATTGTACTTTTCGCTTACAGTAGCGATCAGTAATATCAAGCGCCATACTCACGACATCGCTCACCGCCACGCCCGAACCCAGCAAGACTTCTGCGCTCGTCGTCGCAAGTCGAAGTGCTCGAATATTCGGCGAAAGATGTTCGCTCAACTCCGCCTTAAGCGACGCATTCACTAGTTTCTCTTCCGACTGAAACGCGCCTTTCAAAGCCTGTTTTATATGGGTAATTTTTTCTTGCACAGACACAGTATAGCAGCTGTGCTTTTGCTTTTATCATTTTTTCATACGGCGGGTCGCGCCGCTGACAAACCACGCCTTTTCGAGCTACTGCAAACAAAACCAAAAACCTGCGTTTGCAAGGTACTAGAACCAAACCAGCGTCACGCTCGCTTAGCCAACACCTAAAACGCGAGACAGGGTAGGAACGTCGTAGCCAAGCACGCCCTGCGATTTACCAGCATCATCGGTAACGTATGTGAACGGTACGCCCATTTGACCGCTCAACTGTACCATTTCCTGTGCTCGATTTGGGTCGCGGTCGACGAGCACTTCTTCAAACTCAACTTTTTTCTCTTCCAGCCATTTTTTAACCATAGTGCAGTAGGGGCAGGTTGTCGTACTATAAACGGTTACTTTCATTGCAAAATCCTTTCTTTACTTCTTGTATAATGTCGTTTTATTGTAAATTATTTACATTTACTATTCAAGTTTTATCCTGTACCTGCTGTCCTTTCTGCGCTCGAATAGTCGAAAGCCGCAAACCCAACACATAAACACCAAACAGTCCTACGGCAACTGCTATCGGCAACGCAATAGCAGTCAGCCGCTCCGAAACAGCAAGCGCCGAGCTAGACGCAAACATCGCAATAATTGGCGTCAACAAAGATGTGCCGCACGCCGGACAACCGAGACCAATCACCGCCAACAAACCAGTCAAAGAGCTGCCGCCAATAAGCTTTGCGTCAGCCTTTTGCTGATGACGCATAGCGTAAGCTAGTAGCGAAACATTGACACCCTGAATCACGGCCAGAACGAGCATGAGCGTTACAGTTCCGTTACCATTGACGTCGCGGACAGAGCGAAACGGACTCGCAAGCACTGATAGCTTTTCCCCGAAGGACACAGCCGAACTCCCCAGGATCACCCCTAACGTTTCTAAGTTAAATAGCCAGTACACGAGCTCAAAAAACAGCGTCGCTACCAACACAGCGAGCAGAGCATAACGCCATTGGCGCAAAACTCCTCCAGTTGCTCGCGCCGATATTTTTAACCGAAGGAGAAAAAAGGATATACGCCGACGCATCACAGCCTCGCCTGTATAAGTGCACTAATTGTTTCAAATGTAGGGTTGCCCCGCACTGGAGTGCCGTTTACCAACAGATACGGCGTACTCGCAACTCCGTTTTTATTTGCTTCGTTCGTCGCAGCAGTGATGTCGGAAAGATGTTTTTTGGAATCCAGGCATTCCGAAAAGATCGGCCCGTCCAAGCCGCTCTCTAGCGCAATCTTTTTGACTAGATCGCCCGTTAGAATAATGTCGGATTTAGGATCAAGCCCGTCCTGAAAAACTCGTTTCGCTACATAGCGGTAAACATTGTCATGGTACGTCCAGAACTTGTCTTGGTCGACTGCGCAGTAAGCTCCCATACCAGCCTGTACTGACCCTTCGGCAATAAACGCCATGGGGCGAAACTCATACTTCACTTTGCCCGTGTCAATAAACGCTTTATCGACCTGAGGCATAACTTGTATGCTAATGTACGAACACGAGGGGCAAAGAAAATCAGAATACTGTATAAACGAAACGGGCGCAGCAGCCGCCCCGCGGCTCATAGAACTATTGCTATTGACTGTTTCGAAAGCCGAGGCTGCAACATTTGCTTTGTTACCGCTGTCTTGAAAAACAATAAACGCAACAAAACCAACGACGAGCAGCACCGCCATTAAGCCAAACTTATTTTCTGACAACCACTGCATACCCCTCCTTTGGTAACAAACCTGCTACGATTAGTGTATTACTATTTTTGCCATAACGCTATAGCGATTATGTATACTGCTCCTCACAGATACTGCGTATAAGCTGCATACCGAATGCTACGCACCGTGTCTCCGCGAATAAAGCGAGTAGCAGAATAATATTAGTGTAAACGGTTTACAATAGCAACTACTTTTTATACAATGACGATATGAAAACAACCGCCAAAGGAACTACTGACCGCACAACCAAATACGTTACAGCTGTTCGCTTGTATATGCAGCGCAACGGGCATGCCACAAATGCTGCAATACTAAACGTAATGCGCAGCACATTTGGTAATGTCAGCGCCACTACTATTTACCGTGTAACCGCTCGCATGCTCGAACGCGGCGAATTGCGCCTTGCGCCGCCCGCACCTGGCAACGTCATGCGTCTCGACGCTCGCACGACCCCTCACGATCATTTCGTATGCGAAGACTGCGGCATGATTAAAGATGTCGACCTTGGCAAGCTTATTCGCCCAGAGCTCGAACGCTTGCTCGGCGACGGCTGCCACATTTCCGGCAGTCTCACCGTGAGCGGTACCTGCGCCCAGTGCCGCCGCAGACGGTGAGAAACACTCGTTTTGCTGCTATCATAGTGCTATGCGTGCTTCGTACACCCACATAAATGGCTTGGGCAATGATTTTCTGGTCTTTTCCGGACCGCTTCGCATATCCGCACAAACCATCGCTACGCTCTGTGATCGAGCAACCGGCATCGGCGCCGATGGCGTACTGGTTGTCAGTCCGCTCAGCGAAAAACGTGTTCGCATGCAGTACTGGAACGCCGATGGTTCGCCCGCCGAAATGTGCGGAAACGGCCTGCGCTGTACTGCCCGCTACGCGGTCGCAAACCGCTTCGTAAAACCAGGCGCGTTCCACGTCGAAACGCCCGTCGGGCCGCTTGAAGTCGTTTGCCCAGAGGAGCAAACAGCACCCATAGAAACGCAAATCGGCCGGGTTCGCTGCGCGCCAGCCGCACTCAACCTACAAAACTGCTCTTGGCATACCGCAACCGTCGGTAACCCGCACGCTATTACGTTTGTAGCAGACGTAGACGCCGCTCCCGTGGCAACGCTCGGTCCGCTTATTGAGCACGACACGCATTTTCCCAACAAAACCAATGTTGAATTTGCCGAAGTCGTTGACCCCGCACGTATTCGCCTGCGCATATGGGAACGCGGTGTCGGCGAAACGAAAGCCTGCGGCACAGGCATGGTTGCCGCAGCGGTTACCGCCGCCCAAGCAAAGCAAACTCAACTGCCAGTCACCGTCTGCGTGCCAGGCGGCGAAGCGAAAGTTTGGATTGATCCAGACGGATACGCGCGCTTACTCGGACCAGTCGAAACCACCGCTTCAGGAGTTACGGATATATGACATTTGGCTATTTTTCGCACAACGGCCATATACGACCAGCCAGCGAAGCAACCGTTCCGCTCGCGAGCATAGAGTATAGCTACGGGTTTGGCGTTTACGAAACCATACGAGTTTCGGACGGGGAAGTGCGGTTTCTGACTGAACACTGCGCACGCCTGCAAGCCTCGGCCGACGCGATTCGCCTAGAACACAGCTTCACTCCAGATGACATTGCCCAGTACATCACCGACCTCGTTACAGCAAACGAAGTAGAAATCTGTAATATAAAAGTGCTGCTCATAGGCGGCAAAACTGCAGCAGACGCAAGCTTGTACATTGTGTGTCTTGCGCCGTTTTTTGTACCACGCAAGCTCTACAAAACTGGCTGCCACTGCACGACATACGAATACGAACGCATGTATCCGCACGCCAAAACACTCAACATGCTGCCCAGCTACCTCGCATACCGCGATGCATTAGTCAGCGGCGGCTACGATGCACTACTCATCAATCGCCGCGGGGAAGTGACAGAAGGTACGCGCAGCAACTTTTTTACCCTAAGTGCGAAGAACATTTTTTCGCCGCCAGCGTCAGACATACTACCTGGCGTTACTAGAGACCATGTTCTGAAACTTGCCCGTGAACTTGGCTTCGATGTGACACACCAACCAATTCCACTAAAAACAATTCCAAGCTACGAAGCCGCTTTCATCACCAGCACTTCAGCAAAAATCCTCCCGATTCACTCGGTCAACGACACAGTTCTACCAGACCCACCCGAAGCGCTCAAAAACCTTATGCGTGCATTCAACCAAACCTACTAAAAAGTTTTCTTCACACCCTGAACAGCACACAAACAGCGCACATGTACCAACCAAGCAACACACCCACCGAAAACAGATGATTTATAATCGACACATGCGATGCTGGCGCACTGATGGCTGTGTCCAACCGCCTGCGCTTCGATTTGCAACCTCGACTTCGCCGTAGCGCAAAAACCGCTACGACAGTATTTGTATGCCTAGTGCCGCATACAGCAGCAAAAACATCATGCCTTCCCACAACTGCACGCGTTTCGTAATACCAACCACAACAAAAAGCAGCGTCGTCACCGTCAAACCAGTAAGCATCCATACCCCCTCAGGGAAGGCGAGGACTTGCGGCGCCAGTACGCCGCCCAAACCGGCAATGAGCAGCATATTGAACATGCACGAGCCCACAATATTACCCATAACTATGTCGCCCTTGCCCTTACCCAAAGCCTTCAGCGACACAACCAGCTCAGGCAAACTTGTGCCAACAGCAAGCGCAAAAAACGACACAACCCCCACGGCAATCCCCGCCGACTCAACCATCCACAAAAGGCTATCGACCGCGTACTTCGACGCGGCGGCTAGACCGACAACCGACAGCAGCGCCACAACATAGACTTTCGCCGAAAACTGCGGTTCAGCGCGATCATGATCGGATTGTCTTTTTGGTTTTGGCTTCTCAGACACCACCGAACTCACCGCCTCGCTTCCTCGCAGCAGAGAAATAAATCCTTTGTGCTGCTCCGGCTCGTCGTTGTACATGAGCGTGTACAGCAAATACCCGAGCAAGCCGAGTATCAGCAGAACCGCCTCGGACCGCTGGAGTACACCGTCCACAAGCAGTACGACAAACATAGCCGAAACAGTCAGCAGCAGCGGTAAATCAAGGTCAATAATGTCTTTCTTGAACCGTATTGTGCCGAGTATAAAGGTCGACACGCCTATTATGATGAGAACGTTCGCAATGTTTGAGCCGAGCACATTGCTCAGCACAATCTGGTTTTCGCCTGCGAGTACAGAAGCAATACTCGTCGCCAGTTCGGGAAGACTCGTTCCGATTCCCACCAGCAGCACGCCTAGCACAAAACCTGGCAACCGCCAGTGTACGCCAATTCTTTCAGCGGCACCCAAAAACCAGTCGGCACACTTCACGACAAGCGCGAGCGCCACAACAAACACCAAAGCGTGTAAAATCATACGTCCAGTATACGACAAAGCGAACCGTAAATCACCGTCTTACGCACAAAAGTACCCGACTAGCGTTCGCGGCCGACAACCAAGCAGCCAGAACCAGAGCATGTAGCCAAACCACACCAACCAAAGCAATACGGCCTAGAGAGAATACTTCATATAAAAAAGCATATAAACACTTCATTGCAAATATGTTAAATACGTATTAGTGTATATAAATGTTCTTACACACTTTTTCCGGCGCATACGAGTCATTGGGCGACACATCTGCGCCGCTCGATGCGCCTGAGTTTTTTACTCGCCAGCGGCGCAACGAGCCGCAGGCAGGATGCGGTTTACCGCCAAACGAGGCGCTATTCGACAGACCAAAAACATATGCCTTCGACCCGCTGGAACATATTTTCAACGCTGGATCATACGACTCCGAGACAGTCGCAGCCCGTAGAGAACTCATAGCAGAGCTACTATCGCTAACAAATCAGCCAGAAGCAGCACAAGCCTTTGCCGGCAGCTTCGCGCTCGGGGAACTCCACGACTGGCTTACTAAACCAACAAAAGACCCCGATCTCAGCAGCAAAGGCCAACCTATTTACACGCCGCGCATCGAACAGTACCGCAGAAATGCAAAAAAACAAACAGACAACGCATATGAACCTGACGATCATGCGGTCTGGAAGCTGCCAGAAGTTCATCGGCACAGCGAAGAAGCTGCACAAGCATTCACGATGACTTACGGGGAAAAATTCCCGCGGCTGGCTAAAGCAGTAGCTCAACAGACAGAAACGTTTTCACGCGTAAGTCCTGAGGACATCGACGTAAACACATATATCCGTAGCGCTGGGTCTGATACGGCCCAGTCTTGTCTCGACGAAGCACGATCAGCGTACCACGAAACGACAAACGCTGGAGCACTCGCTCACACAGTAGCTGGTTTAACACCTCAGGCGGTAGAAACAACCGAGGACGCCTTCTGCCTGGATGGTCTTGTGCAGCCTCTTTTTGAACACAGCAAACAAGATCCGCACAGCATCGAATTCGGCACAGACAGAACAGTTGTCGTCACTGGCGAAAATGGCGGCGGCAAAACATTTTTCCTAGAAGCAGTGTCAGCAGCTATACGAAACTCTCACTCGACCGGGCATGCCGCCGTCTCAAGCGGCGCTATGCCGCCGGTTCACTTGTTGCGATTCTTCGAAAGGCCAGCTAGCGGCGGCTCAGAACTCAGTGCGTTCGGCAAAGAAATCGTTATGCTCAGTAGGTTCGCGGAAAAAGTCGAGCGATTACGAACTCAAAACCCCGATGCTATCGCTGTATATCTTGGCGACGAACCATTTTCCGGCACTGATCCGAACGAGAAACAACAATTACTGCACGTTTTTCTGCGCGGCCTACAAAAACTAGGCGTTGCTGCGATCATCGCGGCTCATGATGACGTATCAGGACTGGTCGCAAGCGGAGTCGCCGACCCATACAAAGTTGGCATCGACGAAAACAACGTGCACACACTCGAAAAAGGCATCGGGGAAAGCGACGCCTTTACAGCAGCTCGTCGTCAGGGATTAGAAGAAGCTATCATCGAGCGCGCCGAGGCGCTAAAAAACGGGTCAGACGTAGACCTTTCGCACTGCGAAACACAACCGCTTACACCAACCTCACCGCCCGAACATTATAAGAGAAATGGCTCAGCTGGCCTCTCGTGGTTTTTTAACGTACCGCCAGCACGCCCACGCCCACAGGGGGAGGAGCATCTACATAACTTCACAGCAGAAGACGCCTCCAAGAAAGCACCGCGGTACGACGTAAACAAGATCATCGGCAACGATACTATCTTCGGCACACAAAACCCGCAATCTGTTTTGCATAAGCTGGTTTTGCAAGGCGGCACAACTTCAGAAACAATCCTCGCCGCTCGACAAGAATTTTTTGAGCGAGCCGGAAACTACCAAGCACTCGACACATTGCTCGCCGAACTAGCGGATTTTCGCCACCTTGTGTTTGCGCTCTCGGAAAGCCGCAGAGTGCGCAGCGAACCAAGCCCATTCGACGCTGCCAATCCGCTCGCCAACCTTCAGAAAGTTTTGCCCGCATTACTCGCAGATATCGACTTCACGCAGGCAAGAGATTACTACTACTCAAGCGAAGCCGCCGATGCTCACGACAAATATGCCGATGCTCTGTTTGATTTCGCTGCTGCAATCATAGAGCAACATGGTTCAGATATAGAAAAACGCTTCATCGCACAATATCGTCAAGTGCTTGAGAAAGTTAACGAGTCATACAAACTTGGCCGTCATCAAGAAAACACCCAAAACCCCAATGCTGACACCTCTTGGCAACGGGCAAAACGTCCGCTTGATAAGATTTTGCGCGCAGATTTGTATGAGCTATGCGAGACCATATTGGCCGTTCGGCGCAGCTATCAACCAGACGAACACCAACTCACACCTGAGGACTCTTTGGGCGCCTTTGCCGCGGCAGGCCAACCAGACGAATACCAACTCACACCTGAGGAAGCACATGAAACCATAAAACAAAAGCTAGACGATATATTTTATCCCCTCAAGTTTCTTGGTTTAGATGATGACACGCGGGATACACAGGATTTCCAACAACGTCGGGTTGAGCGCACATCACTTTCGTACAACGCCTACCGCGAGCTGCACAGGTTACTAACCAGCAATCTTGAAGTTCCTCTGGAAACATTACAGCAAATCATCGTTGCAAAAAATCTGACAACCGACACAATACTCCCGTATGCGGAGAATTTTGACAAGCTTTACCGTGGCGCACAGGCAGGGGAAGCAGCCCGCCTAAGACTCACCTCATCCGAAGCACTCGCCATCTTGCGGTTTGCAGCTACAAATGCTGAACCGATAGATAACATCATTCGGCACCTCAAAAACATCGGCGGTACAATTGCGGAAGACCTTGCGCGGTACTTTGACGACAATGTGCGCAGCTTTTTTGACGGCAAGTCGACAGGCGAAACATACCGACAGTACGTTACAGAAACAATGCAAGCCGCCAAGCCTGGCACATATCTAGACGTACGGTTACGGATTGGCGACGTTCTTCCGTCGCCTTATGAAAAGGTATTCCCAAGAAGCCCTCTCTCTGACGCAAGCGACTTATCTGGCATCCTCGTAGCCGCACAATACATGAAAACACAAGCGTACTCTCCGTGGCGCACTGCGAAAGACCAGACAACTTTCGAGCACGTATACCCCGTCGGCCACCCAGAATACACTCCTACAAACATCAGCTACGGCTCAGGAGGCGTAACGGTCATATCTGGCGCAAACATGAGCGGCAAAACAACGCTTTTGCGCGCATTGTTTGCTCAGCACGCACTTGGACAAGGACCTGGTCTCACTCCGGGTAAAGCTGCCGGCCCGCTCTCCGCACATTCGATATTCGTCGACCGGCCAAAACACGACACAGCTCAAGGCCTCAGTTCTTTTGGCATGGATGTAGATTATTGGAAGCAAATCATCGAAACGCTTCGCGACGCCCCGCCATCCGTTGTGTTCGTCGATGAACCATTCTCGACGACGCAGGCGCGCGATCAAGAGGCCTTGATCCTCTCGATGACGGAGTGGCTGACGAGCAGAGGTCATCGTCTCGTCATGGCAACGCACCATCACGGTGCCATCGAGCGCCTACAGCAAGCTCAGAAAGACCCTCGCACCGTCGTCAACATAGCATTTTACCACCTCACTACCAGCCAGGCAGAGAGTGGAGAAATTGAATTTACGCACGAACTACACGAAGGAGTTGCGCTCTCGCAAGCATTCGATGTCGTACACAAACTAGGCAATCAAGCGCTCAAGGAGCTCCTCGCTAGCGGACAATGACTTGGTCGCGGCGCGGCCCAACGCCAATGTACGAAACAGGTAGGCCAGTCCATTTTTCTATGGCTTCTACATAGTTCTGCGCAGCTTGCGGTAACTCCGAGAAAGCGCGCACTTCGGTGATATCTTCATCCCAAGCAGCAAGCTCCTCATAGACTGGCTCGCATTTTTCCAGCGCCCAAGCAGAGTCAGGCGCCATCTGCAACGTTTCGCCGCGATATTTATAGCCAGTGCAGACCTTTATCTTCCGCCCGTAGCGCGGCACCCAGTCGAGTTTCGTAAGAGCAAGTTCAGTTGTACCATTAACCATATTTGCCCGACGCACACCGGCAATATCGAGGTAGCCGAGCCGGCGCACACGGCCAGTTGTCGTCCCCATTTCGGCATCGACACCTTTCATGTTTCCGTGCAGGGCTTTGAGCAGTGTTTCATCAAAAATCTCGGTCACGAACGGCCCGCCCCCGACGTGCGATTGCACCGCCTTGACGATACCTATAGAACGCTGCAGCGTCGCTGGCGCGACACCCAAGCCCGTCGCCACGCCGCCCGCCGTCGTGCTTGAAGATGTCACAAACGGGTACATGCCGTGGTCTATGTCGAGCAAAAATGCTTGCGCGCCTTCGGCCAGCAAAGATGCGCCGCCCCGCAGCCGCTCATTGGTATACACCGACGTATCACTCACGAAAGGTTGCAGCACCTTTATTGCTTCTGCATAACTACTTAGCTCCGCCGCAATGTCTACCGGAGCAAGCTCATGCTCTTTCCGAAGCGGTTGAATACTTTCGAGACCATCTCGCACAACATCGAGCAGGGCATCATGGCTTCCTAGCAAACGCTCTACCCGCACGCCCATGCGCGACGCCTTGGCCGCGTAGGTGTCGGCTATGCCTGCTTTGGTCGAACCCTGCGCATGACGACCGCGCTCGCGTATCTCCTCAAGCTGTTTATAGTGCGGAAGCACCAAATGAGCAGACGAGCTTACTTTGAGGTTTTCTGGAGTAACGGCTATACCAAGCTGCTGAATAGTCGCAATTTCTTCGGCGAAACGCACCGGATCTACAATGGTACCGTTGCCGACAATATTGACGACTCCCTCGTGCGCAATACCCGATGGCACAATGTGCAGCGCCAGCTCGCGGCCGTCCGGCAAAACAACGGTATGACCAGCGTTACTGCCGCCATTAAACCGCGCCACCAACTCGCATTCCGCCGCCAGCAAATCAACAATACGACCTTTTCCTTCGTCGCCGCGCTGCTGTCCAAATACCCCTATGATTTTCACTCGTTCATGGTACTAAATCGCGCCGCTATTTTCAATCCCGCCGAGCCTGCCGAAAACACCAGCACACGCAAGGAGAGGGAAACAGATGCTCAGAAACCTCCGAACCGCAAAACATCGCCAAAATCGAAACAGAAACAAAATATGCGCTATTATGCGCTATACTAGTACCTACACATAAGGAGACGATAAGAACTATATGAAATCATTCGCAAAAACAACATTGCTTTTCGGCGCTTTAACCGGTCTGTTCCTCGGTGTTGGCTACATGCTCGGCGGACGAAGCGGCGCAATACTTGCACTTATCATTGCCGCGACTATGAACTTCGGCATGTATTGGTTCAGCGGAACCATGGTGCTGAAAATGCAAAAAGCCCAACCGCTTGACACTCAAGCATACCCGCACGTCGAAAAAGCTGTGAGAGAACTAACCGCAAAAGACAACCTACCCATGCCCAAACTTTATTTCGTCGACACGCCCGTTCCAAACGCCTTCGCAACTGGGCGCAACCCCTCGCATGCCGTCGTCGCAGTCACGCGCGGCATAACCGAGCTGTTGAACGAACGAGAACTCCGCGCCGTACTCGCCCACGAACTAGGCCACGTCAAAAACTACGATATGCTCATCTCGACTATCGCAGCAGCGGTCGGCGGCGGCATAACCATTTTGGCTGAAATGGCATTTTGGGGCGGCGCGCTTTTTGGCGGCGGAGATGATGACAACAACCCTATCGGCGGCATAGCCATGATCATACTTGCGCCAATCGCCGCCATGATGATTCAAATGGCCGTATCGCGCAGCCGCGAATACGGCGCCGACGAACACGGCGCACATCTCATCGGGCAGGGAAATGACCTCGCCAGCGCGCTTCAGAAGCTAGAAGACTTTAAACCGCGCATGGCGCGCATGCAGCCAAGCCCCAACCAGCAAGCAACCGCCCACCTCATGTTTACCAACATGTTCAGCCTGCACGGTCTTTCCAGCCTTTTCTCCACGCACCCCAGCACCGCCGCGCGCATAGAACGACTTCAGCAATATCGCTAGCGCAACCAGCTTGCTCACCAAGTACAAAAGCGCGCATTATTGCGCTTGTTTGATTTCCTGCGCCAAAAGCGGTTTCCACATAGGAGCCGTAACTGCCTGCACTAGATCGGCACCTGCCGCGCGATACGCCGCGAAATCAGCTGGCGTCATGACGCCCCCCACGCCAATGATTTCGTAGTGACAACCCTCCTGCCGACGAAGCGCATCGAGACGCCGCACCATGTCGAGCCCTGCCCATGCTATACCAGCCCCGCACACGCCGCTTTTGAGTCTTCCTTCGCCAGGAAGCGCTTGTTCGCCGTTCTCGTCCACAATTGTTCCCTGCAGTGTGTTTATAGCGCTCACCGCTGCAATGTACGGGCTGACATCTCGCATAATATCTTCGAGCACTGTTTGCTGATCGTGCGTGTAGTAACCAACTTTTATAACCAGCGGCACCGTGCCTAAGGCGGCCTTCGTTCGCTTGCATATTTCGACGACTGCGTCGCGGCTATAGCAAATCACCCCCTCGCTTGCCACGTTGGGACAAGATAGGTTTATTTCGACAACCTGCGCGCCAGCTGTTTTTGCGAGCTGCGCTGCTCGCGCAAAATCGTCGTAGTACTCCTCGGCAGTAAAGCCTTCGCAAATAGTTCCGACCACACTCATAATTAGCAGCTGGCCTTTGCCCGCACCCGCAATCGCCGCGGGCAAGTCAGCCGTCCAGACGTCTGGATCCGGCGACGGCACGCCAAACGAGTTCGTAATGCTGAGCTGGGAGACATCGCGAGGATACTCCTTCGCCACCGTAAGGGGATGCGCTAGCTTTTCGGGCGTCAGCTCTCCGGTGAGCTGCAGCGGCAGCACATTTGGGTAGGGGTTGCACGGAAACTCATGCGCCCGCTGCGTTTTGTACACAACTACATCGTAGCCCAGCCGAAACGCCGCCGAAGTGTGCTTCGCTGTCGGCAAAGAGCCAGCCGCAATACCGAACGGAAAGTTGATAGGAAAACCCAGAAACGTGTATTTCGGCGCGGCGCGTTCATCTCGATAATCTCCCGCAGGAATATCAAACGGCCCCTCCGCAACGTTTTCTGCAAACGTTTTTACTGGGTCGTACAGCATCAACCTTCTCCTAGAAGATGGACATAGCCGCCTGCATAATCAGGATGTGCTTTTTGGTACGCACCCCCGTGCCCAATGTCTACTACAATCGGCTCATTTTTCGCACACAAGCCGTTGACCTGGCAATCTTCGGCTGTCCAGACATCATACTCAACGCTTGTGAGCTTTACGAACTTTGGCACATCGAGCGCTTCAGCGGTCGCTCCTCTGTTTGCGGCAATGCAACCGACACCCACCACCGTACCGCCAGCCTCGCGGACTGTTTTGATCATTGCCTTCACCGAAGCCATTTGATTGACCATATCTTCGAGAATGAGCACTCTCTTACCGTTCACTGCGGCTGCAAAACCCTCACGTTCAAACGCAAACTCGCGCTGTTGCGCACCAGAAACCTTATCGGCCCAGACACCCAAAATGTCTTTGCCGCCGTCCGTCATAAGGTGCTGTGCGCCCCAGTGCGCAAAGGGAATTGCACCAATGGCCGGCGCCGCCACAACCTCGACCTCATCGCCGCGAAAGGAATCGACAAGCTGCCCAATCAGTTCGCCAACCTCCCGCACATGCGGCAGTAGCGGATCAATGTTACAGTAACCGGCCAAATGGTTTGTACTCACACCGACAAAATGCCCGCTATATATGCATCCCATTTGTTTCAAAACATCTTCTGGTTTCATGTCACCCGACCTTTCTATAAGAGTTAATTTCATCTCGTAACCGTTGCGCTTCCGCTCTGGCGGCCTGGGCAAAGTCTTCGCCGCTGCTCGCAAAAATAATCCCTCGCGAGGAGTTCACGAGCAAGCCATTGCCGCGGCTGTTCTGCGCTGCGGCCATTAACGCTGCAAGGTCGCCGCCTTGTGCGCCCACGCCTGGCACGAGAAACCACATATCGTCGCCAACGATTTCACGCACCCGAGCCGCCTCGCTCGGATATGGCGCGCCAACCACCAGCATGCAGTTACTGTGTTTGTCCCACGCCGTCGCAACATAGTACGCAACATGCTGATACAGCGGTATGCCGTCGGCAGACAGCTCTTGGAACTCACCCGAACCTGGGTTCGATGTTTTGCACAAAATAACAGCCCCTTTATTTTCATCTGCCAAAAACGGCTGGAGCGCCTCTTTGCCCAAGTAAGGATGCAATGTAACAGCGTCGGTGTCGAGGTACTCGTACGCAAAACGCACATAACCTTCGTTTGTGTTGCCAATATCGGCGCGCTTGGCGTCGAGTATGATGAGCGCGTGCGGCGCTTTTTCGCGAATGTAGCGGCAACTGAGACGAAGCGCCTCCATGCCGTCTGCGCCGCGCGCTTCGTAAAACGCCGTATTCGGTTTGTAGGCCGCAGCCAGATCGTATGTGGCATCTACAATAGCCCGATTGAAGCTGAGCTGGTCTTCGCCGGCAGGCAGTTTCGCCGCATCGCTATCCAGCCCCACGCACAGCAGGGAACCGTTTACCGCCACCGCCGCCTGTATACTCTCAGCAAAACTCACCTAAACCCCCTCCTGTACTTGGCTCTAGTTTAGCACAGGACAGAGCGAAAAATCAGTCTTTTGCCGGCGACGGACTTTCGTACGCCCGAATGAGTGTCGTATCTGGAAAGTGCGACAAAAGCCGGCTATCGCCGAAACCGACAAGTCGATCGCCGCTTACTTTCGTTATGCGAGTAGCCAGCCGCTTCTGAGCCCAAGACGTTTGCCTGTTTCGTATCACCTGCCAGCGCAGTTTGCGTAAGTTCCTGCGGTATTCCCGACGCTTACTTCGCCACGTTTTCAGGCCGTGTTTATCTGTGATGGGCTTTTCTTTGGGGTCAATGTTTACGTTGTGCGTTGTATCTGCCATTTTCACCAAACCAGCTTCGCAGTCATTTTTCAGCCTTTTGAGATAACGCTTGTTCGTAATATGGCCGTCCGGACCGCTCGGTTTTGTGAGCAGGTAGTTATCGCGCGCCACTTCGGCCGCTTCCTGTTTATGCTCGGAGGAAAGGTAAGATTCGAGCAAACGTTTGTGGAGCAGCGGCGAAGCAAGCATGTTTTCGCCCGGCAAGAACGAAGACCCCCGAGCCTCCTCTTTGTGACTATCGGGTAGCCTATCTTCAAAGGAGTCGTGCGTTGCTGCACGGTACTGCAACAGACGCAACCAACGCACGCCAAATACATGCTGCCAGTCAGCCGTGTCGCGCACAGCAAGGCTCAATATTTTTGTAGCAGCAACAGGATGAGTGTAAAACACCGCACCATTGAAACGCCGCTGACCTTTGTGTGCATTCGCCGAAACAACCAGTCCTGCGAGCAAAATATCGACATCCTCGTCACCGTCCTCTTGGCGTATTTGTTCGATCCTATCTTTGACGGCTTGTTCTTCTTTTAGCTTCCCGACGGCCGATCCAACTCCACGGACAGTCTGTGCCACGCCAAACTCGGCAATAGCTACCGCGTCGTGTAGTTCCGCTTCAGACAAACCGAGCCCGCGCCACTCAGCCGCGTTTTCGTGCGTCAGCAGACAGAGATGTCCAAGCTCTACAGCGAGCTGCTCACGAGTATTCAGTCGACTCTCACCAGCTTGTATTTGCACCGCGACAGGCTTGTCGTGCCTACGGTCATCCAGCCAGCCAAGCAGGGCAGTGTCCTGCCCGCGAAAATAACTGTTTGGGTCGTAAAACCCATGAAACGACTCCGGCAAAACTACTGCCGGCGGTGCACTCTCTACACTCCCGCGTGTCACGACACTACCTGTACTCCCGCGCATCATAACACTATTATGTCAGTAAATGGTATATTGTTCAACCCCACGCACGAGCCTCAAAACCCACACACATCAGCAAACAAAGCATGTGTAGCACGATAAACGGCATTAGGCACAGCAAACAAAGCAACCACTCCGCAACCACCTCGCAACCACCTTGCAACCACTCCCCAACCACTCCCCAACCAACTTATAACCACCCTGCGACCACCATCTTTCCACCTCACACCATGAAATAGATTGTACGGCCGTACAATCTATTTCATGGTGAGGGTAGGGTATTTTTGCGTGCTTGGTATGTGTTTTGGCCAAATTTATAGAGGTTTTTCGAGGTTTAGAGGTGGTTTTATGCGCGCCTTATGAAACAGTGTGCGCCGACCTCGCAGCAGCAGCAATCCTCCCACCCAGCACCATCATAAGATACAACTACTGTTTTAGATTGTACGGCCGGACAATCTAAAACAGTGGGATGAGGCGGTCGGGTGTGGTAGGCTGTGAGGGCAAACGAGTGGTCGAAACGACACCGAGAGCATTAACAGTAGTAACCAGGGTGGCGTGAAATTCGCCAATCGGACGTGATGTCTGGCACTGCGCCAGAATAAGCCGTCGACCGGGCAATTGCCTGAATGAGTATGTGTAAATCATACGCCGACCGTATAGTCGGGATTTGGCTCGTACAAACGAGTCGAGTACTGCCGCACGGCAGTAGAAAGGGAACATCTTATGAAAAAACTGGTCCACGGCGGAGCATTGGCAATTGTCCTAGCGGCGCTGCTATGGAGCCTTGACGGCCTACTCCGGCGTAATTTATACAGCTTGCCGCCGTCCGTCATAGTGTTTTATGAGCACCTCTTTGGAATCATATTTCTTGCGCCGCTGCTCTGGTCGAGTCGAGCAAAGTTTCGCGAACTGACACGCAAACAGTGGTGGGCAATGGCGCTAGTAGCGCTGCTGTCTGGCGCACTTGGCACCATTTTTTACACCGCGGCGCTCGGACAAATCAACTACATCGATTTTTCGGTTGTTGTTCTACTCCAGCAACTCAACCCAGTTTTTGCCATCGCCGCTGCCGCTGTTTTGCTGCGCGAAAAACTTAGCCGCCGTTTTCTCGCCCTCGCTGCTACCGCCCTTGCCGGAGCATATTTTGTCAGCTTTCCGCAGCTGAGCGTCAACCTAGACACAGGGAAGGGCACTCTCATCGCGGCGCTCTATGCCGCGGGCGCCGCCGCAAGCTGGGGCGTAGGAACAGCCTTTTCCAAATACGCGCTTAAAAACACCTCTTTTCCGCACGTTACGGCCGCGCGGTTTGGCTTGACAGCTATCATCTCGCTCTTTTTCGTGCTGGGTTCTGGTTCGGCGGCGGCCGCGCCGCAAATAACCCAAACTCAGTTTTTCTACCTGCTCGCAATCACCTGTAGCACCGGTCTTGTCGCATTGCTCGTTTACTATTACGGCCTGCAGCGCGTTGCCGCAAGCCGCGCCGCCATCCTCGAACTCGCGTGGCCGCTCAGCGCCGTTCTCATTGGCTGGCTCTTTCTCCACCAAGGTCTTACCCTCACCCAAGCCCTCGGCGCTTTCACGCTTCTCGGCACAACATATCTCATCACAAAAGAATCATAAACTTCCCACCGCCGCAAAACTACGGACGGGGCAGCACAACATCGCCAAGCCCTATCTGTTTGGCAGACTGGCCAAGCATGCCAACGTGAAGCGAAATTCTTTTTCTGTACAGTTCATCAGGACCATACATACGGAAAGGCCCAGGCAACTCCTGCCACCCCGCCAGAGCATAAACGTCTGGATTTGCAAAAACGTCTGACAGCGGTAAAATGTCGCCAATTTCGGGCCGCACCTCAGCATATGGGCGTACACCAAAGTGCACGGCTCGACAGTTTTCATCTAAACCACCGACATCCCCAAGGAGTGCGGCAAATTCTTGCCCCTCTGGCCGCTCGTAAAGCTGTTGCGCAACACTACCCGAAAGATTCTTTGGCGCTAGCACCCCAAAAACCGTCAGCAACCTTTTTGGATACCGCGGATCCCGCACTATTTTCCATTTTTCATTCCCATTCTCATCAGTAAAACTCATGTACAACGATTCATCGCGTCTATTTTCTACGACAACATCGTATGCAGTGAGAGTTTCACGAAGAGTCCTGCTGGTACGCTCTACAGCAAACTCGCGATCTTTGCGCGAACCGTCGCGCAATCTTAGGTCGCACGCTGCGGCACCCAAGGCTGCGCCCCTATCACCGGTATTTGCCTGAGAACGTAACGCTTCCGCATACGCGCGAGGGGCTATTTCGTGATGCGGATCAAATAGACCAAACATGTGTGGATCAAACTGCTGCCTACACTCAACCGTTTCGCTCATACTTTCCTCGTTATTTCCTCGTTATTTTTCAACCACATACTAATACGACCAGTTTCTATGAATTTATGCTAATACATTATTGCATGTAGGTCAATTTCCTCAAAAAGTCGCCCCACCGAATCCAAAACAAACCGTTGACATTATTTTGCGTGCAGTGTAATAATATGACATCATTACACCACACTAGAGTCGCGAAGGAGTTGTAAGATGTCAGGAATGCCAGGAGCACCAGGAGCGCACGAAGCCGTACTAGCGACAATTCACCATACGGCAGAAACCGCTGGCCTAAGGCATACTGTTCGGCAAAGAGAAATATATGAGGACGTTGAAAAACAATTTGCAATAATGGGAGCAGGCGCAGCCGCTGTGAGAGAAGCAGGCGGTACCATCGACAGGCGCATGGTAGTAGAGACTACCCAGAAAACAGTACAGCGCCACTTAGATTTTATACAAGAAACCGGATTCACAGTCTCACACCATAGCGCTGGCGAACCTAACGCCGACGAGTCTAGTGAACGTTTTTTGCTTTGGAGTCATCCCATTTGCGTCCTCAAGGCACGTGATGTTTGGGCAGTAGCCATTCAGCAAGCCGGCTACAGTTTCTCTATCAACCCTCAAGGAATTCGTCGAGGGGAGCTTTATCGTGACGACTTTGACGCAGACCGACAAACTCCTTCGTTGCCTGAAAGCGTCATGAATGGGGCATCACCGCACACTACCGCTATTCGCCTCTTTTCTTTTCATCAGGGAGCAACGATTCCCGTAGACACGATCCCGTTTTATCAGAGACAACATGCATACCAAGGCAATTACAACCCTTTCAGGGACGAGGCTTTTTCGTCGATGCAAAATATGATCGCTGCCCTGGAGGGTGGCGAATCAATGCTCAGACCGCCCACAGATATGCAACTACGTGCAGAACTCGGTAGTCTTAGGTGGTTTGACGGATACCTCTCCATGATGGAAAACGCACAGCGGTTGACCTCAGGAAACTCCGCCCAGCTAAAATAACCAGCGGAAAGCTACCCTCCGCGCGCGGCGCGGTGTAAACGCTGCCAAGACAGCGGGAGTTGCGAGTAGCTAAGCAGTCAAGATGGTTTGGGTTTTTTGGGAAGCAAGGCCAGTGTAGGTAGTTTCTGGTTCTTTTATGAGCTGTTTTTCAGGCTCGGTAAACTTCGACCAGTAGCCAGCAATACTTTCTGCCTGAGAGGCAACTTCGTAAAGGGAAGTGCCGCGTTCTATGGCTTCGTGGGCAAGCGCCTTGGCAGCTTCATGCGCAGTGGTATGGCCGTATTTTTCCAGCAGCAAATAGAGCGGCTCGGCGGCAATAGCACCCTTCGTTAGATGCAGGTTGCGCTGCATAGCCTCTTCGTCCACTTCTATTTTACTCATAACACCGTTCAGCCGCTTTGCCATGGCAGCCACAGCCGCAAAAGAGGTCGTGTAAAATCTAGCAGAAGATGAGTCCGTCAAATCGCGCTGGTGCTCGCTGCTGACGTTTAGGTTGGCATTGACCGTTTGCGCAGTGACTTGCTTCCACATGCCAATGATGTTTTCAAAGTTCCAGGGGTTGCGTTTGTGCGCCATGGTGCTTGAACCAGTCTGGCCAGGCTCAAACCTTTCCTGCACTTCGCCAATCTCCGTCCGCTGCAAGTTGCGCATATCGTGCGAAAGGTTCGCCATAACACCCGCCGCAATCGCCAGCTCGTCAAGCAAACGTATGTACGCTTCGGCAGGCACAATCTGCGTTGCGGCGCGCGCCGGTTCCAGTCCAACGTAGCCAAGAACCGTTTTCTCAAACGCCAGCGGGTCATCGACAAAAACCGAAAGTGCATTGTACGTACCCACAGCGCCAGAAAACTTGCCCTTCAGTTCGCCGGCGAGCGAGTCTAGGTGCGCCATGCTATCTTCCAGCCGTTCGACATAGGTAGCGAGCATGTAGCCAAATGTTATCGGCACGGCGTGCTGACCGTGCGTGCGGCCGATTTGTACTGTTTCTGCGTAGCGTTCAGCCAGCTCGGCCAGCGTACCACGCAAGGTCTGCAAGCGCGGCAACACCAGCTCACGGAGCGCACGGCGCAACTGCAAGCTCATGGCAGTCGACACAATGTCATACGACGTCGCGCCAAAATGTACGTACGGCTTGGCGTCATCAGGCAGTTCAGCTTTGATAGTGTTCACAATGGCCTTTACGTCGTGCCGCGTCGTTTTTTCTTCTTCGGCCACGTTTGCCACGCGAATCGTGCGGCTCGCCGCGTCAATGTGCTCCGCCACCTGCCGGCTACACACGCCAAACTCAGCAAGACCATAGGCGAGCGCCGCTTCCACGTGCGCCTGCGTCAAAACACGCGTCTGTTCCGAAAGATACTGCGCGATTTCTGGGTCGTAGTAGCGGCCGTCGAGCGGATCTATTGCAGTAAACTGGTTATGTTCTGTTGGCTCTGGCAGAGCAAGCGGCTGTAAGCTCATAATACCCTCGTTTCTACGCGTTTCATCGTTGCTCCAGCAACATTTTTTTCACGTTGGTTTCGATGCGTTTTTCTATATTGGTCGTGTCGGGCGGCTGAAAATCAGTACCAGTTAAACGTTCGTACACGAACCGATAGCGCCGTTCTAGTTCAGCAATAACGTCGTCTGGCACAACTGGCGCTTCGCTGTCCTGAGCATAGGGATCAAACCGAGCTTTGAACCACAGCCGCAAAAACTCTTTGTCGTAATTTTCTGGTTCCTCACCAGCGGCAAGCCGTTCGGCATAACTCTCGCGCAGCCAGTAGCGCGACGAATCTTGCGTATGGAGCTCGTCTATGAGCACAACTTCTCCCTCTGGAGTCAAACCAAACTCATACTTTGTGTCGACGAGCAGCAAACCAGCCGCTTCAGCTTTTTGCTGACCAAAACGAAACAGTTCGAGGGCAATGCGGCTGACACGCTCCCAGACGTCGCGATCGAGCAGCCCCGTGGCAACCGCTTCTGCTGGCGTGAGGTTACGGTCATGCGTTTCAAACTTCGTCGTCGGCGTCAGCACTGGTTCGGGCAGTTTGTCATTTTTTTTCAGTCCATCGGGCAAAACAAACGTACCGTAATCGCGCTGGCCGCCAGAGTACGTGTGCCAGAGCGAAGTGTTCGTGACCCCTGTAATATAGCCGCGCACGACTGTTTCTAGAGGAATAACGTCGTATTTACGGCAGTACGCGACATTGGGGTCGGGGTAGGAAATAATATGGTTCGGCACAATGGACGTTGTCTGTTCAAACCACCAACGACTCGTTTGAGTCAACAAAGCGCCTTTATGTGGGACTGTCGCCAAAACACGGTCAAAAGCGCTATAACGGTCGGTCGCCACCAACATAAGCCGGTCGCCAAAATCGTACACGTCGCGCACCTTCCCGTGGTACACCGCCTTTTCATCTGGTAAATCAAGCTTTGTTTCCTGCAATATCGCCGTATTCATGCTGCTAGTATACCGCTTCTGGCGCAAAGCGTTAAGCCAGTTTATGGCCGTTTTGCGTGCAAACCCCAGAACTTCTTTCCAGAACGGCTCGCGTGTTATCATAAACGCATGTCGGAACCGGAGTTACACACCTTGACCATTGGTATTGTCGGCGGCGGACAGCTCGGGCGCATGCTGACGCTCGCAGCAAAACCGCTCGGCTTTGCCGTTGTGGTAGTCGACCCCAGCAAACACTGTCCAGCCGCGCAAGTTGGTGCGCGTCAGATTGTCGCAGATCTTTACGACGCAGCCGCGCTGCGCCAGCTCGCAGCCGATGCAGATTTTGTGACAGTCGAAATCGAGCATCTCGACGCCGAAATGCTCGAAAAAATCGAACAGAGCGGGGCGGTTATCAACCCTTCGCCGTCGACTATTCGACTCATTCAGGATAAATACGCCCAAAAAACACAGCTGCAAGCGAGCGGCGTGCCGCTCGCGCCATTCGCCGAAATAAACGGGGCCGACTCGGCCCAGGATGCCCTCAAACGCTTCGGCGGCGAGATGCTCGTGAAAACGCGCCACGGCGCTTACGACGGGCGCGGCAATATGCTCGTGCGCTCAGAAGAGGAGCTCGCCGACGCACTCGATCGCTTTGCCGACAAAAAGCTGTACGCCGAAAAGCGCATAGACTTTGAACGCGAACTAGCTGTCATGGTCGCGCGAGACACGAACGGGGAAATCGCCCTTTATCCGATTGTCCAGACCATTCATGAACGCAACATTTGCACCGAAGTATTAGTACCCGCACCAGTTTCCAAAACAATCACGCAAAAAGCCGAGACTATTGCTCGCCAAGTCGCCGCGCTCCTTAGCGGCGCAGGTACGTTCGGCATAGAACTCTTTTTGACGAAAGACGGAGATGTCCTCGTCAACGAAATCGCTCCTCGCGTCCACAACAGCGGCCATTACACTACCGAAGCGTGCCGCACCAGCCAGTTTGAACAGCACATTCGCGCCATCGCCGGCCTACCGCTCGGCGACACTTCGCTCACCGTCCCAGCGGCTGTCATGATCAACATCCTCGGCGAACGCGACGGCCCCACCGCGCCGCAAGGCACAGCCGATGTGCTGGCCGTCCCAGGCGCCAGTTTACATCTATATGGCAAACACCCCACCAAAGTTGACCGCAAGATGGGACACATCACGGTAACGGCCGACAGCGTCGAAACCGCCCAAAAACTGGCGCAAAAAGCGCGGAAAGCCTTTTCTATATGAGGATTATGCCGGCATATTTCTCGCTACCCAGTCGGAGACTTGGCATATGATTAAACTGGTTGTCTGGGATTGGAACGGAACGCTGTTTGATGACACACATGCCGTTCTACGAGCAGCCAACTCAAGTGAAATACCCATGCTCGGCCTCCCTCACGTCACTCTCGAACAAATGCGCAGCGCCCACGACGTACCTATCATAAAGACGTACCAAAATTTGGGCGTCGACCCAGACTTTTTTCGGGCAAAATCAGCCGAAATCAGCCCTGTTTTTCATAAAGCATACGAGCCGCTTGCCGCCAAAGCGCGCACTCGGCGCGGAAGCCGCGCAACACTCCAAAAACTTAACGACCAAAACACAAAGTGCATCATTCTCAGCAACCACACCATGGAGGGCATTTATTTTCAGCTTTCGCGGCTACGTCTCGTTCGCTATTTTGCTGACGTACTCGCAAACGACAGCACCAACACATCGCACCATACTGGCAAACAACATCGGCTAGAAACGTACCTGGAAGAAAATAACCACCGACCAGAAGAGGTGATAATTGTCGGCGACACCACAGAAGAAATTCGCATAGGCCGCGCGCTCGGTCTTCACACCAGCGCCATCAGCGGCGGCATATGCTCGCGCGATCGCCTCGCCGCCGCCAAGCCAGATCATCTTGTGTCTTCGGTCGAAAAGGTGTTAAGTATAGTAAAGGAGTCAGCATGAAAAACGCAGTCGTCGGAATAATTATGGGGTCAGAGAGCGACCTTGACGTGATGAGCGAAGCAGCAAAGGTTTTTGATGAGTTTGAGGTTCCATACGAAACCCGCGTGATTTCGGCGCACCGCACGCCAGACGTCATGGCGACATACGCCAACGGCGCTGCCGACAGGGGACTCAAAGTCATCATCGCCGGCGCGGGCGGCTCTGCGCACCTACCAGGAATGACAGCTTCCCACACGCCATTGCCAGTCCTGGCCGTGCCAGTCAAACGCGACAGCCATGACCACGAAGCACTTTGGTCGAACGTAAAAATGCCTCCAGGCGTTCCACTCGCTACCATGCCTGAAAACGGCGCAAAAAACGCTGCCCTCATGGCCACAGAAATCCTCGCGCTGACAGACGCAGAACTCGCCAGCCGTTACGAAGCTTTCCGCCAGAAACAACACGAAAACGTCCTCGCCGCCGACGCTCAACTCCAAACCGAAGGCTGGCAAAACTTCCAAAGAAATTAAACCGATAGCTCCTAGACGGGCAGCCCGCTCGGCTTAAGCACATCAATAAACGCTTCAAAATCTTCTACGATTAGATCTGCGGCGAGCAAATTATCGTTATTGTGCAACGAACCGCCATAAGCAATACATTTCATACCAGCCGCCTTGGCAGACACGACGCCGTTCTCTGCGTCTTCCACGACCACACAATTTTTTGGATCAACCCCCAAACGTTCTGCGGCGAGCAAAAATATGTCTGGTGCTGGCTTAGGGTGTTTTACATCATCGCCGCAAGCAATGATCGGAAAATACGGCTCGAGCTTCAACTTGCGTAAAAAAAGCGTGATACGCCTTAACGAGCCAGATGATGCAATCGCAAGCGGATACCCAAATGTATGCAGCTGTTTCACGAATGCAGCAACACCCGGTATTTCTGGTATGTTTTCTAGTGAACACAAGTGCGTAAAATAGGATTGTCTAAGCTGCGCAGAAAAATCCTCAACGGTAACATCAAGCGCATACGAATCTACAAGAAGCTGCGACATTTTACGTGAATTTAAACCCTTCAAGCGACTATGACTTACGAGCGTCGGCTCAGATACCCCTCGATCAAGCAGAAAACGCTGCAAATGCTCATAAAAAATCGGCTCACTGTCCACTATTACGCCATCCATGTCGAAAATCACCGCCTGCATAACTTACAGTAGTATATCAACCCGCACAAAATATTACATCATAACGTGACGGCCTTATAGCCGTTGCTGGCGGAATACTAACTATCCAAGCTAAGAATCTACAAAAAGCGAAATAATAAACTTTTGTGGAATAAATTCGCAATTATTGCAAATATACAATCATTTTTTTATAATAAATTCCACGCAGTAGAAAAAGTAAGCATAATTTTTGTAAATGAGTAGAACGTGTTTCTCGACAGTCTTCCAAGCACCATCAACGATCCGCATCCCCATCTCGGAATTGGCGACCTTTTAAGCGTATTACGCCGATTTGACCATACCATCCAAGAAGAAACTATAGCGCCCTTTCAATTAGAGCTTTTCGACATACAAAGCAAAATAGCGCCCGACGAAGCAACGTTCATGACCACTTCTGCGACCATTATAGAAAAACAACTCGGACGGCTTGCGGCTCAGGAGCTAGAAAGAACCGACTCGCGTGTTGGCGTTGTCGTTCTAGATAGATACACTCCTGTCAACGCCCAGGAAGACATCTTTAAACTCGAAGTTTCGAGGGATATCAACAATAGACAGATAACAAGACCAGGAGCAGTGCATAGACCTGATGATCAATATCATCTCCTCGCAAAATGGGCTGCGCGAAAAGAGTTGAACGAAATTATTGTCATGGATGATGTCCTGGGCACTGGATCTACCCTCATTCCTACCTTAAACAGAATTAAGCACGATCTATCAGATCGAAGAATAAGAGCTATTACCGCCATAGCCACGACTGGCGGAAAAGTCTGGTCTGGTATAGAGAAAGTCGAACAGGCAACAGGCATCACGACGGAGTATACTACCTTACTAAAAGCTAGCGAGGAGACACTGACATCAACCGGTTTAAGCATATGCAACTCTCGTGACATGACTATGCTTGGTGGCTACCTTACAGCAAAAGCGAACGGCTTTCGTTTGAGCGTTCCCCATTTTCTTCCCTATACGGTAACTGTGCCGAAAAATATTACTTCGCCGCAAAAAAGATTCGCCGCCGCAGAACATCTACTCGATTTTAATGATAGATTTATTGATCTTCTAGAAACAAGAGCTGACCATCACTTGACTCTACAGGATATATCCGACAGAGGGTTCGGGGTTCCGTCTACGATAATTGATGCAATGCGTAAATATTTACCTATCCCAAGACCGTCTACGCCCATTAAGGAATACTTAAAAGACACGAAAGACGTATTTACTCGGCACAGAAGTGAGCTCACATATTTAGCTAACGCAATGCGTCAGTAACAAAATATAGACCAAACAACAAAACACGGTGCAATAACTATAGGTTGACCGGTTATATCTTGGTACAATACAGTCTGTAAGCGTGCGAGTTCGAGACACAAAGCGCAGCATGCGTTTGTTTTACTGTTTCACAAGGAGGGAATATGGCGCAAAAACCAACGACCTATGCGCAGACGGGGGTGGACTATAGTGCAATGGATCCGGTGAAGGTGCTAGCGCAGAAAGCTGCCCAATCCACCGCGCCAAACCTTGGCAGCTTTGGCGCGTCCGAAGTTACGGCCAGCCGCGGCGAATCCGCCTACGTCTGGGAGGAAACCGACGCCTACCGAGCACTCGTCGTCGAAGGGCTGGGCACAAAAAACCTTGTTGCCGATGCCATGCGTGCAAAGACCGGCAAAACCTACTACGATCAGCTCGCGCAGGACACAGTGGCTATGATTGTCAACGACCTCATCGTCGTTGGGGCGTTGCCGCAGGTCGTCAATGCGTACTTCGCACTGGGCGATGGCGCATGGATGAACGACCGCGAACGCGCCAGCGACCTCGTCAACGGTTGGGCAGCAGCTTGCAACGCAATAGGCGCAACGTGGGGCGGCGGCGAGACACCGGCGCTCAAAGGGATTATCGAACCCAATACCATCGATCTTGGCGGCTCGGCCGTCGGCATCATCAACCCCAAAGAACGACTCGTACTCGGTGACGCCCTCGCGGAAGGCGACGCCATTATTCTCGTCGAAAGCAGCGGTATACACGCCAATGGCATTTCCTTTGTACGGCATCTGTACGAAAAAAATCCTCAACTATACGAAACAAAGCTCGACAACGGACAACTGTTTGGCGAAGCCATCTTAGCCCCAACGCATCTTTACGTAAATCTTGTGAGAAGCGTGCTCGACGCCGGCGTAATACCGCACTATATGGTCAATGTCACCGGCCACGGCTGGCGCAAACTTATGCGCGCAAATGCTGAGTTTCGTTATGTTATAGACACCATTCTCGAACCGCAACCAGAGTTCACCCTTATGCAAAAGGAAGCTGGCGTCGATGACGCCGAAATGTACGGCAACTTCAACATGGGCGTCGGTTTTGCCTTATTTGTCGCAGCAAACCACGCCGAAACAGTTATCGCTGCCGCCAAAGAAAACGGGCTCAAAGCCATACGCGGCGGAACCGTCAAACGCGGCAAAAAAGAGGTCGTCATCCAGCCAAAAAACCTCACATTTAGCGGCGCAACTCTGGAGGTACGATGATGCAAACGTACGCGGGTATCGACGCACTTTCTGAGTTTCGAACACAAAACTTGCTCGCCGAGCTGAAAAAAGCGGGCATTGCCGCGACGCACGTTTCCGCAGAATATGTGCATTTTGTTTTGACCGACGGGAAGATTTCACCAAAACAAACAGCCGAACTCAAAGCACTGCTCACATACGGTACGCCCTACACTGGCACGCGAAAAGGTACGCTGTATCTCGTTGTACCGCGTCCGGGTACAATCTCGCCATGGTCGTCAAAAGCAAGCGACATTGCTCGCAATGCCGGTTTACAGCACGTCTCGCGCATAGAGCGCGGCACAGCATATTACATAGACACTCCAGAGCCACCAGCGCGAGAGACAGTCGCTGCACTCGTGCATGACCGCATGACAGAAACCGTGCTCGATTCACTGCAAGCAGCCGAGAAATTGTTTACAAACCCCAAGCCAAAGCCGCTTGTCATCGTGGACGTTCTAAAGGGCGGCAAAACCGCACTTGAGAAAGCCAACGCCGAGCAAGGCCTCGCGCTCAGCGCCGATGAAATCGACTACCTCGCCGCCGCCTACACCGAACTCGGCCGCAACCCCAGCGACGCCGAACTCATGATGTTCGGCCAAGTCAATAGCGAACACTGCCGTCACAAGATCTTCAACGCCGACTGGGTCGTCGACGGCAAAAAACAACCAAAAAGTTTATTCAAAATGATTCGCAACACGTATGAGCAGGGCGGCGAAAACGTACTATCGGCGTATTCTGACAATGCTGCCGTGTTACGCGGGCCAAACGCAGAGCGGTTTTTTCCGCATCCCGAAACGCAGACATATGCCTACCGCGAGGAGGCGATTCACACTGTCATCAAAGTAGAAACACACAACCACCCGACGGCAATCGCCCCGTTTCCTGGCGCCGCAACAGGCACTGGCGGCGAAATTCGCGACGAAGGCGCGACTGGCCGCGGCGCCAAACCAAAAATGGGACTCGCTGGCTTCAGCGTTTCCAACCTCCATCTCCCCGACGCACCGCAGCCGTGGGAAAAACCCTATGGCAAACCCGACAGAATTACGACACCGCTCGGAATAATGCTCGACGCACCGCTCGGCGGAGCCAGCTTTGCCAACGAATTCGGCCGCCCAAACCTCGCTGGTTATTTCCGCAGCTATGAACAGTTTGACGGCTCTGAGGTGCGCGGTTACCACAAACCGATCATGATTGCCGGCGGCCTTGGTAATATTCGCGAGCAGCACGTACAAAAAGGGGTGCTGCAGGCCGGCGATAAAATCATCATTTTGGGCGGTCCCGCCATGCTCATCGGCCTTGGCGGCGGCGCAGCGAGCAGTATGCAAACCGGCACCAGTAGCGCAGATCTCGATTTCGCTTCCGTCCAGCGCGGCAATGGCGAAATGGAACGCCGCTGCCAAGAAGTCATCGACGCGTGCTGGGCAAGCGACCACAACCCCATCGTAATGATTCATGACATCGGCGCCGGCGGCTACTGCAATGCTGTACCCGAGCTCGTTCACGACGCCGGACTCGGCGCCACTGTTGAACTGCGCGACATCGACAACGCAGACCTCAGCATGTCGCCCATGGAAATCTGGTGCAACGAAGCGCAAGAACGTTACGTCATTGGTTTGCGCGACAGCGATGTCGAAAAGTTTGCCGCCATATGCCAGCGCGAACGCTGCCCGTTTCGTGTCATCGGCACCGCTACCGACGAAGATCGGCTCGTCGTCCACGACCGTTTGCTCGGTAACGATACGGTCAACCTACCCATGAGTACGCTTTTCGGTAAACCGCCCAAAATGACCCGCACGTTCAGCCGTACCGCGCGCACTGCAGCACCGTTTGACCTTTCTGCCATCAGCGTCGACGAAGCCGTGAAACGTGTTTTGCATATACCGTCCGTTGGCAGCAAAAAGTTCCTTATCACCATAGGCGATCGTACCGTCACCGGTTTGATTGCGCGCGATCAAATGGTAGGACCATGGCAAGTACCAGTCAGCGACGTCGCCGTCAGCGCCGTCGGCTTCAAAACAAATCGCGGCGAAGCCATGACTATGGGTGAACGCACGCCACTCGCAGTAACAAACGCGCCCGCTTCCGGCCGTATGGCCGTCGCCGAGGCAATCACAAACATGCTCGCCGGAGATGTCAAAGCGCTCGCAGACATCAAACTTTCCGCCAACTGGATGGCAGCCGCCGGACACAGCAACGAAGACCAAGCGCTCTACGACACTGTGCACGCCATCGGCGAAACGTTTTGCCCAGCACTCGGCCTGACGATCCCCGTCGGCAAAGATTCGCTCAGTATGCGAACAACCTGGCAGGACGGCACAGAGGCAAAAAGCGTCAGCTCGCCGTTATCGCTGCTCATCACTGCCTTTGCGCCCGTCGGCGACGTCCAGCAAACACTGACTCCGGTACTCAGTAGGGAAGACGAAACTGTTCTGGTGTTTGTCGACCTCTCTGGCGGTAAAAAACGACTCGGCGGATCAGCTTTGGCGCAAGCCTACAGCAATCTCGGCGGAGAAACGCCCGACGCCGATCCCGCACAGCTCAAAGCGTTCTTCGCCAGTCTCACAAAACTAAAAAAACAAGACAAAATTCTCGCTTACCACGACCGTTCAGACGGCGGTCTCCTAACGACACTTTGCGAGATGGCATTTGCGAGCCGATGCGGCGTAGATGTTGACCTGTCGCCCCTCATGACTGCAACGCAAACCAACGCGAAGAATGCCGCCAAAACCACATCCACCAGCTCAACTCAGCCCGCACGGCCTACCGCGGCAACCGTCCTCGAAACGTTGTTCAACGAAGAGCTCGGCGTCGTACTGCAAGTACGCCGCGCCGACGCCGAAAAAACTGTCCGCGCGTTTGACAGCGCATCCGTCATCGGCCAGCCAACTACGGCGCAAAACATTGTTTTCCGCGCCGGCGAAACTGTGGTCTACAAAAGTACTCGGTCGACACTCGAACAGTGGTGGTCGGAAACCAGCTATCGCATACAAAAATTACGCGACAACCCTGCGTGCGCCGAAGAAGAATATGCCGCCATCCGCGACAATAAAGACCCTGGTTTAACGCCGCAAGTTGTCCGCCGGAGCAGCCAGCATCAACGGCCGTCAGCCGCATCACGTCCAAAAATAGCGATTTTCCGAGAGGAAGGCGTCAACGGCCACGTCGAAATGGCAGCCGCCTTTGACCGCGCCGGCTTTAGGGCAGTCGACGTTCATCTCAACGACCTTATCGCTGCCAAAACCAACCTCGATGATTTCAGCGGACTCGTCGCCTGCGGCGGCTTCAGTTACGGCGACGTACTCGGAGCCGGCGGCGGCTGGGCAAAAACCATTCTTTTCGACGCAGCGCTCCGCAAACAATTCAAAGCATTCTTTGAGCGGCCCGATACGTTTTCGCTCGGCGTTTGCAACGGCTGCCAAATGCTTTCCGAGCTCAAAGAGCTCATACCAGGCGCAGCATGCTGGCCGAAGTTTCTCAAAAACCGCAGCGAACAATTTGAAGCTCGATTACCGCAACTACGACTCAACAAAACACCGTCTATCTTTTTCCAAGGTATGGAAGGTTCTGTGCTACCAATTCCGGTTGCGCATGGCGAGGGCCGTGCTACGTTTGCGAGCGAAACAGACCGGAGCACAGCCGAAAGAGCAGGTCTCGTTGCCGCCCAGTACGTCGACGGCCAGCACCAAACCACCGAACGCTATCCGGCAAACCCAAATGGTTCTCCCGACGGCATCACAGCGCTAACCACACCAGACGGTCGCGCAACCATTATGATGCCGCACCCAGAACGCGCTTTCCTGACACGCCAACTCAGCTGGCATCCCGCCGAGTGGCCCGAAGAATCGCCGTGGATGCAAATGTTTGCCAATGCGTACAATTGGACAATAAAGGCTAGCTCATAGCGGCAAAAAGCCCGTAAAAGAAAGGATTTCAAATGTCGAACATAAACCATCTACTCGAAACGCAAAACAATGCGCTGCTTTCGGTGTATGACAAAACAGGAATCGCAGAGTTTGCAAAAGGCCTGCATGAGTTGGGCTGGAACATTATTTCGTCCGGCGGCACTGCGAAAGCGATAGCCGACACCGGCGTGCCAGTAACAGACGTCGCAGAACTGGTTGGCGGAGAAGCTATCCTAGGGCATCGCGTCGTGACGCTTTCGCGCGAAGTCCATAGCGGCCTCCTGGCCGATGCTGCTAAGCCAGAAGATTTGCAAGAACTAGCCGATCGCGGCATACCGTTCATTGACCTTGTGGCGGTCGACATGTACCCGCTAGAAGAAGAGATTGCCAGCGGAAACGCAACGCTCGCCAGTGTCATAGAAAAAACCGACATCGGCGGCCCCACCATGCTGCGCGCTGGCGCCAAAGCAAGACGAATTGTCCTTTCTCGCGCCAATCAACGCACTGAAGTCCTGGACTGGCTCAAAGCAAACAAGCCCGACGAAACAGCCTTTCGAAACAAATTGTGCGCCGTTGCAGAATACGAATGCGCGCGTTACATCATGATTTCGGCCCGCTACCACGGCGGCGATGACGTTGCCGGCTGGATTGGCCAGCGCGTCGCACCGACCAAATACGGCGAAAATCCATGGCAAACACCAGCTGGGCTATACGCCGACAACCGCGTCGCCGTCGATCCACTCGGACTCGACCAATTCACCCACCAAAAGGGTTGGGAACTAAGCTACATCAACGAAACCGACATGCACCGGCTACTGCAAACTATCACGCACGCTGCCGCTGGGTTCGACGTAAACTTCGGCACCGTTCCAGCTATCGCCGTCGGCGTCAAACACGGCAACGCTTGCGGTGCTGGCGTCGCCGAGACACTTGTCGAAGCAGTACAAAAAATGCTCGAGGGCGACGAAATCGCTATCTTTGGCGGAGTTGTTATGCTCAATGGACCAATTGACGCTGCAGTTGCCACCGCACTCATGACGTACCGGATGCCAGACGGCCAAAATCGCTTGCTCGACGGCGTTGTCGGTAGCGAGGTAACCCCAGAAGCCATGGAAATACTGAGTCGCGCGAAGCTACGGATTGTGACCAATCCCGCGCTGGCAAATCTGAATAAAACTTCGCTCGAAACGGCTCCCATACTACGCAATGTTCGCGGCGGCATGCTCATGCAGCCAAACTATACCTTTATCGCCGATCTCGCCGCTGACTACATCACTCAAAACGGCGTAGCGAGCGACCAGCAAAAACAAGACATGGTCCAGGCTTGGGCAATCGGCAGCACGAGTAATAGCAACACCATTTGCATCGTCAAAGATGGGCGCATGCTTGGCAACGGCGTCGGCCAGCAGGACAGAGTAGGAGCCGCCAAGCTCGCTGTTTCCCGCGCTACCTCGCGTAATCATGATCTTGCGGGCGCAAGCGCATACAGCGACAGCTTTTTCCCATTCCCCGACGGACCACTCGTCTTGGCTGAAGCTGGCATAGCCGCTATTCTCACTTCTTCTGGTTCAGTCAAAGACCCCGAAGTAGTTAAGACGCTCGCCGAAAAGAACGTCTCCACAACCATGCTCCCCGACAAAACCGGCCGCGGTTTCTTCGGCCACTAGGCGTATAGCTTGCCTAAAACGGCTTATGCTTTCATACTGGTAGCGTATGCCGCATCAGATACAAAAAAATTTGGGCGTGACGAAACACGGCGAATACACGCAATTTTGTGTATGGGCGCCGTTTGCTCAGAGCGTTAGTCTCGCTGGCACCGTCTGCGAGGACGGCGAAATCGCCATGACGAGCGACGGCAAAGGTTACTGGAAAACACAGCGAAAGCATGTCGAGGCGGGGCAAAACTACGTATTTCGTATTACCGCACCTGACGGGCGCGTCCTGACGCGCAACGACCCACGCGCTCGGCAGCTTACCTCGTCCGAACATGGTGCAAGCGTCATTATCGACCCCGACTTCGACTGGCAAAACGACAGCTTCACTCCGGTGCCGCCAGAGCAGCAAATTATATATGAGCTCCATGTCGGCACATTCAACCGGCCAGATGCCGCAACCATGGGCACTTTTGATGACGCTATCGAAAAAATTAGCTACCTCAAAGAACTGGGCGTAAACGTCATAGAGCTCATGCCAGTTACGTCGATGGCTCATAGCTACGGATGGGGCTACGCACCAAACCACTTATACTCGGTAGAGAGCGCTTACGGCGGGCGGCACGGTTTGCTAACGTTTGTGCGCGAATGCCACAAACAAGGCATCGCGGTCATTTTAGACGTTGTGTACAACCACTTTTCTGGCGAAACAGACCTCTGGCAGTACGACGGCTGGAGCGAAAACAACCGCGGCGGCATATACTTTTACAACGACAAACGAGGCGATACACCTTGGGGCGGGCGGCCAGATTACGGCCGGCCAGAGGTCCGACAGTTTATTCTCGATAACGTAGCAATGTGGCTGACAGAATACCGCCTGGATGGGCTACGTATCGACAGTACCATTTACCTTCGGAATACCGAAGGTCGCGACAACGACCCAGCGCACGACATACCAGACGCTTGGTATTTACTACAAGACATTGTTCAGCTTGCCCACACAATCAACCCAAACGCCATCATGATTGCCGAAGATAATGCCGCGAGCGCTTACCTTACGAAACCGCGGCTCGAAAACGGCTGCGCGTTTGACGCGCAATGGGAGCTGGGTTTTCCGCACGCACTCCGCGACGGACTAGGACTCAGAGGCGGCCAGACGCTCGACGGCATACAGTTTGAGTTAGAGCGGCAGTACAACGGCAACGCTTTTGAAAAAGTCATCTTTAGCGATTCGCACGACACGGCCGCCAACGGCTCGGTCCGACTAAACGAAGCAGCCAGTGCGGGCAACGCCGCCGATAAGAACGCTCGTGAAAAGGCGCTGCTGGCCAACACCGTAACTCTCACGGCCCCCGGCATACCCATGCTGTTGCAAGGCAGCGAATTTATGCAAGAGGGCAGCTTCAACGACTGGCAAGAGCTCGAATGGGACAAAGCCGACACCTACCACGGTATGGTTCTGGCTCATACCCACGTATGTGCGCTGCGCCGCAACTACTACGGCGACACCGCCGGACTACTCGGCCAAAACACCGCAATATTCCACCGCGACGACCAAAACAACGTCATTGGCTACCACCGCTGGGACAAAGGCGGAGCAGGGGATGACGTACTTGTCATTGCCAACTTTGGCGACGCAAGACACCAGCATTACGAACTTTCACTACCGCTCCCAGGCACCTGGAAAGTACGCTTCAACAGTACTTGGAAAGGCTACAGTCCCGATTTTCATGAAACGCAAATCGTCGAACTCACCACTCAGGCCGACGCAAGCGCCGCCCTCACGCTCCCACCGTACGCCGTCCTCATTCTTTCGCAGGACAGCAACTGAAACTGCTTTCTATTTCACAACTCATAGACAGCTCGGCGTGGCAGCTGGCCTAACATTTCCAACAGCCTAAAGCCGCGGGCCATTGCGAAGCCATAGACGCACCAGTACTAGTTTTGCCCCATTTCTTAGCTTGCCGCAGCAGACCAAACAATACCTTATGACGTGTTTTGATAGCTTTTCCCTAGTAGTGAACATTAGGAACAGTAACTACCTCGTCAACAGCAGAGATAAACCATCTTAAAAAGATCTCCAGATTGATCCATTACTGTCTTAGATTGTACGGCCGTACATTTTATTCACGTTTTACAGGAAACAAAAAATAAACAATAAATCGTTTTTATAAAAATACACGCTGAATATCTTGTTTTAGATTGTACGGCCGTACAATCTATTTCACTTAAGAAGATCGTGATAGAGAGAGGGTAAGCTAGGGTACGGTGATGGCGGTAGGGAAAGAGAATTGGTTCTTGGGCTTTTTTGAGTTTGGCGCATGAGTTCAGATTATGAATATCAGCACGCTAAATTTTTAGATTCTATTGCGAAGCTTGATATAATAGAGTGAGTGAAAAAAGTGTTTTTTGCGAGTGTTGGGGTTTTGTTAGTCGCAGGAGTTGGCTACTTGCTATTTGGTCGACAAACCGAGCCAGCTACGCCTCGCTCACCGCAGTCAACAAACACAGCTCAAGACAAGGAAGAGACTAGGAGAGTCGCCGACGAACCCTTTCAGCTCATCGTTGGGCGAGCAGACGCGCCGATTACTATCGTAGAATACAGCGACTACAAATGCCCAAACTGCAACAGGTTTTATCAAGGCGCATACCAAGAAATTAAGCGTGAATGGCTAGACACCGGCAAGGCACGCCTGGTGTTTCGACCATACCCGCTTTTTGGCGAAGATGCAGGCCTGGCGCTGTACGCATCGTACTGTGCAGAAGAGCAGCATGGATTTCCTGCGTATCATGACGTGTTGTTTGAACATATGTGGGACAACTTTTTGAGTAAAGGAGACACGGACGCAATAGTACGAAAACTATTTACCCCCGAAAAACTCGGCGCACTAGCAGAAAAGGCCGGTCTCGACGGCAACGCTTTTGCCGCTTGCGCTGCAGGAGAAACACATGGCGATGCCTATCGCGCAGCCGTCGATAAAGCAGCTGGCGACAGCGTACAGGGTGCACCGACAATCATTATCGGCGACCAGAAAATAATTGGCCCGCAACCATACAGCGTCTACAAAGCCCTCCTAAGCGTACAAGAACACCAATAGTTCCTTGCTACCTAGCAGTAGCTCCAATGTGCTCTCACAAAACCTATTACACCGCGAGTAAGCCTTCTGGCTCACACTGATTTAGATTGTACGGCCGTACAATCTAAATCAGTGTTATGTTATGGCACTATGGTAGTTGGGAGGGCAATGGACAACGAGGAGTATTGAGAGCGGGGCAATCGTACGTCGTACGACTTAGCGCAAAGTGAAAGCGCAATACATGAAGTTCGTCTGTATATTTCGGAACTGAGATTGCGCGTCACGTCTAGCGGTTAGAGAGAAACGCGAGGAGATCGGCTTCGCTGCGTATGGCAGCAGCTTCCTCCATGCTAAGCGTAATAGCTTGGCGCGCAACAGCGTAGAAGACCGACCAACGCAGAATCAACCTGGCGACCGTAGCGAGTGCGAGAACGACCCGCGCACCGTCCGCGCCAGACAGCACACACCTCAAGTACCCAAGCCCCAGAGAAAGCATGTTGTCGGAAAGACGAAAACGTGTTACCCTGAGGACACTAGAAGGCTGCGAAAAAGGGGTTTTCGAGATATCGGTACTCAGGTTCTAGAAAGTTTTAATAAGTTATGTTCGATGAAGGCGCAGCTAATCTCACGAGAGAATTACCTCCAGCGACAAAATATAAGAAGGAAGTTACCACACAATGGCAACCAAACTTTTTGTCGGTTCACTGCCATGGGCCGTCGACGACCAGCAACTAAAAGAGCTTTTTAGCGAGTTCGGGGAAATTGCATACTGCAAAGTTATCATCGACCGCGACACCAACCGCTCCAAAGGCTTCGGCTTTGTCGAATTCGAAGATGACGAAGCTGCAAAAGCCGCCGTCGCAAAGATGGATGGCAGCGAACTCAACGGTCGCACTATCGTCGTCAACGAAGCCCGTCCTCGCGAAGACAACCGCCGCTAAGGCTGTGTTCTCGTTTCGACAGAAAAGTGCTCCCAAGGGGCACTTTTTTCTTTCTAACGCATAAAACTGGTATGTCGACGCATGGCATCGCCCTCAAAGCAAATACACAAAGCGCCATATAAGTGCTATGATGGGCGCTAGACAAGGGAGTTTTGTATGAAATTAGTGGTTGTTTCTATATGTATGAACGAGGCCCAGACAGTGGCCGAGCTCGTAAAACGCATACCGAAAAAGTATGCCGGCATAAAAGACGTGGACATCTGCATTGTAGACGATGGCAGCACCGACGGCACTGTCGCGGCCGCTCGCAAAGCTGGCGCAACCGTTTACAGCGACGGCGCAAACAAAGGCCTTGCGTATCGGTTTCGCGAAGTTATTGACATTGCACTTGAACGCGGCGCCGATGTACTCGTAAATATTGACGGCGACCTCCAATTCCAGCCAGAAGACATTCCCAAGTTCGTTCAGCCAGTCGTGGCAAAGGAGGCAGATTTTGTCGCCGCAGACAGATTTACCGACCCCGAAACCGGTGAACAACGCCGCCCAAAAAACATGCCGGCAGGGAAGTACTACGGCAACAAACTCGGCGCTCGCGTCGTTAGCCGTCTCGCGCGGCAAACCTTCAACGACGTCACTTGCGGGTTCCGCGCCTATAGCTACCGTGCACTCGTGGCACTCAATATCAACAGCACCCACACCTACACTCAGGAATCGTTTCAGATCATTGCCGCGAAACGCTTGCGCATCAAAACCCTACCCACACACGTTACTTACTACAAAGGCCGGAAGTCGCGCGTAGTGAAAAGCCTCGTCAGCTACATTGCTGTTAGCAGTTTGAATATTTTGCGCGCTTATCGTGATTTCGCCCCTTTGCGCTTTTTCTTTTCTGTTGGACTTATCCCCTTTACCATCGGACTCATTGGTGTAGGTATTGCTGGCTGGCACTGGTTGCAAACCGGTCTCATTTCACCGTACAAAGCCTTTGGTATGGCCGGTTTATACCTCACGACGCTCGGTATATTTTTCTGGTCGCTCGGCCTCGTTGCCGACATGCTAGTACGTTTACAGGGAACCGCCGAAAAATCCTACGAAGACATCAAGCGGATTCGCTTCCCGCGCACATAGACACCGCCAGAAGACCGTACCGCCGAGAACGCTGGCGAACATCTATGCCGCTCCGCAGATCATATACACACAGGAATCATTGCAGAACAATTTTTTCGGTAATGTCGCGCACCACATGAGTGGCTGGACGAGCATTTGGCCAATGCCAGTCATCGTTCGCCCCAATTGTCCACGCGCCAATACCGCCGCCCCAAGCACTGCCGAGTACCGCAAGCGCAGCAAGCACCGTTGCCGCTTGCTTCAACCGTCGCGTGCGCAACAACGGTCGAACCGCCATATACACCAAATATCCAGCGAGCGGCAAAAAGGGCAAGACGTAGCGCCCGTGAATAGTAACCGGGATAGCCGTATAAAGATACGCTTTGAAATTCACCGCAAACAATGCCAGTACATAGGCGGCAACTATAACGAGCGCAAGCTGCGCCTGCGGTCCGCGGCGAATCAACCAGACGAAACGAAACACCAGAACCAACACGCCAAAAAGAGCAAGAGCTTTGCCGATTGTATACGGTACTGGTAACGGCTTTTTCGTTGAATAACCAGTTTCGAGCGGACCAACCGCAAAGTATGACTCATAAACCATTTTGTCGAACCAGATTTTCGGATATCCCAGCTTGTTTTGCGTCGAAATAGTTTCATACCAACCTTCGCTATGTATGCGCGCATCGCGACCGTACGGACCAAACCCCAAGCACCGTTCGTGCCCAAGCACTGTATTGCACGACGGCACAGGCGTGCCGTATTGGACTACATTCATACCATAGCGCTGCATAAAGAACACTCCCGAAAGTAACAACACGCCAACCGCCAGCGTACCACTGCCGAGCGACATAGTCTGCCGCCACGACTGCTGCACCGCCGGCCAACTGATACGCCGCCGCTTCAGCTGCAGCACAATGAGCGCCAGCACATAGACACTCGCCCCGAGCACAACGGGCAAAAAGGCATACTTAACCTGCGCGGTAATGAGCAGTAAACTTACCGACCATGCCGCCGGAACGAGCGGGATTGTCCGCCGCACAGAAATTGCGCGCACCAGCTTGAAGAGTGCGAGCATAGTCACACCGCAAAGCGTCATAAACGGTGCGTCGTAGGTCAACTGTCCAGCAAGCCAAGGCGTCATAGGCATGAGCATGACAAGCGCCAAAATAACATGCGCAGCTGCTCGCGGCAGACCGAGCAAAAGAAGCAAACGCCGGTACACATACAGACCAACCGTCACAATACCAACGTCCATGAGTCGTAGCACAATAATCTGGGCTGTTTGCGAATCTGTTATAAACGCAGTCAAGCGGTACGGCCAACTCGCAAGGTAGTGGTACAGATATGAACCGTCTGCCGTGAAAGCACTAAGCTCGGCGGGACCAGGCGGCTGCGTTATCTGCCACGGCAACAGCACCCGCGCATACTCTTGGATAGCCGCAAAATGAAACTGCTCATCAAACGCCATCGCGTACCGGCCGACGAGCGCGAGATAAACGGCCTGCAGCACAAACAGCACTATCATGACTCGCCAAAACCACGACGACGCCATGGCATCTCGCAAAAAAGCCGAAACGTTGCCAAACAGTAGTTGTATACGTTTTTTATTCACTTCGTACAGTATATCGCACCCATTCGTCTCTGTGCTATGCTATAGGTCATGAAAAAGGGCAGTCTCAAAACCATTGCATCCATCACGATCTTAGCAGTCACCGTTGTTCTGTTTGTCAGATACCTGCAAACACACCCTGCGTATCTTGCTCAACTCGCCGCAACCAGCCCGTGGTGGATTGTCGGCATACTGGTAGCAGACTTTGCAATGATCGCCGCACTTACCATGCTGTCTTTAGTACTCATCAAAATGACCGGCAAAAACATTGGCGCAATCGAAAACTGGCTTCTTACCATTTACTCATCCATTGCAAATTTTTTCGGCCCGCTACAGAGCGGCCCTGGCGTCCGCGCAGCGTACCTCAAGGCAAAACATCGTGTTAGTCTCCGCAGCTATTTTCTCGTCACGTTGTTTGCGTATGCTGCCTACGCCATACTAAGCGCCTTTCTGCTGGTAGTCGGCACGAGACCGTGGTGGCAAGCCGTACTGGCGTGCATTGCCGCTGCCGCGGTAAGCGCCTTTGTTATTCGACTCGCTGCCCGCCGCCGCACCCAAGCTCTGCGCGCGCTTAGCATTAAACCCATTTATGTAGCCGCTCTTATCGGTTTTACTGCGCTACAGCTTACCTGTATCGGCATACGCTATTACTTGGCGCTACGGGCAAGCGGCAGCGACGTATCGCTCGGACAACTCGTGTCCTATACCGGCGCGGCAAACTTTTCACTGTTCGTTTCGATTACGCCAGACGGCATTGGCATACGAGAAGCTTTCTTACTCTTTGCGCAAAATATACACCATGTTTCGGCAGATGACATTGTTTCGGCAAACCTGATCGACCGCGCCAGCTACGTCGTGTTTCTCGGCATGCTGTTTCTCATAGCCCTTGGCTTTCACGCCAAAGAACGCATAGCACCGCTCGCCTCATCTACAGCTCGGCATGCAGACAACACATCTGCCAACGCAACACAGCAGCGGAAATCATAGCCCGCCGCCAGCAGACACAAGCCCGCACACAAACTTCCGTCATGCGATATGTTAGGTATATACTAGAATGGAACGGTTATGCATATAGTTGATCTTGTTATAGGCGTGTTGCTCGTTGGCGCGTTACTGCGCGGCTTTCAGATTGGTTTTATTCGGCAGGCGTTTTCTACGGTTGCGTTTATTATTGGCCTGTTTCCTGGATCTTGGGTTGCGAGCCACGCCATGAGCCTCGTCGACGGGCCATCAAAACCCGTTGCTGGACTAGCGATACTCCTAACTGTCTGTTTTCTATGTATGACTGTTGGCGAACTGTTCGCCGTACGGCTCAAAGTAGCCGTCAGGAATCCGCTTGCCCACCGCGTAGATAACACAGCTGGCGCGCTCATGTCGCTGGTCACGTTACTGCTCGGACTATGGCTCGCGGCTGCTATTTTCTCGTTGGCAGCCTCCGGCGGTCTGCAAGCTCAATTACGAAACTCAGCCGTTATTGGCTGGCTCAACGCTCGTCTGCCATCACCGACTACCGTTTTGCACAGCCTGAACACACTCATCGACCCCAATCAATCGCCGCAAGTCTTTGCTGGACGAGAACCTTCCCCCGACGCCAATCAAACACTCCCTAAAACGCAAGCGCACGCCGATATGCTCACACAGGCAAAGGCATCCGTCGTCAAAATAGAGGGCTTAGGCTGCGGCGGTATTGTAGATGGCAGCGGTTTTGTATACGCCCCAGAAGTTGTTGCTACCAACGCCCATGTCATTGCTGGTGTCAGCAGTCCAAAAGTTCGACTTGGCACACGAACCTACAACACCACAGTTGTCGCCTTTGACCCAGCAAACGACCTCGCCGTACTGCGCGTACCCGAACTCGCTGCTCGTCCTCTCCCGCTGAACCGCGACAAGCTCGCACCTGGCACAGACGTCTTTGCGCTCGGTTATCCCGCTGGAGGTGATTTTCGCGTCAGTCCAGCAGTGCTACTCGACACTTTCACGGCGCTCGGCCAAGACATCTACGGCAAAAAACGCGTTACTCGCGACGTTTACAGCCTGCAAACTACCGTTGTACACGGCAATTCTGGCGGACCAGTCGTAGCAACAGACGGCAGCGTAGTCGCCGTTGTGTTCGCCACCTCCACCGCGTACAATAATATCGGCTACGCACTTACTACGGAGCAAGCATCTGACCTGCTCAGCACAGCCCAGTCAAAAGACTCGGCAGTAGATACTGGAAAGTGCAGCCAATGAGCTTAATTCATCAAGAAAGCACCATGAGTAAAACAGCATCTACAAAGAAAAGTCCCAAGAAACGCTCGCAGGCAAAGGCGTCCTCCAGCGCAAACAACACCCTACCGACACCGCAGGCTCATCCAGAGCACATGAACTGGCTCACGCAACACATACCGTGGATATTGATCGGTTCGGGGTCGCTCGGACTTTTCGCCTCGATGATGCTCTCCCTAGAAGAACTTGAACACCTCAAAAACCCAACTGCGCAACTTGGTTGCGACCTCAACCCCATCATTGGCTGCGGTTCAATTCTCGACACCTGGCAAGGTCACGCCATACTGGGCGTACCAAATCAGTTTTGGGGACTGGCAGCGTTCGCCGTGGTTGTAACAATTGGATTTGCCATACTAGCCGGAGCACGCCTAAAACGCTGGTTTTGGCTCGGTCTGCAAATAGGCCTCGTGTTTGGGCTACTCTTCGTCTTGTGGTTTATGTGGCAGAGCATTTTTGTCTTAAATCATTTATGCCCGTACTGCATGCTCACTTGGGTAGCGACACTGCCGGCGTTTTGGTATACCACGCTACACTGCATACGCGCAGAACATCTGCACTTGCGCGGACGCCTCGCGCGAACAAATCGCTTCGCTCAGAAGCATCACGCCGATATCCTCCTGAGCGCATACCTCATCATCGTAGGCGTTATTCTCGTTCGCTTTTGGTACTACTGGGAAACGCTCCTCTAGCAGACAGTAGGAATCAACCGCAACAGCACAGACTCAGCCAGCGCATGCAAATGTGCGGCGCAGGTACGCACGAGTTTTCGACCAAAACCCACCGCTGTGTTGAACGATACCTTACGGTAATGTACTATTAGGTTAAGCATTTTATAACGTGCGGTTGTTGGTCGCAGGGGAGCCAGGTTGGCTGAGTTATTGATAAATAGTTCGGTAATTGTTTTAGGTTTATTGACCTACGTCTCAGCCGTCTATCAGATGATGCGCGGTGATTATTCACCCAGCCTATTTAGTAGAGCTATTTGGTTTCTGCTCAGCATAAACAGCTTCGCTGGCGTAGCCCTCGGGGGCGGCAGTCAAGATGCTATAGTACTGGCTTTTATTTATCTACTAGGTAGCGTTGCTGTTTTTCTGGTTAGTATCAAAAAAGGTTCGCGAGAGTTTGGCAAAATCGAAGCAATTTCTTTAGCCCTGTTTGTACTAAGCTGCGTGATATGGGTTGTTTTTGACGCACCAGTTATTAACCTCATGATAAGCTTAGTTGCACACTTCATAGGCGGCGTACCGACAATCACTCGCACCCTGCGGAAGCCCAGCTCAGAAAAAGCCTTACATTGGTATTTCTTCTGCGCAGCCAGCTTGATGGCGGCTATTGGCAGTCCTGAAAAAACTTTTGCGGCAGTATTGTTCCCAGTCTACTTTGCGCTGTTTGACGGGCTGATAATACTGCTAGTCAACAGGCGATTCGTAACAAAGAAGCTTACGAGCATAGTTGCAAGCAATCGTAAGAAGGTAGTCGAATCCTACTCGGCAGAATCCATTTAGGCCTAACCATTTTTACCTATTACACAATAAAAACCACCTCAGGAGGACTGTCCTCCCAAAATCGGTAACACGAGAAAACTTTGCTGCAGTTTCTTCACGCGCGCCTCACGCGTGGTTGCGTTCGACGTGATGTTTGTTTATGCCGTTCGTAACATTCGTAAACCCCATCTGGCGCAAATAAGGCATAGTGGCGTTACTGCGACTACCGCTCAAGCAGTACACAATAAGCTCCGTGTCGCGCGGTAAATCTGCCAGCTCTGGCGGATTCGCAAGTAGGCGAGCTGGCGGAATATTTATAGCGCCCTCAACATGCCCCTGGCTGTACTCAAATGGCTCACGAACGTCTATAATAACTTTATTACTCACGAGTATAAGCGTATAGTAAAGGCTGTACGAAGTAAAGCGAGGATATTGTATGAAGCGAATTGGATTAGTAGCAGTAGTAATAGCAGTGCTTGTTGGGGCATTTTTACTTTTGAGCAAACCGGCTCACTCGCCAGAAATCTCGAAACAACCAACTGCTAAACTGAGCTTTGCGACCGTTCAAAATGAGGCTTCGAAGGGAAGTGCATTTCTCATTGATGTCCGCACCGCCGAAGAGTATGCCGCCGGCCATTTCCCGAGTGCCATCAACCACTCTCTCCAAGATATCCAAGCGGCAAAGTATCCAAAACTCGCCAAAGATACGCCCATTTATCTCTACTGCAACAGCGGCAATCGTTCCGGCCAAGCAGCTAAATTGCTCAAGGAGGCTGGCTATACAGTCATAACCGATCTGGGCGGAATTGATGACGTGAAAGCTATGGGCGGGAAACTGACCAAACAACCGTAGCCTAGATAGCGTTCCTTAGAGTTACGTACCGATGTCACGGTACCACCGTTTCGGTGTTTCACGTCATTCTGATACAATACGGTCAAACCATAAGCCTTTACCTTCATGCCAAACACATCAAAACGGTTCAATTCAGACAAGCTTTTCGAGCGTAGCGTCAAAGCTCCTGCCGTTGCACTCGACAAAACACTCGAAGCGGGTACAAAAGTTGTCCACGCTGTTCCAAGCAACAGAGGCGTCAAAAAAGCACGCGACTACTGGAACGCTCTCGGACCCGGTCTTACCACTGGTGCAAGCGATGACGACCCCTCTGGCATAGCAACGTACAGCCAAGCTGGAGCGCAACACGGGTTCGGCTTTCTTTGGCTCAGCCTGTGGACCTTCCCGCTCATGAGCACCGTGCAAGAAATGTGCGCCCGTATCGGCATGGTAACGGGCAGGGGACTGGCCGCCAACATTCGCAGTGCATACTCGCGCCGCACGCTCCGTTTTATCACCATACTACTTTTTGCCGCCAACGCATTTAACATCGGCGCAAACTTGGGAGCTATGGCAAAAGCCGTCCAGCTCCTACAACCGCAGCTCTCCTTTGGGTGGCTAGTGGCCGGTTTTTCGGTGCTGAGCCTGCTTCTACAAATACTCATGCCCTATAGTAAATATGCGCGATACCTGAAGTGGCTAGCGCTTGTCCTGTTGAGCTACATTGCTTCCGCTATACTTGCCAAGGTAGATTGGAGCCAAGCACTCAGAGCCGTCGCTGCGCCAGAACTGACCTTCGACAAAGATAGCCTGCTGCTCATCTGCGCCGTACTCGGCACAACCATATCGCCATACTTATTTTTTTGGCAGACTTCTCAAGAAGTTGAAGAAGAAATCCTTGAAGGCAAAACAACCTTACGCCAACGGCGCAGCGCCACTGCTCCCGAACAAATCAAACGCATGCGCATAGATATTTGGAGCGGCATGTTTTTGAGCAATATCGTCATGTTCTTCATTATTGCTGTGTGTGGTTGGGTACTTTTCCCGCACGGCATCACAAACATTTCAACCGCTGCTCAGGCAGCCGAAGCGTTGCGACCCTTCGCAGGCGACGCCACGTACTATCTGTTCGCTATCGGCATCATTGGTACAGGTATGCTCGCCATACCGGTGCTAGCAGGGTCGTCAAGCTACGCAATTGCCGAAAGCTTGCGCTGGAAGGGAAATCTGCACAGCCCGCTCAAACAAGCCCACGCATTTTACGGTATAATCATCATTTCTATGCTGGTCGGACTAGCGCTCAACTTTGTCGGCATAGACCCCATAAAAGCCCTCATTTATTCTGCGGTGGCCAACGGCATTGTGGCACCGTTTGTGTTGTTTTTCATCGTCAAGCTTTCGAGCAACCGTAAACTCATGGGCCACTGGAAAAACCGCCGCAGCACTACGGTCGTTGGGTGGGCAACCACCGCAATCATGACCTTCGCCGGCCTCGCCGCCCTGTGGTCGCTAGTGTAGCTAGTGAGATGCACCGCGAACGAAACAAAGAATATACTCGAACCGCGACAAAAAACCGCTAAAATTATTCACTAAATCCCGAACGAAAGTGGGCACAGCCAACGGCAACTATTCGCACTCTGCCAACCCGCCTACGGCGCAAGCTACTCGTGGCGGAGTGCTTCGATAGGATCCATACGTGCAGCTTTGAGCGCCGGTATCATACCAAAGAAAACTCCCGTCGCAAGCGCGGCGAGCGGCGCACCAATAACCACTGGCCATACAATAACAGGCGCAAGACTAGTGTAGGCACGAAGTGCGCCAATAGCCGCGAGCGCAAAAACAACCCCCAGCACCGCACCCACACTACACAGCGCAAATGCCTCTGTCATAAATTGCCGTAATATCTGCCGATTTGTCGCGCCAATAGCTTTGCGCAACCCGATCTCATGTATCCGTTCGGTCACGCTGACGAGCATCATATTCATAATCCCGACACCGCCGACCACAAGCGCCACAGCCGCCATACATATCGTCATGAGCGTCAGCAAATCGAGCGTCGGATCCGTCGCTTTCTGTTTTGAGCCAGGCGCGAGCACAACAACATCATTCGCCCCTCCATGCAGCTCCGAGATAACTTTTTGCAGCTTCGGCGCGAGCGCGCGTACATCGACGCCAGGCTTGGCCTGCACAAACAATTGGTTCATGTACGGTGCAGACCCTAGCAGGGATTGGGCGGCCCCAAACGGTATGAAAACCGCCTCGTTATAGTTTGCCTCAAGCGAGAACGGCGCTGCAGCAAACGAGCTAAATATCCCACTCACCACAAAAGACTCGCCTCGGTACGTAAACCGCTGCCCCAACGGGACGCCGTCGTCAAACAACCTCGCCGCAAGACTTTTTCCCAGCACCGCTACTCGGTCGCCATCACTGGCCGTAAAGAAACCGCCAAACTCCATTTTTTGGTGCAAAATATCTCCCAGTTCTGGCGTTGTCGCCAGAACGAGCGGGTTATGAACGGCGCCATCGGCCTCGATTGCGCCGCGCATGGTAGCAAGCGGCACCACCTGCCGCACGCTCTCCGAACGACGCAAAGCCTCCGCGTCGGCCGCTTCGAGCGATATTGCGCCTTGTCCAGTCGCAATACCCAGATTACTGCCGGTCAGCTCCGGTCGAACAATTAGCACGTCTTGCCCATAACGCGCAGACTGGTCAGCAATCTGCTCCTTGACGCCTTGCCCAACACCAACGATCACCACCACCGAAAGTACCCCTATGACAATCCCCAGCATTGTCATAAAGCTGCGAGTCCGAGAGGCGCGTAGACTTTGCAGCGCTAGCCCAAGATATCCTTTGTGCAAACTTATCATGCCGCTGCCTTTCGTTTTGTTTTTCGTTTTGCGCGACGTTTCGTCGAGGTCTTTTTGGACTTTTTCGCTGGCGCAGGTTTTTCCTCGGGACGGATTTTCATGAGAGCCGAGACACCGGCCAAATCATCTTCTTCGCTTGCCGTCGGCACTTTGTACATAAACTTACTCACATAATGCCCAACCTCGCCCAGCTTTGTCGCTTCATCGTGCTTGATAATGCCATCCTGCATGTACACAACACGCGTCGCATAACGAGTCAGCTCTGGGTTGTGCGTAACGAAAATGATAGTGTTGCCGCTTTTGTGAATTTCGCTTATCAGTTCCATAACCAGACGCGAGCTTTCGGTGTCGAGGTTGCCGGTCGGTTCATCTGCGATAATTATTTCCGGCTCATTGACAAGCGCCCGCGCAATAGCGACACACTGCGTCTGGCCGCCAGATAACTGCCGCGGATAGTAGTAGCAGCGGTCATGCAAACCAACACGCTCCAACATAGCGCGCGAAGCCTGATTGCGCTTAGCCGTCGCGTAGCCGCCGTACAGCAAGGGCAGGGCAACGTTTTCGAGCGCCGTTAAACGCCCGAGCAAATTAAACGACTGAAATATAAAGCCAATCTTGTCGCGGCGAATTCGTGATCGGCGATTTGTGGACAGCCGACTAACGCGCTTACCAGAAAATAAATAATCGCCGTGCGTCGGGTGGTCAAGTAAACCAATCACGTTCATGAGCGTGCTTTTACCGCTCCCGCTCGGACCCATGACGGCGACGCATTCGCCTTTGTCGATTTTTAAGCTAACCTCATCTAAGGCCACACTAGTGGCATCACCGAAGCCGTAAAGCTTGCTGACGTTTTTCAATTCTATCAGAGGCATACGTACTTCTAGTGTACCGTCCCGCACGACAGAGGCGCAACCATAGACGCAATGTTTTATGTGGTATTTTTCACTATGCTACAGAACGACAGCCCTGAGCGGTTTTACGCACAAAACCCACACAGGCACGCACTTTGTTCTGGCGGCGGTTTTTTTACGGTCAAACGCAAACGCACCAGGTAAGTCAAACTGTCCAGGATGCGGCAGACGCCACAAACGCTAAAACACAGCGCCATTGAACTACACTTAATCTCCAAACGTAATATATAAAAAACGATAATTTCACGGCTCGTAAGAAGTCGGCGCAAGCTGATGTTTTTGTCATTGTTTGGCAGGCTGGCGAAAAACAACACTTCTCAGGAGGTAAATCTATTGGTTAGGGTCGGCGCAGGATAACGGTTCGTAGTACACTAGTACTATGAGAAGCAGGGTAGAACTAACGACAAACGATAACCACACCATTTATGGAACACTGGATTCCGTTGGCAGCAAAACGCTGTTGATTTTTGTTCATGGTTTTACTGGAAATCGAAATGAGCATCATTTCTTCAATGCCGCTTCATTCTTTACTGAAAGAGGTTTCGATACGTTCAGATTTGATCTGTATTCAAAAAATAAAAACGGAAGGTCGCTGAGTAGCTGCTCCCTGACAGACCACTCTGATGATGTAAATCTGGTTATCGATAACTTCAAAGATGCATACGAAACATTGGTGCTAATCGGCCACAGCCTGGGTGGATTAGTACTATTAAAAACCGATTTGACCAATGTCTCAAAAATCGTCTTATGGGATCCAACGACACCCCTCCAAGATGCGCGCCATAGAAATGCAACGTATGATCCTGGTACAGATAAATACCTCGTGAAGGGAAGGTTGGACTTTTATGTCGGAAAAGAGCTTTTCGATGAATGGATGTCCTCGGACTACAACAGCTTGGTTACGTCACTGAAGACTCCTTGTAAAATCATCTTCGCAGGCAATAACAACAAGCTTGAATTGTGGAAACCTTACTTGGACAAATTCCAAACTGAACATGAATTTGTAACCATCGAAAACGCAACACACTGTTTTCACGAAGAAGACACAGAACAGCAATTATTTGAAGAAACGTTGAAGTGGATTAAATAGAGCGTAGGTCGCATCGCCGCGCTCATTCACTCAAATTCTTGCCGCTCCAAAACCCTCTCTGAATCCCGATGTATGACATAATGCTAATGTAGCCAAAAAGATTACGTATACGCGTGCTTTAACTGCAAGATAAAATGAAAGGTAATACAGTATGATATCTGATAAATTTTTTAAAGATTTTTTAAAAAACACTTCCAGAAAAGAAACAGAGATTGTGTTTAAGTTTTTTGTTACGTTCTCAAGATTTGAATGCGCATTGAAATCAACAATTAGGTTTGCATATAACTATAAAAATAAAGCTCACTCTGATTGGGACTCATTTACAAACTCAATTGAGGATTCGTTTAACCCCGAAAAAGATGAAAAACTTGATAAAGCCACAAAATTTATCCTAGAGAATCCACCAAAGATTCAAGTACTAGAAGATGATGAACTGAAGTGGGTTAAACGTAAATTTAACTCAAATGATTCTGATATACATAAACTGAATCTGCACATCAGAGACGTTAGGAACAACCTATTTCATGGAGGAAAATTCAAAGGAGGCTGTCAAAAAGACGCTGCTAGAAATTTCGAACTAATAGAGTCCTCTTTAATAATTCTAAATGAATGGCTAAAACTAGATAAAGATGTTAAAAGAAATTTTCTAGCAAAAATAACATAGAAACGAAATACTTATCTGACGGTAAAGAAAAGCATGTTACCAATGAAGTGAACGGTCAGTCGCACTTAACTTCGGGCGAAAATATTGGGCATTTTTATCAGACCATAGTTTCCTTATAATATGAAACGGAAATATCTTGAGCAACGCCATGAACAATAAAATCCTAAACCGCTATCTAGAATTCAGTACGTTCACCAACCCGGGGTGCTACAAAGAATTTCTTCAAAATCTTCCAGATGACGTCGAAGAGCTGGGCGATCTAATTTCTCATCAGATCATTCACCGTGTAACGCTCAAAGACGGCAACACAAAAGCCAACGCAGATTTGAGATATGGCGACATGAACACTTTCCCCTGGTATAGATTGAGGTGCGAAGACGATGTGCTGACCACGGCAGTTTCAATGATTGCAGAGCTGCTAAGGCTTGATGACAAAGGTTTTGAAAAAGATAGAAAAGTTGAAAATAAAATTGTTGTCACGTGCCGCCATGTAGCAATTCTGATGGCATCGATCTTAAAATCAAAAGGTATTCCTTGTAGGGTCCGCTCTGGATTCGCTCCATATTTTTTTGAGGGCAGCTGGGATCATTGGATAAACCAGTATTGGGATTATGAAAACCAGAAATGGGTTACTTTTGATGCTGACGGATTCTTTGACAGGTCGATTGGTTTTGACCAGTACGACATGCCGGACGAAAAATTTGACTGGGCGGCAGACACTTGGCTAGGGATTAGACGGGGCGAACTAGACGCCAACGGTTTTATCAATGCAGGCGGTTTCAAAGGATTAATGCCAGTTCTTTGGGCGATTTTTTATGATTTTCATAGTTTGATGAACGACGAGATTCTTTATACGCAAATGCCGCGCTATATCGCCTACAAATTCGAAGAACTAACAGAAAAAGATTTTGAAGAAATCGACGAACTAGCCGAATTGATGCAAAACCCGGATCGAAACTTTGATGCTTTGGTAAAAATCTGGAACTCTGAAAAGAAATTTAGAATTCTGAACAGTCCATTGGTCGGCGACGATAGCCACGTTACGTGGAGATAGATTTTCGCATTTTTTATAAAATCTTGCTATCCCTCGCGCTTCTCTACGTTTCGGTTCAAAATATCTTATGAACAAAAAAGACAAAAAAGTTCACCCCTGAGAAGAAAAAGAAAAAAAGAAAAAAAGGTTCACCCCCGAAAAAGGGTTAATTTTTACCAGTTTGGGTTTTTGAGAGGGGCATGCTGCGTGCGATATCCCCTATTTATACATCACCATCAGAGCATAAATTAACAATTCGTTGTATGATGTTAATATACATCAAACGATTGCGAGCTCAGCGTTAGGCATACAAAGGATAGAGATGAAAAAGACGTTTTTGTATCGATTATTGGGACTTGGGTCCACACCCAAGCAATTGCTCTCAACACTTGAACAGGAGGGCGTTGTTGTCTCTGACGAGGGAATAGGTGGGCGGCTTATCACAAGGCACGTCGATGGACCAGGGAAACGGTATCGACATCGTTCAGAGCGCTTTTCTGGTTGTCTTGTGGTAACCAGAAAGAGAGTGGTTTGCTATACATACAGGAAGCGTCAAATCAACATCTCCGTTGATGACCCAAAAGTAGCAAATCTGTATATCGATACCCCAAAGGAAGAGGAACTATGTCTTTCGTTCGAGGCATCAATCTTTCGAGAAGGCTGGGATGGTTTGATTGAACTCCGGTTCAACACAAACAAGGCTCATCAATTTCATGAAGCATTGATTAAAATCGGTGCCCAACAAGGCACTGCGCTGGACGCTCGTTCCTCGCGCCAGTGAGCTTAACATTATCTTATTCAAGGCCAAAAAAGTAAAGTAGATACGGGATGAAACACAACTGCACAACATCGTGCACAAGCAATGGCTTCTCCGTGCATACACTTGGTCGTCGTGACGGACAAAGGAGACGGATTATATGAAAAGACAAAGACCAGTTTTAGATCAAAAAATAAGCGTTCAAGATTTTAAAGATTTCTATTGGTTAAAAGACGAATTGATTGAGTTTTGTAGAAAAAATGGAATCAGTTACGTCGGTGGGAAAATTGAGATAACAAATCGAATTATCGAATATCTTGAAACAGGAAAAATTACAAAACCTCAAACAACAAGACAAAAGAAATTACCAAAACCAACCGAGCCGCTGACGCTCGAAACGGTGATTGGAGTTGATTATCGAAGCTATAAAGAAAAGAAGCAATTTTTGCAGTCGATTATCGGTAAGCAATTTCATTTCACGATCCACCTACTCGACTTTTTTAAGCAAAATGCCGGCAAGAAAACGTATGGCGATCTGGTTGATGAGTGGTACAAGGAGCAAAAGTTAAAAAGCGACCCAAGTTTCGTAAAAGAAATTGCGCCACAATTTGAATACAACAATTACATCCGAGATTTTACGAAAGCCAATCCAGGAATGAGCAGAAAAGACGCCATAAAATACTGGAAATTAAAGAAGTCTGTGCCCGGCGACAACAAGTATTCAGAAAAAGATTTAGAATTAGATAGGTGAAAAATAAATAAATTCGAACCCATAGTCGGGACCGTTGTACCATTAACCCAAAACAACTAAAAGGAGGACGTTATGAAAGAAGATATTTTTGAAAAAGTGGATAATTATCTAGCAGGCCTGTTTTCGCTAGAAGATGATATTTTGATAAAAACTGAAGAATCAATACGAGAAAATGGCATGCCGGAACATTCGGTATCTGCAAATCAAGGTCAATTTCTTTTCTTGCTCGCGAAAATGTGTAGTGCGAAAAGAATCATAGAAGTTGGTACTTTAGGGGGATATAGCACGATTTGGCTAGGAAGGGCTTTAGACGGAACGGGAAAATTAACTTCAATAGAAATTGATCCTAATTTCGCAAACGTTGCGAGGAAAAATATTCAAAACGCAGGTCTAGAAAGCACAGTAGAAATTATCACAGGAGATGCCCTAAAAACCCTGAATGAGCTAAGTGACGGTGGAAGTGAAACGGTAGATCTATTTTTTATGGATGCAGATAAACCAAACTATGTAGCATACTTTGAATGGGCGCTGAGGCACGCGAGGACGGGTTCTTTAATTGTGGCAGACAACGTAGTTCGGGACGGAAAAGTACTTGATGAAAACAGTAAAGATGAAAAAGTAGTTGGCGTCAGAAAATATATAGAGATGTTATCGAAAAATGACCAAGTTACAAGTTCTATTTTGCAACAAGTGGGGGTAAAAGACTACGATGGAATTGCTATTTCAGTCGTAAAATAAAAGGCGCACAAGAAAGTATAACCGCAATTACGGCGGATTCGACTACGTCCAAATCCACGCGGAATTGCTGAAGTCTAAGCTGAACCGAGAACTAACGCATACTAATCCGTAACTGACCATTCTATTTGAGGGATTTACTGCGCTTTTCTCCGTTCTCAGGCGTGCGAGGTGCTACGTCTGCGATGGCTTGAGAGTTTACTCACTCACGAGAAACGCCTCCGATTGGCACTCGCTATCGCTCGTATGCCTCGTCAGCATTCTCGTAACTCACTCGTCGACATCTCCCATTTTTTGTGGGTTTTTATTGCTTCATATTTTGCGAACATTGTTTTTGTCAAACCATTCTTCTGCTTTAGCGATTACTTCGCTCTTTGGATTATGAAAGAATACTGCTAAATTCTCTTTTGCACGAGTACAGCAAACATAAAATATTTTTTGAGTACGAATTTCGACACTTTCAGAACCACCACCTGTAAATAGTTTTTCAAAATTATAATTTCTCCAACCCCCGTTATCTAAAATAACCAAGACATTATCAAATTCGTTTCCTTTTGTTTTATGTTGGGTCGAAAGAGGTGTATACCCTTCAAGATAGTTATATAATTTTTGAAACTCAGAAAAGGGTATTCCTTTTACTCTTTCGTAAACGTACTTTTTTCGTTCTATAAATTTGAATAATTTATCATCTTTTTTACAAATTCCATATTTGTCAGCTTCGTCCACAACTTCCTCTATTGTTTTATTCCCTACATTCATTAAGCTTTCGATCTGATTTTTTAACTTTAGTTTATCGTCGATGGAGTTTATTTTATACTCAGTTTTTCTTATGAATTCATTAAATTGCTTTGAATCATACAGAAATATGTTGTGTTGAATTTTGAAAAGATGTCTTATTAAATCGTCTCTTTTAGAACCTTTTTTACTTTCTTCATCCTTATCTTGCTTTTTATCATCAACTAAAGAATCTTTATCTAGATATATTTTTGAAAAAACCCCATATTTTTGAGCTCTTGCAAGCTTGTATAAATCAGGCTTAGAATGTATAAATTCTTGCATTCCTGTCGTCGGATCTACCTGTAAATGATCTATAACCTCGCCGAAAGTACGTTCAGAAAAATCGGTATCAATTTTGTTATCTTTTATATATTTTTTTATTCTATTTTTAAAATCAATGATTTTATCTCCACCATAAATTGCCATCAGATTTGCGAAACCTGCTTTTGGGGCAATGAGATTATGGGTCAGGTTTAATATCTTTGTTTCTTTACTATCTCCAAAATCCCAGCCTATGTTTGATTTTATAAAATCAATATCATTATTATCCGAATAGTAAAACTTAATATCCCCATCCTTAATTACCTCGTTTTGCATATTCGGAGCACTTGTGTCTTTAGACGGCTTTTGTTCAATTCCGTCAATATTTTTTCTTAAAATATTCGCTAGCTCAATGACTGATTTGGGGTTTCTTCTGTTTTGCTTTTTTTGGACTTCTTTGAAGTTATATTTATAATTATTTAAATCACCCACCCCATCATCATAAATAGCTTGCATTGAATCCCCAAAGAATCCAACAATATTATTCTTTTCGCTTTGTTGTAAGTGAGTAAGTAAAATTTCAATAACGTCTTTATTTGTATCTTGATATTCATCTACAAAAATAAAATGAAACCTATCTTTTAATATGTCGCAAAGCTTCGGATTTTTTTTAAACACATAATTTGCTAAGATTAAAACCTCATCATGAGATATAATTCCATCTCTTATGCTCAAATATTCTTTATATTGAATCCCATCTTTCGTGTCACTAAAATAATCAGCAGATACTACGGTTTCTTCTGGGTTTTTTATCTTAGAATCTTCGTCATTCATTAATTCAACTAAAGAACTCTTGAGCTCTTTCTGAAAGTGTTTGATATTGTCCCATAAAAAATCATGTATTGTTGAAACGACTAAATTTTTATGATTAACTCTTTCCTCAATTTCTTTCACTGCCGAGTTTGTGTAGGTCATACAAGCAATTTTAGATACCGGATTCTCCAAGATTACTTGCTTTATTACTCCGACCAACGAATATGTTTTGCCACTTCCAGCTCCGCCGCTCAACAAAAAATTATCACCATTGTCAATATGGCGAAATATCTCTTGAACCTCAGGTTCTAATTTTGATCTTCCCTCAACCATAATAATCCCTGTTTAATATAATCGGGTATTTTCCAATCGCTAGAGTCTTTGCTTATTTCACTGGTTAATAAAATCTCGATAGCAAATGAAGGTTTTTTATCAACACAGTTCGTAGATAGTTCATAGGAGTCTTTTGATTCGTCTTCGAAATAGCCAACGTTCTTTAAGCTTTCGAAATTCGTCTTATTGTCAATAATAAACTGGCGATTGATGTGAAAAAATGAATCTTCAAAACTTCTTGCATGATATTCTCTATCATCAGAATTTTTTTCATTTGTTTGGTAAACACAGACTAATAACCCATCTTCGGCTTTAGCCCATTCTTTTGATACGTCGTCTTTTTTTAGGACCATATTTTCTATAGTTTCGTCTTTGAAATCCCCAAGCTTTTCACTTTTATAAAAGAATTTTAGAGAAGCATTTGTTGTAATTTTTGCATTAGGATCAGTTACCGGGCATTTTTTTCCGTTGCCATCAGCGGAATCAATATCGGTAATGATTAAGGACTTAACTCCAATAAAATTAATAAATTTTTCAAAAATGTGTGAGTAATTTCCTGTTTCTACAATAGATATATTTTGAGAAAGTAGTGGAATATCAGAACGTTCTTTATCATCAGAGCATTCCAGATCAACCTTTTTCATCATTGCTGGCAATAAGATTCTTTCGGTATCACCCTCAATAAAAATTGCTTTATCTGCAAAAAACAGTTCTGCTCTGTGCAAGGTGAGATACTGTTTAAGAAACTTATAATTTTGTTCTTTCCGATCATTTTTGTATTCGTATTCTAGATCTTTTAGATTTCTGGCAACAATACTGTCGTCTACCAGTTTCAAATATTTAATATCGTCAAAATCACTTTCAGAAACAATGTGTGGTGAATGAGTGCTCACAATGTATTGCAGTTTATGAGTAGCATCAACCCCATCTTTTAGCAGATCTTTAATATTTTTTATAAAGATATATTGCATTTGTGGGTGCGTATGGGCTTCTGGTTCTTCTATAAAAAGCAAATTAATATCAGCGGGGCTTTCTTCTTTCTCTTTTTTAAATTCCTTAACTTTTATCTCAATCTCAAAAATCATATTTATGAGATTCATATACCCTAATCCATTATAGTTTTCGGGTAGTTCATGACTTCCGTGAGTATATAAAACAGTTGTGTTTCCTTTTAATAGATCTTTATGCTGCAGTGTTGAAGTTATGGAAATTTTTGTATCGTTTTCCTTAATTCCGCCAAATCTTTCTACCTTTTTTGTGACATCCTCAAATATACGACTATAAACATCGTTTAAAGAATTGTCCGTTTTCTGTAATGTCTCTTTGAAGTCATCTATCTTAGCCTGGTGTTCTTTGCTAGTCTCTATTTGTTCGTAAATATTTGAAGAAAGTGAAGATAGCGATTTATCAGAATCCTTATTTGAAACGTCCCTGTTTGCTTTAATAAATTTGTAATTGATAACATTTTTTAGAGATATTTTTTCCCTCTCTAAATCAATAAATTTTTCGTTGTTAGTAGGATCAACTGTCTTTCTAGATAATTTAAAATACTTTTTGTAGTTATCTTTTAGGAAGAAAGATAAATCTTTCTGCTTTTCTTCTGTAAATTTAGCAAAATCACCTTTAAGTTCATTTAAATCATCAATGGTCAGAATATATTCAAATAATAATACGATTTTGTTATTCTCAGGATCTAAGTCCATCATCAATTTACTGATATTTGCGAGATTGTCTCCTTCGTCATAATTGATAAATAATTTTAAAGCTATTCCTTTTGCCCTATAGTTTTCTGGTATGTCATTTTCAATAATCTTTTTTAGCTCATCTAAAAAGCCCAAATTAAAGTCATTAAAAGAAAAGGGATGAGGAGATGATGAGTTTAAAAACTTATCCATTACGGACAATAAAGAAGTTTTTCCGCAATTATTTTTCCCAACAACTAATGATAGCTCGTCCTCTAAACTGATAGAGAAATCCTTTAGCAGCCTATAATTTTGTACTTGTACCTCTGTAATTATCATAATACTATTTCCCAGACTTTCGTCGATTACTTCTTTGCACAGCGTTTAGCAGTTTTCGCCACAACCACCACAAATGGTTTTTAATTACACCGCTTTCAATTTTTGTCAGTGTCGTGTACTTCACGCCTGATTTTGTCATTTCGGGCGAAAGTGAAAATTGGCGGAGGGAGAGGGATTCGAACCCTCGATCCGCTTGCGCGGAAACTCGCTTTCCAAGCGAGCGCCATAGGCCACTAGGCGACCCCTCCGTACATAGTGAGATTATACCTTGTTGATGCAACTACACCCACCACTCACCGTAACATATCGCTCAAAGTTCTCTCAGCGCTCAATTGCCGCCACTATATTGGATATGGTTTCTTGAGTTTTTTGCACGACAGGCGGAATGCTAATCGCGGCAAGAGCCAAAACGACTCCGGCAATAAAACCCAGCACCACCTTGCGTTCAGTGGGAGATGTGGAAGGCGTAGGCGGCAGGTCGCACCCCACACCCAATACTTCAGAAAGCGGCTGATTGCTTAAATGACCCCATAAATTAATTTCATCCTTCGTGCGCCTCATTACCGTATCACCGTTCCTACGCTTTCGCCGGCAGCAGCCCGCGCAATATTACCCTCGGTGAGAAGCTTGCAAACAATGATTGTCTTTTTGTCTTCCAGCGCCATACCGAGCGCCGCTTTGTCCATCACCTGTATGTCGCCGCTCGCCAGCGCTTCGTCGTACGTCAACGAATCATACTTACGGGCGTCTGCAAACCGGACCGGATCTTTGTCGTAAACACCATCTACCTTTGTCGTTTTGATGATAGCATCACACTTGAGTTCGAGTGCGAGGTTCACTGCTGCAGTGTCGGTCGTCACAAATGGACGGCCAGTACCACCGCCTATGACAACAACGCGTTGTTTTTGCAGGTGGTTGTCGGCTCGCCGGTACGTATAGCGGTCTATGAACTGATCGACCGTAATATTGCTCAAAGCTCGCGTTTCCAAGCCCTCGGCATTGAACACATCCGCCAAGGTAATCGCGTTTATGATAGTTGCGAGCATGCCCGCATTGTGCGCCGTTACATCTACGATACCGTTGCCCATAAGCTGCGCGCCGCGCGCATAATTGCCGCCGCCCACAATGATAGCCACTTGCGTTCCAGCTTCAACGGCTGGTTTTATTTGCGCAGCAATCCACTTTGCTCGTTCGGCGTCAAAGCCGCCGTCTTTATCGCCTTGTAGTTGTTCCCCTGAAAGTTTGAGTAAAATTCTTTTATACATATCGAAAGTATACCACGCCTCTAGGCGAGAGAAGCTGCAATTCGCGTAACCTCCGCGGCTGCTGCTACGGTCGACACGCCGCAGAGAGCGTTTTGCGCACGCTTTTGCGGACACATCGGCTATACTAAAAGCATGAAACTCTACAGCTGGAACGTCAATGGAGTGCGCGCAGTCCTAGGGAAGGGGACACTGCAGCAGTTTCTCGAACAGCACAACCCAGACGTGTTGTGCTTGCAAGAAACCAAAGCGCAACGGGGACAAGTTGCGTTTGATTTTCCGCAGTACGAAGAGCATTTTTTCAGCGCAGCCAAAAAGGGATACAGCGGCACTGCAATCATATCCAAACTCAAACCCGCTCAGTACAAAGACGGTTTCCCAGACGAAATCGTCGAGCAATTTGGCATAAAAAGCGACCGCTACGGCAACCCAAACGACGAAGGCAGAATCATCGCCGCCGAGTTTGCCGACTTTTGGCTCGTAACCTGCTACACACCAAACAGCAAAGGCGACCTGAGCCGGCTGCAACTGCGCTACGAACATTGGGACAAAGCCTGCTTGGCATACCTCAAGCAGCTCGAAAAAACCAAACCGGTGCTGTACTGCGGAGATATGAATGTTGCGCATCAGGAAATCGACCTTGCCAACCCCAAACCAAACGCTGGCAAACACGGTTTCACCGACGAAGAACGGGAGCGTTTCGGCGACTACCTTGCAGCAGGATACGTCGACGTATTCCGCCGCGACAACCCAGACCGTGCAGACGCTTACACCTGGTGGACTCACTGGGCAAACGCGCGTGCTCGCAACGTCGGCTGGCGTATTGACTATTGGCTTGCCTCGGCCGATATTGCCCAGAGCGTCAAAAACCCGCAAATCCACGCCAGCGTCATGGGTTCCGACCATTGCCCAATCTCCATAGAGCTCTAGCAGAAAACAAAGAGCAAAACCGCAGCCTCGTACGCCTTTCGGGCGACCGCTTCCGTACGCAAACCGTTTCATGCCGCCGAACATCCAGCCGCACACTACCCGCCGCGCCCGTGAAATGCTATGCTTTATGCATGAAACGAGATGTGGATTTTTTATACGAGCTAGGCGCACTGCGGCTCATTGACCGGCAGTGGCGGCGCTTTCATACCCAAAATTTTGCAAACTTGGCCGACCATCATTTTCGCGTAGCCTGGATTGCGCTGGTTATCGCCGCACGCGAAGGCGGTGACATCGACAGCGGCAAAATCGTCAAAATGGCGCTTGTGCACGATATTGCCGAAAGCCGCACTGGTGATGTCGACTATCTATCGCGACAGTACGTCACGCGCGACGAAGCAGCGGCCGCGCAAGATATGATGGCGGAAACGAGCATAGGCCAAGAGTTCATCGCACTACTCGAAGAGTACGAAAAACGCGAATGCTTAGAAGCCAAAATCGTTAAAGACGCAGACAATCTCGACGTCGACATGGAACTATGCGAACAAGCCATGCAGGGAAACACGCTCCGCAAAACGTGGCAAAATAACCGCCAACTGGTAGCCAACACCCAGCTATACACCAAAACCGCCCGGCAAATGTGGGACGAAATTCAGACAACCGACCCAGACCACTGGCACGCCAACTCGCCAAAAAACCGCGTCAATGGCGGCGACTGGAGACTCGACAAAGCCGCCCAAGAAACAGCGTCGCAAACCGAGTAAATACGGCAAAGACATTGCGCACAAACTCCAGCAAAACACCCGAAATCCAGCAGAACCAAACCTTCGCCCCATACGGCCGCTACATCCGCACAGTGATGTATACTACTTGGTATGAACCCCGACGCCTACACCATCAAAGAACATTTTCTCGATGTCGGCCACGGCCACACGCTGTACATCCATGACTGGGGAAACCCAAAAGCCAAAACACCCATTGTGTTTCTGCACGGCGGACCAGGCGCACAGTGCAAAGACAAACACAAGCTACCGTTTGACCCAAACACACAGCGCGTCATTTTCCACGACCAACGGGGCAGCGGCAAAAGCACACCGCTCGGAGAACGGAGCCACAACACCACCCAAGAGTTATCCGACGACATCACACGGATTGCCGACCATTTACACATCGACGAGTTCGTTTTAACTGGCGAATCGTGGGGATCGTGCTTGGCACTCTTTTACGCCATTGCCGAACCAAAGCGCGTCAAAGCACTGGTGATCGGCGCTGTGTTCACGGCTTCACAAGCAGAAATCGACTGGTTCGACAAAGGTCTGCTCAGAACACACTATCCCGACGCGTGGGAGCGCTTTCTCGCCGCAACACCAAAAGCACACCACAGCGACGCAGCCGCGTATCATGCCGCGCGAGCGCTCGGCAAAGACGCGAGCGCGGCGGCCGAATCGGCTCGTATATACAGCGAACTTGTGAGTAGCACCATGAGCCTCGACGACAGTTTCACGCCCATCAACGCCGACGACTTTGACCCAAGCAGCATGCAACTAGAGCTGAGTTATCTGGTAAAACGCTGCTTTTTACCTGACCGCTTCATCATGCAAAACGCCCGTAAACTAACCATGCCGCTCTACATCGTTCAAGGCCGCTATGATTTCATATGCCCGCCGCACACCGCCTACGAACTCAGCCAACTCGCTCCAGACGCACATCTCACTTGGGTTGTCAGCGGCCACAAAAGCGAACACGAAAACACCACCGCAAAACGCCTCATTTATCGACAGGTGACAGGAGCGGCCTGATGCCGCAAAAGGTCTGCATAGTATACGGTTTTGCCGAAGGCGCACCGCACGGCAAACGTATGCGCCGCGAGCTACGCAACCGCGGCTACACCGTAATCTCCGCCCCGCAACACGCCGACATCATCATAGCGCACTCCGGAGGCTACCTAGACATTGACACGCTTAGACCAGCACAAAAAGTATTGCTCCTAGACGTAACCTACGCCAAAAATCGAAACTTGCTTGCGAGCCTGTTCGCCCATTTGTGGTATGACATCCGCCACCTCTTGTTCCACCCGAGTAGCACGCTGTATTGGTTATGGAAAACCGCTTGGAACATTTACTTCATAGTCGCGCATATACCGCGGCATATCCGCATGTACAGAAAGTACCCACACGCCGACATAACCCCGCTTGTCACACGAAATAATACTGTTATCACTCAATCACACGACCGTTCATGGTTTGATGCGGAAGCATTTCCACCTGAGGTCAGGACAAAAATACACTATCTTCGCACCGATCACGACGATTGCTGGCGTTATCCGGCGACCTACCTCAAATACATTCCTCGCTCAGAAGCTATGCCAACTCCCCGCTAAGGCAACAAGCGCGCAATCACAATCACGCCCCATCTCCACACCTACTTCATTCCCAGACGATACGCCCACCCAGCTCGTTTTCCAATCAATTTGTTGCCCAGCCGCACGCAACCCATGTGTTTAGATTGTACGGCCGTACAATCTAAAACAAGAGAGATGGCTTGGCTGTGCGAGCGGATCGTGCGGCGTGGCAAGCGCAGACTGCCACAAGCCTGGGTAATGTGCGCGACCTGCGGTCTGGCGTGAGTGTTATAAAACAGGGCGGAGCAGAAAGTATCTTGAGCAGAACAGGGGTAGAAGAGTAAAATATACCTATGATCTCCGAAGAGACAGCTCAAAAACTCCAGCAGTTACTCGCAAGTCAACCGACTTACAAGCCAAATCAGGCGGTGCAGGCGGCACTAAAAGACATCAACGTCAGTTGTTTCGTAGGAGCTACCTGCGTAGGAAAAACGACGCTCATGGACGCCCTCGTCGCATACCGGCCGCAGTATTACGGTAAAACACGTAATTTCACGAGTCGGCCGCCCCGTGCAGATGACGACCCAAAACGCTACTACTATTACGAACACAGCGACGCGGGACTTGCCCCAGTGTTTGCGCGAATTGCCCAGCATGAAAATCTACAGCACAATATCAACCCATACAACCTGACCGTTTACGGAAGCGAGCTGGCTGACTACCCGCACCCAATGAATGTTGGCGATATTTTCAGTAGCTCCATAGATGGGTTTCGGCAGCTCGGTTTCGGCACACTTCACGTCTTTTCCGTCGTAACAGACCCCGACGCGTGGCGCACACGTTTAGAACAGCGGTTTCCATCCGGCCACCCGCAACTCCATGCCCGCCTAGAAGAGGCCGTCGCGAGCCTGACGTGGTCACTTACCCAAACAGCTCAAGACCACGCGTGGGTCATAAATCCGCCAAATGACATTCAGGCAGCTGTCACCGCTGTAGACGCCATCATACGCGGCGAAAATGCAAGCAATCAAGCCGAAGCACAAAACCTAGCCACGGCTTGTCTGGAGCAAGCAAAGAAACTTCTAAACGACACTACGCCGTATGTATAATAAAGCCCATAAACCACTACGAAATCACGAGGAGACTGCGCATGACTAAGCCCTTTGCCGTGTTTGATATCGATGGCACGCTGATTCGCTGGCAGCTTTTCCATGCCATCGTACATACGCTCGGAAAAAACGGCTACATTTTGCGCCGCACGCACGATCGCATACGCGAAGCCCGTATGGACTGGAAAAACCGCAATGACAGCGAAGGATTTACAGCGTACGAACAGGTTCTCGTTACAGCGTATCTCGAAGCGCTTACCGCAATCCATCCAGATGACTATGCAGCGATCGTTGACGATGTATACGAAGAGTTCAAGGATCAAACATTTACCTACACGCGCGATCTTGTGCGCGACTTGAAAAAGCAAGGCTATCTGCTGTTCGCTGTTTCTGGTTCACAGCACGAAGTCGTCGAAAAAATCGCTCAGCACCACGGGTTTCATGCCGCCATCGGCGCAGAGCTAGAAGTAAAGCAAGGGGCGTTCACTGGCAAAATTCATTCGCCCGTTTTCGACAAAAAAGCCGCCCTCGACACGTTGGTCGCTCGCTTTCACGCCAGCTACGAAAACAGCTACGCCGTCGGCGACAGCAGCAGCGACATTCCGTTACTCGAAGCCGTCACGCATCCTGTCGTTTTCAACCCCGACAAAAAACTCTACGACATCGCACGCACTAAAGGCTGGCCCGTTGTCGTAGAGCGAAAAAATGTCGTGTACAAGATTGACTGAGCTACCTCAAGCCTAAATTGTCATTCGCAGCAAAACATATCATAATTAACCACATGCAACAGTCGTACTGGATCAAGCAGGGCAAAGAAGCGTTCTTCGCAGATATGGCGTGGGCTCGGCCAGAAACAAAAAGAACCGCCGGCAAGTTACTCGTCGTGGGCGGACACGGCCAAAGCTTTGCCGCGCCCGCCAAAGCTCATAGGGCAGCCGAGCAGGCGGGTATTGGCAGCGTGCAGACACTCTTGCCAGATAGCCTCGAAAAAGCCCTCAGCAAAACGTTTCCAGAAACGTCATTTGCGCCTAGTCACGCAAGCGGCGGCTTTGTCGGGCGGGCACTTGCCGAGTTCACCCACGGTGCAACGTGGGCCGACGGCGTGCTCCTCGCTGGAGACTTCGGCCGCAATAGCGAAAGTCTGGCAATGCTCGAAAAATTTGCCGCAAAATACAACGGTCAGCTTAGTATTACACAAGACGCTGCGGACTTTTTCTGCACACAACCCCAAACGCTCCAGGAACGCCCCGAAACACTCCTAGTGCTCGACCTCGCGCAACTCCAAAAACTCGGACGATCTCTTCGCTTGCCATACGCATTCACCAGTAATCTTGGTATACGCGAGCTTGTTGCACAGCTGCATGAGCTCACCGTGAGCCACCAGAACCTATTCATCATCACCCAGCAGCAAAACAACTACGCTGTGGCCGTCGCAGGGAAGGTCTGCACTAGTCCAGCCGCCGAAAAAACAGACTGGCAAATCTCGCATGCCGCCTCTGCTGCAACTTGGTGGCTGCAAAATCCCAAAAAACCATTTGAGGCTTTCGCGACATGCCTTGTCGCGTCCATGTAAGTTGTTTTAGATTGTACGGCCGGACAATCTAAAACAGAACTATGCGGTGCTATACTGTGCAGATGACACAAAGAAAACGCCGCAACGACAAACTTGTCGACAAATGGAGTTTTGTACACATCGCATGTAGCGGCGCATTAGCATGGCTATTCGGTCCGCTCGCCGCGTTTGTCATCGTCACGCTCTGGGAACCCTTTGAGGTTCTCGTGCTTTCGCCGCTACTCGCAAAGGTGCATGTACATTTTGGCTACGAGGCATGGCGCAACTCGCTTTCCGACATTGCGTTCAATACGCTTGGTATTCTCCTTGTCATGCTCGCCACGCGCTAACTGCACGAAAAAACGCAAGTTGCGCAGACAAAAGTGTTATAATAACTTCCATGAAAACAGTTCTCATTACTGGTGCAAGCGACGGTTTGGGCTTTGCGACCGCCCAAAAACTCCTCGAAAAAGGGTATGCCGTCTTTTCGCTGTCTCGCTCAAAGCCAAGCGACGACAGGATTACCCACATTTCACTTGACCTAACCGATGAATCGTCTATCGAAAACGCCGCAAAACAAGTTTTGGAACTCGAGAGCCCAATCACGGCTTTGGTAAATTGCGCCGGCATTATGTCTCGGTTTGACCGCACGAACGAAAAGCAGTTTAGCGACATCGTGCGCGTGTACGCAACCAACATCATGGGTGCGATCTATCTTGTGCACCTCTTGCTCGACAGAATCATCGAAGACGAAGCCGATATCATCAACATCGCTTCTACGGCCGGCACGAAAGGCTCTGCAAACGAGCCAGTTTACGCGAGTTCAAAGTGGGCAATGCGCGGCTACACAAAGTCGCTGCAAGAACTGTGCAAGGGCAAAAAATCACGAGCCATCAGTTTTTGCCCAGGCGGCATGCGCAACAACATGCTCGAAAAAATTACTGGCGAGTCACTGCCTGACCCAGAAAACTGGATGCCCGTAGAAATCATTGCCGACAAACTGGTGCATATCATCGAAACACCGAAACAAGCCGAAGTGAGCGAGATCATCATAAACAGAAAATAGGGGCAAACACTCCGCCACCAAGCCGCTGGCAACTTTCGGGCTGCGGGTCCGGGGAGCGCCACTGGCGCTCCCGTTCAAGTCCCATGCTCAGACCAAAGACAAAACGCCGCTTTTCAGCGACGTTCTGTCTTTGGTGGGCGAGGAGGGACTTGAACCCTCACATTCTTACGAATACAAGATTTTGAGTCTAGCGCGTCTACCAATTCCGCCACTCGCCCAACCGCCACAAGCATTATCATGGCTATCAGGGGTGTATTGTACTATACTTGTACATGAAACGCGAGTAAGCAATAGCCTACTGGTGTGTATAAGCGTATGAGTACAAATCCACTATTTCCAGACAACCCCGCACGACCAGCCCCAGCTGACGCTGCGGCCATGGAGATTATTCGCAACAAGGTGGCGCGCGCATATGGCGAAGAACCATCAGCAAAAGCAGAGCTGCAAGAAATGAAACCCAGCCGCCACCCTAGCAAGCACCAGCTGTTTCTTCAGGGGCTAGCCGCAGCAGGGAAGAGCCTGGCAGACATCCAAACCGAGTGGCACGCGTACTACACCCGTTTGCCCGAGCAAGAAAAGCACGAGGTCTGGCAAGAGTTTTATGCAGCCAATGAGCACACACCATACCAAAAACTCTTTCAGAAACAAACCCCCGTAGCATCACGCAGCCGCATACCAGCGCCAACACCGCAGCCGCCGACACAAGAGCCAGCAACAGACGCACGCGTAACCACGAGCGAGCAGGGTGTTATCATCGGCGACCACGCCACCCTCAGACAAAAACCCAACAAACCAAAAAAACAAAAACCCAGTCATCTAGCTAAGGTAAAGAAAAAAACCGGCCAAGCGGTCCGTAAAACCAAGGTTGGAAACAAAGTTCTCAACTCACAGACGGCCGAAGCAACTCGACGTATCAAAACCCGTATTCAACACAAAGTGAGCGCTGGCGGCAAACTAGACACACGCCACCACGTACAGTCGCTGCTGTTCGGACTCGGTATGGGCAGTATCGTATTATTAGTCCTTCTCTTTGGGTTTCTCAACGAATTTATCATTACGCCGTTTGTGCAGCCAAGCAGCAAAGTCAGCGGCATGCCCATCATTGTCAGCAATATCTCGCCAGAGCAGGCCGCCAATCCAACTATCATCGTTTCGAAAATAAACATCCAGATCCCCGTAGATTTCAACCTCACCAGCAGCGCCGAAGCAGCCGTTCAGGCCTCGCTCGAAAATGGCGTCGTACACTATCCCAGCACGGTAAAACCCGGCCAAAACGGCAACAGTGCATACTTCGGACATTCCAGCCAAAACATTTTTAACAGCGGCAAATACAAGTTCGCCTTCGTGCGACTGCGCGAACTCACCACGGGCGATGTATTCACCGTCTTGTATAATGGCAAGGTTTATTCCTACGAGGTGTTCGCAAAAGAAATCGTTCCACCGACCCAGGTTAGTGTACTAAACGACACCAAAGGCGAGGTAGCAACCGCCGTTCTTATTACGTGCGATCCGCCTGGGTTCAGTACAAACCGTCTCGTTGTATGGGGCAAACAGATTAGTCCAAGCGTGACATCAAACACTGCACCTACTACCGCACCCACCGTCGCAGAGCCCACCGAAATCACCAGCAACGGTCCCACGCTGTGGACGCGCATGTGGCGCGGCATCCAGTTCTGGAACTAGACAACCTGTAGCGGCAACTAGAGTAGATCAGGGTAATATGTACGCTGTTTGCGCCAGCTCAGGCGCACCGCTACCCGACGACCGCACAGTGTACCCATAGCGATAATCTGGCGCAAAAAACACGCCATATTCGGGTAAACCTGGCTGCAAAACACGCCGATTTATATTGTCGTATTCATACACCACTACTTTGCCAGCAGAGATATAGCTCAGCCGATCGCCATCCATCCAAGTCGCATGCTCTTGCGGTGGATCGATGGCGTCAATTGCTTTGTATAGATAAGTATCATCCTGTTCAAGATCATACACAGCATGGTTTTGGCGATTCGCCGCTACAATAAACCGCGCATTGGCCGAAAACGCAACGTACTGCGGAGAAACGAGCCTGAGAAACCGAAATGGATGCGGCGTATCCGTCGGCCTCGCGAGAACAGCATCGAGCGGATTGCGAAATACATACACGCCCTTGAGCGCACTGGAACCCGCCACTACGTACCATTTGCCTTCATACTGCGCAATATCAAGCACATACCGTTCCGCCACCGGCAACTGCCGCAACATGCTACTGCGCGTCCCTTGCTGAAGCACGACCGAAACACTCCCCGTCTTTGGCGTGCCGCCGAGCGGAGCATCAGTGACATACAACACCGTGTCATCGCCGTACGTCTTGTAAGCAAAAACTCTGTTAAGCTGAAGCGAAGTGGGCGGCTCACCGCCTAATCGAGCTGTTCGTAATCCTTTGGTTTCAGTGTTATACACATAGAACTTATCGTACTTTTTGTCAAAAAAGTGCACTTGGTCAGTCGGCTGAAGCTGCAGTTCACGGGTAACGTTTCGTACCTGCGTACCCGCACGATCCATCACGATATATTCTTGCGCAGCAGAGCCCTCAGCCGTAAACGACCTGAGTGTCAAAAAATGGCGTTCATCGCTCGACCATTCCACGACTTTCCATGATTGAACAGAGTCCGCCACCGTGAAAACACTCGATTCTATCGACACGGTTTCGCTACTTAAGTCCTTGTTGTTGCGCAAATCTATAACCTGTATTTGACTCGGAGCCGCGACCTCGGAACCAACTAGCCAGCGACGACTCGGGCTTTGTGTCAAAAACGCAAGTTGACCAGTGAACGAAAGTGTATTTGTTGTTTTCAGTTTGTTCGGAAAGAGAATAGGGTAATCAAACCGCTGAACATCTCCGCCGACAACAGTGATGGTACGCTTCCAATCTTGATAGCCTGTGCGCGAGACACGAAACGCATATTCTCCGCTCTGTAAATTGATCTTGCCGTTGGTCCGAAAGGACCGCTCTACGCCATCAATGAAAACATCAGCACCTTTCGGTTGGCTCGAAACAAATACTAAACCGCAGCGATTAACCGTTCCATCTCTACTAAAGCAGTAGCCGTCAGTTTGTTTCAAAAGCACCCAACTCAAGAGCGCGATCGCGATGCCAATAAGACAATAGCTCGTAATGAGAAACGCGCGATGAAAACGTTCTTTCCGCGGGTTAAGAAAATCCATAGCACGTTTTAGTATACCGCAACTCCACGCGAGGTCATCGAATATTCGACCACGAATGAGTCGCAATGACAAAAACATCAGTAGACACACCTGCAGCCCCGACAAACGTACCGTAGCACCTAAACCGCTTGCGTTTCGAAGAGCAAAAGCGGTATGATGTAAGAAATAGACCTATCAGGCGAGAGGAAGCCAAACAATATGGGAAAAGCAGTCGTCCAGCTCAACGGCACAGCATACGATGCAGGTACCGGTCAACGGATAGCTGACATTTCGCCAGCACGCGGCGCGCAGCGAACAGCCCCAGCCCAAAAGCCAAAACGCACAGCTGCCGCAAAGACCGCTTCTGCCGCCTCTGCCACAAGACAGCGAAAACCGGCAGCCCACACGAAGCACCGCGCGACACAGTCATCAAAAACGCTCATGCGCCACGCCGTCAAAAAACCTGCCAGCAGCACAAAAAAACAACTGCACGTTCAGCACGAGTTAACTCATACCACACAACACGCCCCCGTCGTAAAACAAACCGCTGCGCACGTGGACGCAGCTCGGTTGCACCGCGCTCAGCAGGTTGAAAAAGATCACCAGGTACGCCGTTTTCACAGCCCAGCACCTATTCCAGTTACATTTACTGACCTCGCCGTACAAACAAGCCCCAACGATCCTACTGAACCCGCAGACCCAGCTCCAGATATTCCGCCACCAGCACCTATTCCCGACGAGAAACAGAAACAGCAACCTCACGACATGTTTGAGCAGGCAATCGCAAACGCAACGCATTACGTCGACATTGCTGCCCACAAAGCACATTTTAGAAAAAAAGCTCGCCGGCATGTCGCCGCGATGAGCGCTGGCATAGTGAGCCTGCTTCTTATTGGCGGATTCTTGGCGTATGCCAACATACCGAGCGTTCAGGTACGCGTGGCTGGAGTGGTCGCAGGCGTCTCAACACGGCTACCCGACTTCAGAGCGGCTGGTTTTACATACGATAGCGTCTCGGGAGAAAATGAACGAATTGTGTATAACTTTCACAGCGAGCTCGCGCCATATCAGCTCATCGAGCAGCAAACAAACTGGAACGGCAAGCAGATGATACACCATGTTTCTTCTGTTGCAGCAAATGGGCGACCAAACTACACCCAGCTTACCGCTGGCAACATAATGGTGTACAAATTCAGCGATACTCATGCAACATGGGTCAAAGACGGCATATGGTACCAAGCGCACGGCGACCAGCCCCTCAGCGACGATCAAATCCGCGCCCTCGTGGAAAACAGCTAGCGTAAACGGCGCATGGGCGCCCGAAGCCAAACGGCAAGCACATAGCGAGCAGTCGAACGGCGCACAAAACCAGTTTTTGGCGAGCAGCAAAAGGGAAGTATCAGACACTAGGAGAGAACGACCTTCCTCTGTATACTAAAGCCATGACAACCATCCGCACACGCTTCGCGCCCAGTCCAACTGGATACATCCATGTCGGAAACGTTCGCGCCGCACTATTTCCTTGGCTGCTGGCCCGCCAACAAAACGGACAGTTCATTTTGCGCATAGAAGACACCGACCAAGCGCGTTTTGTCGAAGGCGCAACCGACCTCATACTAGAAACGCTCCAGTGGCTTGGACTCGAATGGGACGAAGGCCCGCGCGTCGGCGGCTCTTTTGGCCCGTATGTTCAGACTGAACGCCGCGACATCTACCACACTTGGGCACAAAAGCTTATCGACAGAGACCTCGCCTATGCCGATCCTTATACGCCAGAACAAGTTCAAACCTTTCGCGAAGAAGCAAAAGCCGCCAAACGTGCGTTTTTGTACCGCGACCACCGTCCACCGAACCCGCCCGCCTGGGACGGCTCCCAGCCGCTCCGCTTCAAAGTAAGTGAAATCAAGCGCTACACATGGCACGATCCTGTCATGGGCGAGCTGACTGCTGGGCCAGAAGCATTAGATGACTTTATCCTCATAAAGGCAGACGGCTTGCCCACCTACAATTTTGCACACATCGTCGACGACGCCGAAATGGGTATTACGCACGTTATACGCGGACTTGAATATATCAGCAGTATTCCGCGCTACCTCAGCCTGTACGAAGCGCTCGAGCTTACGCCCCCCGTACTAGCTTGCTTACCGCACATCATGGCGCCCGACGGCAAAAAAAAGCTCGGAAAACGCGACGGCGGTGCCAAAAGCGTGACAGACTACCGCACCGACGGTATTCTTCCCGAAGCCATGCTTAACTTTCTCGCCAGCCTCGGCTGGAACGACGGCACCGAGCAAGAGATTTTCAGCCGCGAAGAGCTGATAGAGAAATTTAGTCTCGAACGTGTCCAGAAGAGCGGCGCGCGCTTCGACGAAGCCCGATTACTCTGGATGAATGGGCAGTGGATTCGCCGCCTCGAGCTCGACGATCTGTACGCGCGAGTCGCAGCCTACTGGCCAACCGAAGCCGCAACCGCCGAAGTACCATACAAAAAGCAAGTGCTCGCCCTCGTCCAAGACCGTCTCAAAACCCTCGCCGAACTACCCGTACTGACGCGCTACTTTTTTACCGAGCCAGCCGAAAATCGCACACTCATCACAGAAAACAAGCAGCTCAAGAAACTTGAACCTAGCGACATTGACCGCTTAGTCGCCGCAGCCCGCAACAAACTGAGCGGGGTAGAGCAGTGGGACGCTGAGCACATTCAGACCGCACTCAACGAACTATTGGAAGAAACTGGCCAAAAACCCGGCGTACTTTTCAGCCTCGTCCGCGTATACACCACCTGGACTCCTTTCAGTCCAGAGCTCCCCGCAACCCTCGCGCTCCTCGGAAAAGAAACCACCATTAACAGACTTCCAGCACAGTAAACGGCTATTGTTTACCCAAAAACTAGTAGTTGGCGCTAGAGAACTAACCCCGCCTTTTAATTAGCCCAGGGTACTATCTCTACGGCCAAATAATGCGGGTACTGCCCCAGAGCTCCCGCAACGACATTTGAGAGCAAATTCCCAGAAGCTTTCTCTCTTTTTTCAGTTTCACTATGCTCTTGCGCAACCCGAAAAACAGTCTTAGTAGGACCAGTAGAAGTTGACTCGTCTGACTCGCCATTACCCCCAGCTACCGCAACAGAACCTAATGTATAACACTGCACAGAACCAAAAGAAATAGCTTCTCTTAGCTCCTCCACAATACTTTTCTCAGACACTTCGTCTGGCAAGGGCGGCTGCACAGCAACCTCAAACAAAATCAGACTACCTCCGCATTTCCGCGCCCGCGCAGAAACCTTATATATGGTTTGTCCTGCAGGGGTCTGCTGCGTACCCTGTTCTATGTGTGATCCTGGTGTAGTTGGCATATTAGCACTTTACCTTACATAAAATAAAAATCCCATAAATCATACCCAATCGCCCATGCCAAAGCAAGCATAAGCAATTGCTTTTTTCTGCTACAATAATGCTTATGATTAGTGATTTTGTCGGCGGAGAAGAACGTCCGCGCAGGCCAAAACGAATTGAACCCCTGGAAAGGAAACCCCAGAAATCTATTCATGAGCTTGCGGCCGAACACGACGCAAGGGAAGCCGCCGCCAATGAACAACATCGGGCTTCTTCGGAGCCAGAAAGCAGGCGGCGAGAAGACGTATTCGAAGAACCAGTGTTCACACCGCCCGACATGATCACCGAAACAGCCACCCAAGAACCTTCCGATCAACCGACGCATACCCTCACTCGCGACAAAGACCGAACCAACGGCTTCTTGACATTTCGCTGGACCCTCAGTCGAAAGTGGACTATCATCGCCGCTGTGCTTACCGTACTTCTCATAGGCGGCGGGGGCATCGCGGCTTACTACCTCACAAAGCCAGGCGTCAAAGGCGGCGTATACATAAGCAAGAGCAAGCGGCCGCCGAAACCAGAACCCAAAATTACAACGGTTGCGAGCAGCCTCAGCGGCCTACAGGTTGATCCCGCCGTCAACGAACGGCCCGTTATTGGCGTCATGATAGAAAACAGTCTGGCAGCTCGACCCCAAAGCGGGCTTGATCAAGCGAGCGTGGTCTTTGAGGCCATCGCCGAAGGCGGCGTGACACGCTTTCTCGCACTTTTCCAAGACACACAACCCGACTACATCGGACCAGTGCGCAGCGCACGACCATACTTCGTGCAGTGGTGTATGAGCTTTGATTGCGCTTACGGGCATGCTGGCGGAAGCCCAGAGGCGCTCGCCAATATTCGCCAGTGGGGCACAAAAGATTTACCCGACACACGCGGCATATATTGGCGCGCTTCTAACCGATATTCACCGCATAATCTCTATTCTAGTAGTGCAAAACTCAGCGAGCTTGCTGCATCGCGCGGCTACGGCAAACCGACTTTTACCGGCTTTACACGCAAGGCCGACCAGCCGCTCCACAAAGCAGCCCCAGCACAGGCAGGCGAAGCGCCAACCGACGGCCGCCAAAAAGCACACCTGATCAATCTCAACATATCGAGCGGCAAGTACAACGCGCGCTTTGACTATGACGCCACCAGCAATAGCTATAAACGCAGTCAAGGCGGTGCCGCCCACATAGCCGTCAATGCCGCCGGACAACAAACCCACATAAGCGCTCGAGTTGTCGTTGCGCTCGTTATGCAGTACGGCATTCAGGCGGATCGCGTACACAGCGTTTACAACACCGTCGGAAACGGCCAAGCATATATCTTCCAAGACGGCAGCGTCGTCCAGGCAAACTGGAGCAAGACGAGCGTCGCTGGACCGCTCGTTTTGACCGACGCAAACGGAAACCCCATCGCACTTAACGCCGGCAAAACATGGATAACCGCTCTCGGCGGACCTGGTCGTTTATCATACCAATAAACTATGGACTTTTTTAGCAAATACCGCCGCCAGCTCACCTCACGCATCATTGTGTACGTTTTGACGCTAGAGGCGCTTGTTTTAGGGATGGGTTGGTTTTTTATATCGCAAGATATTGCATTGACATACACCTTTGCGGCAATGGTTTTTCTGGGCGTAGGAGGAGGTTTGTTGTTTGCGAAATTCATTACCGAAACCAGCACCGAGCCGCTGCGCGCGCTCTGGCAAGCTATTTTGCATGTTGCGCCGCATAGCCAGTCGGAAACCGCGCCAAGAATAGACGAGCTCCACTACGGCAAGGAGCTCGTTTCGAACCTCGTAAACCACATTTACCAAATGGCAAGCGTCGTTGAAGATGTCGAAAGAACCAACGCGAAAAGAGCCCAAGACATGCATGCAAATTTCCTCGCCAATGCACTGCCGCTTCCTCTGGTGGTGCTCGACAAAACAGACACGATCGTCTACGTCAATGAAGCCGCTCTAAAATACTTTGGCAAACCCGCCGACGAGCTTGAGGCTCAAAACGTCTACACTGCCATAGACATGTCCTTTGCCGACGACCAAACGCTCAGCAGCTGGCTGCAGGGAACACGCACATCGAGCGTCACCGCAAACATGCGCTGGGAACGCGTCCGCATTGGGCTGCCAGGACAAAAAGACACAAAACAGTTCGATCTCGCCGCACACTATAACAGCGATAACCCTATGGGCTACGAAACACTGCTCATCCTCTTTGACCATACCGAAATCTACAGCCAAGACGACCAGGCAATGAGCTTCGTAGCACTGACCGTACACGAACTACGCACCCCCATGACACTGCTGCGCGGCTACATAGAAGTATTTGACGAGGAGCTCGGCCCAAGCCTAAATACCGAAATGAAAGCATTTATGAAAAAAATGGATGCCGCCGCTCAGCAACTTGCCGCTTTCGTCGACAACATCCTGAACGTCGCAAAAATAGAAGACAACCAACTCACATTACATCTCAAAGAAGAAAAATGGGAAGATGTTTTGCGTGCTGTCGTCAACGATCTACGACTCCGCGCCAGTGTGCGCGGCGTCACCATAAAAGCAACAGTGGCCCGCAACTTACCAACGGTAGGCGTCGATCGCTACAGCATATACGAAGTTGTCGCAAACCTGTTGGACAATGCCGTCAAATACTCGCGCGGAACCAAAGAAGTACACCTTACTGCCAGTCTCAATACCGACGGACTTGTTGAAACGAGCGTCAAGGATTTTGGCCTAGGCATAGATAGCTCAATACTGCCGCACATTTTCGACAAATTTTATCGCAATCATCGTAACCGCGCACAAATCGGCGGCACCGGCCTCGGCCTCTTCCTGAGCCGCGCCATTGTCCAAGCCCATGGCGGCCAAATATGGGTAAAAAGTAAAGTCGATGAAGGCAGCACTTTCACCTTTACCGTGCTGCCGTACGCAAAACTTGCAGAGCAGGGCAAGGCGGGCGACAGCGGCGGCGTCACCCGCGGAGCACATGGCTGGATTAAAAACCACTCGCTCTACCGAGAGTAACCAAGCCGCCGCATTTTATGCGCTACATCTCGTAAAGCAGCCGTTCTGCGCCGCTACTGCGCGGCGTTCATCATACATAACCCCATTCATATCTTGAGAACCGCCGTTTTTTCCGAAAATTGAACATTGCGCCCCAAAAATTGCTACAATATGCTTATGCAACCAGACGCAAACGCTCCCGCACCAACACCAAAACTGAGAAAAATTCTCTGCATAGAAGACGAGCACTTTATTGGTGAACTATACACGCGAGCCCTCACCAGGGCAGGCTACGAGGTAGACGTAGAGCTTGATGGGCAAAAAGGCCTAGCCGCCGCACAGACCGATGCGTACGACATCATTCTGCTCGACCTCATGGTGCCGCATATTACTGGCATAGAAGTACTGCGTACGCTGCGCGACCCGCGGCAAACACCGAAAATGCATGCGCGCATCATCATTACGACCAATCTTGAGCAGCGCGATGACGTCCGCGCCGACATAGAGCGCCAAGCAGATGGATACATCGTCAAAGCCGAAATCACCCCGCGCCAGCTCGTTGAGTTTCTCGCCAAACTCGAACCGTAGCAGACCTACCCTAAAGCGGCAGCAAGCCGACGGGGAGGTGTGCTAGCCATAGAGACTCCTAGTCCCCCATCTAGAAGCGCGTCGCCAATCAGGTGCGCAATTTTTGGTGAAACTGGCGGAGAAAAAGCCAAGGTATGATCACCGATACGTTTTACTGTAACCTGTTTGCGTTGCGAGGAATTAGGCGAGGATTCCTCTGATAAGGCAGTATCCAAGGCAGCTTGTACAATACGACGAGCAGACTCATTGAGACCCGTAAAACCGCTAACGCTCTCAACCAAACCGCCGACTGGCACGGTCGAACCTCGGGCGAGATCAGGACCTGGATGACAACCCTGTGCGTAATTAATCCCTAGCGGCATATACGACCTCTTATTACCTATGCATGTCATATTACCCTATATCGATCTTTTTTCAATCTAAATCCGGCGTATATTTTTTGACAGAAAAAAGAGATTTCGTGCTAAAATACACCTTACGTATGACGAAAACGTTTCGTTTTGAGGAAATTGGCTTAGAAACTCGTGACAAACGCGTATACGAGGCGCTAGTAGCGAGTCCGCGCAGCAGTCTGCGGAAGATCGCCGCCGCCACGGGCATCAACCGAGGCAGCGTGTATGAAAGCATGAAAAAGCTCGCAGAGCGAGGGCTTGTCGGCTCCATAGAAGTCGGTAAGCAACGCCGCTACACCGCTAGCAACCCAGAAGTCATCATAGAGCTCCTGCGCGAACGCCAGGAACAAGCCGTAGCCGCACGCGCGATGGCCGAAACGTACATCGCAGAGCTACCCAAGCCAGACGAAGAAGTTACAAACAGCGCTTCGTTTGCCATGTTTTACGAAGATCATGAAGGCGTAGCAGCCATTTTGCGCGACGTACTGGCCACTTGCCGCGAGCAAGCACATCCAGCCTACCGCGTCATTTCCACGAAACGCGTCCGCCAGTACATGTACCAAAATTTTCCAAACTTTACGCAACGACGTATTGCCAGCGGCATTGCCGTACGCGTTATAGGTGTTGGCACGGGCAGCAGCGGTGATGACCTGAGCGAGCGCAAACAACTACTCGCCACCCGCGGCGAAGCACCAAACTGCTACACGCTCATCTATGGCGAGAAAACTGCTTTCATCACCATGGACGAAGCAAATGTCCTTTCCGCCATTGTCATTGACAACCCAGGCGTCACGCATTTTCAAAAAGAGCTTTTTGACCACCTATGGCAAACACTCTAGCACCAAACCAGCAATCAACTCATCGATCACCGCTACATACATGCCGGTGGCGGCAAATCATCAACATATTGACATGCCCGATCTAGTCCCGTCACTCCTCGCCAAACATTCTCTCATCTCTGACCAAGTGAGCGAGCCCCAGATTGCAACTATCCTCCATGAGTTAGACAAAGTTCTGGCTCGCGGCACTGCGGGCGACATCGTCGAGTTCGGCTGCTACATCGGCACGACCAGCCTCTTTATTCGCCGCCTGCTCGATGCACGCGGCCAATCATCCCCGAGAACGTTTCACGTATACGACAGCTTCGCTGGTTTGCCGCCAAAATCCACAAAAGACGCGTCGGCAGCGGGAGAATCTTTTACCGCAGGAGAACTCGCAGCGAGCAAAAAACAGTTTTTACGCGAGTTTCAGAAAGCCGGTTTACGACCGCCCGTCATTCATAAAGGATGGTTCGCAGGCCTCAGAGCAAACGACGTACCGAACGACATTGCGTTTGCGTTCCTCGATGGCGATTTCTACGAAAGTATTCGCGACTCGCTTCGCCTTGTGCTACCGCGCATGCAAAAGGGCAGTACCATCGTCATAGACGATTACTCACGCGAAGCACTTCCTGGCGTAGCCCGCGCCGTCCACGAACACATCAACCCCCAAACCATCACCACAACCCACAACCTCGCCATCATCCACCTCTAACCCCCAAGCCCACCAACCATCCTACTTTTCTATGCGATAGCATAAAAAAGTTGGGCGGAAGTGAGGATGTTTTTAGGTTCTATTTGCAGACTAGGAGTATGCGGCTGAGGGGATCAGATGTAAGGGGAGATTTTCGACCAACATACACCAAACGCGTAAGCCTGGCCGAACTAAGGAAAACGTGCACCTTTGACGATGGATATCTCTGCCCTATACTGAGCTAGATGAAGATACACATTTTGACCATAGGCAAGCCGAAGCTCGCATATGCGCAGATAGGATTTGAGGAATACGCAAAACGCATGGCGCGCCTACATGAACTACGCATCACGCATCTGGCAGACAGACACTCGAACGACGCCGCGAAAATTACGAGCAAAACGCATGGCGCGACCGTTGTGGCACTGGAGATACAAGGTACGCAACATACGTCTGAGGAGTTGGCAGCATTTCTACGTAAACGCGAGCTGGAGAGCAGGGAGCTATGTTTTGTCATTGGCGGACCAGACGGCCTACCCCAAGCCGTGCGCGACACTGCAGACTTTCAGTGGTCGCTCAGCCGCCTGACGCTACCGCACGACCTTGCTATGGTCGCGACCCTCGAAGCTCTCTACCGCGCCAGCACAATCAACGCACACCTGCCGTACCACAAGTGATATAGACAGTAGGTGACAGCTGTGGTAATCTGTTGAAGCCCAATTGGAAATTGCACATCGAAAATTGAGCAAGGCAACCCGGCCCCGTCGTCTAGTGGTCCAGGATATCTGGTTCTCATCCAGAAGATCGCGGGTTCGAACCCCGCCGGGGTCACCAAGTAAAACGCTCAGTCGCTAGACTGGGCGTTTTACTTAGGCAGACTTCACACGGTGACTTGCGGCTGCAAAACCGACTGCATACTCCCTTCATCCGCTTGCTTTTTACAGGGAAAAAACACATACTAGACATAAGCGATTTAGACCATGCAAGAATACATAGTAATCGGCGGTGGGGCACTGGTAGTGGTAACACTCGGTATTATCGGGTGGGTGCTTGCTATCAAGCGCAACGGATCTGGCTCGCAGGTCACCAATAAGCTCGCCCGCTCACTACGGAACGAAAGAGAAAAGTCAGATATCATACTCGGCGCTATTCAGGACGGCGTGGTACTCATAGACGAACAACAAATCATTCGCCACTTTAACCAAGGCGCCGTTAACATCACCGGCTGGACGAAACAGGAAGCCGAAGGACTCGACTGGCACTCAGTATTGAAGTTCGTCAGCGCCAAGGGAGAAACCATTACAAGCGAGCAAACCCCGCTCGCCAAAGCTTTCGCAACCAGTCAGCCGCTCCGGGACAACACTGTCAGCATCAACACAAAAGCCGCAACAAATGTTGCTACAAATTTCAGCGTTTCACCCCTCATAGACGACAAAAAACAGTGCACTGGTCTTGTGGCAATCTTCCGAGACGTGAGCGAAGAGCGCGCCGAAGAAAATCAGCGTGCCGAATTCATTAGCACCGCCAGTCACGAGATGCGTACCCCCGTTGCGGCCATAGAAGGCTACCTCAGCCTCGCCCTCAATGAAAAGGTTGCCACCATAGATAACCGCGCCCGCGACTATCTAGAAAAAGCGCACAGCAGTACCAAACATCTCGGCCAGCTTTTTCAAGATCTCCTCACCAGTGCCAAGGCCGAAGACGGCCGCCTCACAAACCACCCGCGCGTCACCGAAATGGGTGCTTTTCTGGAACAGCTCGCACAAGACCTGCGATTTTCGGCCGAAAAAAAGGGTTTATTTATGGAGTTTTTATTTGGCAATTCAGATATAAAAGACGCCAGTGGCAATGGCAAGGCTCATGACATGAACAAAATCGTGCGGCCGCTGTATTACGTACAGGTCGACCCAGACCGCATGCGCGAAGTTATTACCAATATCTTTGATAACGCCTGTAAATACACCGAAGAGGGCAAAGTCAGCCTCGGACTAACTGGCAACAACGATGTCGTACAGATTTATATTCGCGACACCGGCGCAGGCATCCCACCAGAAGATGTTCCACATCTGTTCCAGAAGTTTTATCGGGTAGATAATAGCGCGACCCGCACCATTGGCGGCACCGGACTGGGCTTGTTTATTTGCCGCAAAATCGTCGAGTTGTTCCAGGGGCGATTATGGGTTGAGAGCGAGCTAGGCAAGGGCAGCACGTTTTACATAAACATTCCGCGCCTCACATCGAAAAAAGCCGAAGAACTCATGGCAGCCGAGACAGTCGCACCGCTCGACACAAAAACCATCACACCTTCATCTTCATCAGCAGTATCGACAACGGCAGCAGCGTGATATACTGCCTAGGTAACAAACTATAAGCACTTTCACGAAGCAAGGGTATAAGGGTACACCGTGGCAAAACTACTCCTCGTCGAAGACGACAACAATTTACGAGAAATTTATCAAGCACGCCTGAGCGCAGAAGGCTATGAGATCGTCACCGCCCAAAATGGCGAAGAGGCTCTTTCTGTTGCAAAACAGCAACGTCCTGATCTCGTCATTTCCGATGTTATGATGCCGCGCATAAGCGGGTTTGAAATGCTCGATATTTTACGCGCCACACCCGAACTTGCTAACACCAAAGTCATCATGCTAACCGCGCTGGGGCAGGCCGAAGACCAAGCACGCGCTGGCAGACTCGGCGCCGACAAGTACCTCGTAAAGTCACAGGTTACTCTTGAGGATATCGTCAACTGTGCCCGCGAGCTTTTGAGCGACACAAAAACCACTACGCCAGCACCCGCAGATGATACTTCTGCCACCACCGCTGCCGCTACTGGCGCGGCGGCCGCGACAACGCCAGATCCAGCGGTAGCAGCAGGTTCAGCAACCGCCCCAACATCCCCAGCAGACCCAGCCGCCGTTCCCGAACAAACAGAACCGGTTGTTACCCAGCCGCAGACCGATCCAGCACCAACCGCAGCCCAAGACGACAGTAGTGATAATCCAGCGGCGACCGTAGATACGCCCGATCCAGCAGAACCAGCGGCAATAGCCAGCCCTACTGCAGCTACAAACCAACCCGACGCGCAGTCAGCGACCACGGAACCAGAACCAGCGCCAACGCCAGAAACGCAACCCTCCGAGCCGACTCTGTCGGCGCCAGAACCAGCCACGCCAGCGCCATCCGCAGAAAGTCCTGCGCCAGAAGCACCCGCCCAAACAAGCTCAACGCAAACTGCAGCAAGCCAAGACACCGCCACCCCCGAACCAGAACCCGTGCTTCCTCCAGTAGAAACACCCGAATCAACACCCCCGACAGACCCCCAGTCGCCAGCAAGCCCGAGCAGTCCCGAACAGGAGGCAGCGCAAGACACGCCAGCCACCGCAGAGCAGCCGCAGACACCCGCTAGTATTACGCCTCCAGCAGATCAGCAAACACTCGCCGCCGAAGAGGCGACTATAGATTCGCAAATCGCCTCGTTTGCCAATGCGGCGACAGAATCAGCTCCAGAAACAGCGACAGCACAAGCAACAGAGCCTACGGCAGAGACAGCTCCCGAGCCAACCACAGAGCCAACCACAGAATCAGCAACGGGTTCAACGTCAGAGACAACGACAAAGCCAACCCCCGCGACCGAAGCCCCCGCGGCTCCATCTGCCGAGCAAAACGAAATAGCTAACGAACAAACCCTCACAGAAGCCGTCGAAGACTTAGCGGCCGCCGTCAATGAGCCGCCCGCGCCAGCTTTACCCCCCAGCCAAAAAACAGTACCCGGGGAAGAACCAGCCGCCACGAACAGCCCCGCCCCCGAAGCTACTCCCGCAGCAACGCCAGAACCAGCAACAGAACCCGCCCCGACCGCACCTGCAAAATCCATTCCTGTCGTAGTGTCTGGCGATGACCAATCTCAACCGTCCGACGCTGCAACGCCAGCGCCCGCAACGCCAGCGCCAGAAACAGCACCAACACCAGAAACACAACCCGCCGAGGCAGCTCCATCAGATACTGAATCAGTCACGCCAGCCGCAGCTGCGCAACCGACCGAGGAAAAACCCGCATCGCCTCAGCTTCCGCCACCCGCCGACGACGACTCGGAACAAGTAACCGTCGCCGGAAAAAAGGTTATAAAACCTCTCAACGACATCACGAAAGGACCCAACCTAGACGAGCTTCTCGCCAAAGAAGCTGCCAAAGAGCAGGCTAACGCGGCTACCAACACACAAGCAGTCGTAGGAGGTACAACACCTACTCAACCGACAAACCAACCAGCAACAGCACCTGGCCTTCCAGAAAAACCCACCCAGCAAACTCAGCAGCCAGCGACACCACAGCAGCCCGCCGCTGCACCCCAACCACCCGTTCAGCAGCCCGCCGCAGACGACCCGAACAGCATCGCGCTCTAAACATATAAGCTCATCTAGCAGTAAACGCAGTATACTAGTGTTATGCGTATCAATAAGTATGTGGCGTACACTTCGTCGCTCAGCCGCCGTGCGGCCGATGCCGCCATCACCGACGGCCGCGTAACGATAAATAACCGCGTAGCCCAAACCGGATCCCAGGTGCAGCCAACGGATACAGTATGTCTGGACGGCACACGACTCACCCCAGCCGCCACCCACACGACTATCATACTCAACAAACCCACAGGGTACGTTTGCTCGCGAAACGGGCAGGGTAGTAAAACCGTTTTTGCACTTTTGCCGTCCAAATACCAGCACCTGCAGCCTGTCGGCCGCCTCGACAAGGACTCTTCCGGTCTACTGCTCTTAACAAGCGACGGCGACCTCGCCAACCAGCTAACCCATCCCCGATACGCCAAAACAAAGGTTTACGAAATCACGCTCGACAAACCTCTCCAGCCCCATCATCAACAGCTAATCACCGACCGCGGTATCATGCTCGAAGACGGCCTCTCCCGTTTTACTATCACAAGACAAGACTCAAAAAACATGAGTCATAGACATCCTACGTACGAAGTACGCATGCAGGAAGGCCGCAATCGCCAAATTCGCCGCAGTTTCGCTGCCCTCGGCTACACCGTCACCACACTCCACCGCACCCACTTCGGCCCCTACGCCCTCAAAGATTTGCAAATTGGCGCATATTGTACCGTCCAGGTGTAATTGGCGCCAGTACATGACCGCTGTTATACTGGAAAGAATGAGTAGTAAATTACCGATTGTGGCCATAGTAGGGCGGGCAAACGTGGGGAAGAGCAGTCTTTTCAACGCCGTACTCGAACGGCGCGAAGCCATTGTAGCGCAAGAAGCAGGCACCACGCGAGATAGCGTATGGGCGAAAGCCTCGTGGTCTGCGCCGCACGACAACCGCCCAAACACCACCGCAGGCGATACGCCTGCCAACTCCAGCGCGCCTCTTTCGTCTCACGAGTCTTCCGCTAAAAACCGTTTCGATTTTTGGCTAGTCGACACCGCTGGCATGAAAACCGCCGAAGACGACTTTGAGTTTACCATTCAAGAACAGATTACTCAGGCGGCCGACAGCGCCGATATCATATGGGTGGTCGTAGAAGCCAACGTGCCTATCGGCGAGGAAGATCGCCGCGTTGCCAAAATCGCCCTCAAAAGCGGCAAACCAGTTTTTCTCGTCGTCAACAAGGTAGATAAAGCGCGCGGACACGACCTACAGGGGTTCGACCGGCTCGGTATTCGCCACATTTTTCCAACCAGCACCACGCAAAATCGCGGTATTTCACAGCTGCTCGACACGCTCGCGCAACAAATTCCACAAAAAGTCCTCAGCGACAACCCAAACAAGGTAAAGCTCGCCTTGCTCGGCCGCCCAAATGTCGGTAAAAGCGCGCTTTTCAACACCCTAGCAAAAAAACAGCAAGCCATCGTAGCTGACCGCGCCGGTACTACCCGCGATGTCAACCGCACGAGCGTTCGTTACGAAGGCCGCGAAATTGAGCTACTAGACACCGCTGGTATTCGCCGCAGCGGAAAAATCGGACGGGGAATCGAACATTTCAGCATCATTCGCAGCCTCGCCGCCATAGAGCAAGCTGATGTATGCTTACTCCTCATGGACGTAAACGAGCTCAACACCGGCCTCGACCAAAAAATCGCTGGCATGATAGAGGAAGCGGGCAAGGGACTCATTATCGTCGTCAGTAAATGGGATAGCGTAGAAGGAAAAGATGCCTACACCAGAGACGCCCTCGCCCCGCAGATCGCTGACGCCTTTAGTTTCGTCCCCTGGGCGCCGCTCATCTTTACTAGTAGCCTTACGGGGCAAAATGTCACCAAAATTTTCGACCTCACGCTCCAAGTAGCGGAGCATCGGCGGACTCGCATCGCCACCAGCGCATTAAACACCTGGCTCGCAAGCATCACCGCAAAACACCCGCCCGCCGGACTCAAAAACCGCGCCCCAAAGCTCAATTACATGATTCAGGAAACAGACAACCCTACGCCTGCTTTCAAGATATTTGGCGCTCACACTCGTTTTCTTCACTGGAGCTACAAGCGCTACATGGAGCGCGAACTCCGACAGGAATGGAACTTCGATGGCACAGCTGTGCAACTGTGGTTTATCGAAAAAGAAGGCCGCCACAAACACGGCAATAGCCCAACCAAAGCACCCCGATCCGGCACACAACGAAAAATCGTGAAAAATAAAAAACGAAGCGGTAAAATGAGAAAGACATGATCCAAGCGCAAAAAACCAAACAACAGGGAAGGCGACCGCATCGCCCAACAGAAAGGGCGACGCTATCCCTGTTCGCGCTAAGGAAAACTGAAGCAACCCAACTCGGAGGAAAAAGTCTATGGCTTTGTTCGTAAAACGCCCCGAAATCGGAAGTCGTTTGAGTTTCACGACCTACGGCATGAACAAAACCCTTCTGCTCGTCGGGCTCGGTAACCCTGGCCGCGAGTACGACGGCACGCGGCACAACATTGGTTTTGCTTGTCTTGACGCCTTTGCCGCCGCAAACGATTTTGAGCCGTGGGTGAATAAAACAGACATGAAATGCACGCTAGCCACCAAAACCGTGGGCGACACCCGTGTTATCTTGTGCAAGCCCCAGACCTTTATGAACCTCAGCGGCGAAGCCGTACAGGCCGTACTGCATTTTTATAAGCTCAACCTCGAACAAGTCGTCGTCGTGTACGATGACGTAGCGGTCGATTTCGGCCAAGTTCGCCTGCGCCGCGGCGGCAGCAGCGCTGGTCATAATGGCATCAAAAACATCACAAAACACTTGAGCAGTGAAGACTATGGCCGCGTGCGCGTAGGGGTCGGACCCAAAAAACCTGAGCAGATCGATTCCGCCGACTTCGTTCTCCAAACATTCAGCGCAAAAGAGCAGGAAAACATACCGAAGCTTCTGCGTGAAACCAACGCCACCCTCAGCGAACTCGCCTATGGCTCACCTCTCACCCCCGACACACGCAGCTTTTTATAGCTATCTTTGTTGAGTCACGCAGCTTCCACGCCACGTCCGCAGTTCAAACACAGTGTTCGTAACACGAGGGTCCGCTAGACGGTGCTATACTACGAAAAGAACGTTGAGGTAATCAAGGAGAAAAATGGCCGATCAGCAAAAACCTACTCTAGTTATAACCGGCGCGGCAGGAGGGCTTGGGCGCGAGCTATCACGCGTAGCCAGCGACGCAGGATATCACGTGTATGGGGTAGTCAGAAGTGACGACGACGAGGTTTCTTCCGGGACGCAGAAAATCATTGCCGACCTCGAAGACCCCGAAGCGGTCAAAGCAGGCTTTCGGGCGATTGCCGCCGACTCGCAATCATCAAATATCGCGGTCATCGCAAACGCGGGAAAATATGTCAGTCTAGAGGTAAGCGAGTGGACTGCCGAGGTGTTTCGAGACATGTGGAATGCCAATTTTATTACCGCACTCAACACGACTATTGCGGCTCAGGAAGTTTTTGCATCTGGACGCGTCGTGTATCTTCTGGGGCAAAACGCGTTTGAGCCCAACGACGGTTCTGGTCCGTACGGTGTCGCCAAGATGGCGATCAATCGGATGGTTGAGTCGCTGCGACTAGAAGACAAAGGCCGGCCGTGGGACTATTCGTTGATCGCCAGCGGCTCAATAAACACGTGGTCCGACACGGCAGAGCCAGAAACCATAGACATCAATGAAGCAGCTCAAGAAATCCTCAGGGTCGCCCTCTGGAACGGCACAAGCGCGCCAGCTTTCTTGCTGATGACGCCGAGCTGAAGCCTCGATTGGTCACTTGGCAGCTGTCTGGCGCATTGCGCAAAACCGATCCGCGCGGCAACCCTCGCAAGGTACTCACACTCAAAAAAACACAAAAGGCCTTACAAGAGGGGGTGGGCACCGCTTGTAAGGCCATTTATGGAGACCACCGAAGTGATCTCCCTCCACCCTTCAACCCACCCTCAGACAGCGAAACATCGATACACCTATGAAGTCTACGGTGACGTGTCTCCCCACCGCACGCGGCGCGGGGAACCGTTCAGGCTCACTCCTTATCTGGGGTCTTCGCAAAGCCAACGGCTTCGCCAAGGTCCTAGTTAAAGGGGTTAGTTTGTTTTAGAACGTCTACTCGACGAGATGTCGAAAAAAAGAAAAGTGGAGGGTAACAACTTTTGCCATCCGCTTACTAGCAGACAGTGGCACGCTCTAAAACAATCTAACAGTTGTTCTCGCGCTACTGCACAAGAACAGTTAGAATGGGGTAATATAAGGTGCGAAAGTGTCGTTCACGCAAGCGTGCACAACGCTTATGAGTTGCCATTTTAGCAAAAACGTGTCATATTGTCAATACTTTTTCACTATTTGGTATGAAAGTAAAAAAAGTTACATTAAACGATAATGCTTATCCTTCTGTATTGAAGGATATTGCCTCGCCGCCAAAAGAACTCTACTACCTAGGAGCAGAGCCAGCCGCATGGCTAAAGCGTCCGCGAGTAGCCATCGTTGGCAGCCGCGCCATAACACCATATGGCAAAATCGTCACAACGCAACTAGCGGCTGCACTGGCCGAACGAAACATCAGTATCGTGAGCGGGCTTGCCCTTGGGGTTGATGCGGTAGCCCACCAGGCAGCGACACAGTCTGGCGGCCTGCACATTGCCGTGCTGGCAAACGGCCTCAATCAAATATATCCAGCGAGCAACACTTCGCTAGCGCGCAAACTGCTTGAGCAGGGTGGAACAATTATCTCAGAGTACCCCGAAGGTATGCCGAGCCTGAAACAAAACTTCGTCGCCCGCAACCGCATCATCGCTGGACTAGCCGATGCACTACTCATCACCGAAGCCTCCGACAAAAGTGGTACGCTACACACTGCCCGTTTTGCTATGGAGCAGGGCAGAGATGTCATGGTCGTACCAGGCAACATCACCAGCCCAAACAGCGTAGGCTGCAACCAACTCATAAAGTCAGGCGCCACACCAGTGACATCTCTGGAAGATATTCTCTTTGTGCTCGGTGCGAAAAACCTCGCAACAACAACGTACATACACAAAGGAGACACCCCAGAAGAGCAGCTACTACTAGATCTCCTGTACAACGGCGTCAGCGACGCCCACGATTTATTAATGGAAAGCGGCCTAACACCTACGCAGTTTAGCCAAACCCTCACCATGCTTGAACTCTCTGGGAAAATCAATCCACTCGGAAACAATCATTGGGCGCCGGCATAAGCCGTCAACCCCACAGCCAAGCGCCAAGCAAGCACACAGGACAGAACGGCATAGCAAACAAGCCATATCGCTCGCCGTGTTGACAGCTCGGCGAGCAATCGCCGCTCGATCCGTAAACCAAAACCACTGTTGACAGACGCGGTTCGGACAGCTATGCTTGCACGTCGGCAACATAGTAAGTAAAGTAGTGTCTACATGGCAAAAACCGCAAAAAATCTCGTTATCGTAGAAAGTCCGGCCAAAGCAAAAACCATCGAGCAGTACCTCGGCAGTGACTTCACGGTACTGAGCAGCGTCGGACATATTCGCGCCATACCAAAAAAGACCAAAGACGGCACTCCCCCCGTGGATATTCCAAACGGATTTGCAACCACATACGAAGTAGATCCAGAAAAGAAAAAGATCATCGCCGAACTCAAACGAGCCGTGAAAGCGGCCGAAACCGTTTGGCTCGCTACCGACGAAGACCGCGAAGGCGAAGCTATTGCCTGGCATCTCTGCGAAGTGCTGGGGCTTGACGCAGACAAAACCAAGCGAATTGTCTTTCACGAAATAACCAAAAACGCTATCTCTGAAGCCATAGAACATCCGCGCACAGTCGACATGCAGCTCGTGCAAGCGCAGCAGGCGCGGCAAATCCTCGACCGTATCGTCGGGTTTGAGCTCAGCCCTGTAGTATGGCAAAAAGTTCCGGGCGGCAAAAGTGCTGGACGCGTGCAAAGCCCCGCCGTAAAACTACTCGTCGAACGCGAGCGCGAAATTCAGGCGTTTGCCGGCAGCGCACAATTTAAACTAACGGCTGAGTTTACCCACGCTAGCGACACCTTTTCCGCCGAACTGCCGCGGCGGTTTGACGCCGAACAAACAGCCCATGACTTTCTCGAAACGCTTGCAGACGCAACGTTCTCAGCCGCCAATGTTTCAAAATCACCCGGCACACGTAACCCCAGCGCTCCGTTTACCACAAGCACGCTTCAGCAAGAGGCGAATGCGAAGCTCGGTTTCGGCAGCCGCGCCACCATGGCAGCCGCCCAAAAACTCTACCAGTCCGGAAAAATCACCTACATGCGAACCGACTCAATGAACATAAGCAAACAAGCTGTTGCTTCGGCGGCCAGCTACATCGAAAAAACGTACGGCAAAGACTACGTCCAGGTCCGCACATTCCGGACGAAAGCAAAAGGCGCTCAGGAGGCCCACGAAGCCATTCGACCCACCAATATGGCTCTTGAGGTGGCGAGCAGCAACTCGAGCGACCAAAAGCTCTACGACCTTATCCGCCGCCGCACGCTCGCCTCGCAAATGGCGGCAGCGCGTCTAGAAAAAACCACCATCACCATTAGCGCCGAAGATTCAAAACTAGAACATCGCATGGAAACGAAAGCGCCAGCGCCCGCCTTTGAAGCTAAAGGCGAAGTCATTACATTTGACGGCTTTTTGAAAGTGTACGGCCGCAACAAAGAAGACGCCACGCTACCGCCGCTTACCTCTGGCGACAAACTACAATTGACAACTGCCAGCGCCCGCCAAGTGTTTGCCCGTCCGCCCGCTCGCTACACCGAAGGTTCGCTCGTGAAAAAACTCGAAGAGCTCGGCATTGGCCGCCCGAGCACCTACGCAACCATCATTGGCACTATACAAACGCGAGGCTACGTTGAACGAGGCGATTCCGAAGGACGTCCGCGAGACGTTATTCAGCTCACACTCGACCCACGTGCCACCGACAGCAAACAGCGCATCACGAGAGAAACGGTCACCGAAAACACCGGTGCAACAAAAGGCAAGCTCGTGCCCACGCCGAGCGGTCAGCTTATCGCCGACTTTCTCAGCCAGTACTTTGAGCCAGTCATTGACTACGGCTTTACCGCCAAAGTCGAAGAAGAATTCGACGATATCGCCGAAGCAAAACTCCCGCGGAACACCATGCTCACGCATTTTTACGAGCCGTTTCACGCCCTGGTTGCCAAAAGCGGCAGCATAGACCGCGCTAGTGTCGCGCAGGCCAGGGAAGTCGGTCGCGACCCGAAAAGCGGCAAACCTATCATTGCAAAATTTGGACGATTTGGCCCTTATCTTCAGCTCGGCGTCGGCGGCGAGGGCGCAGAAAAACCGCAAAATGCGCCATTACCCCGAAATACGTCTGTTGAAAGTGTCACGCTGGAAGAAGCCCTCAAAGCGTTTGAGCTACCCCGCCTCGTTGGTCAAACCGAAGACGGGCAAGACATAAAGGCAAACATCGGTCGCTTTGGGCCATATATACAAATAGGGAAACTTTTCGTCAGTATCAAACCGCACGACCCGCACGATATAGACCTTGCCACCGCCCGCACACTCTACGCCGAAAAACTACGCAGCGAAGCCGAAAAAAACATTACGAACTTCGGCGATGGCGTACGAGTCCTGAAGGGCAGGTGGGGACCATACGTCACTGACGGCAAAAAAAACGCCAAGATCGCCAAAGATACCGACCCCGCGAGCATCACCCACGAACAAGCGCTCAAACTCTTAGCTGATGCTCCTGCCGCAAAAAAGCGCCCCCCATTCCGCCGCAAAAAATCTACTCGATAGGCAAGAGCTACCGCCCGCTGCACAGCCACAGTTTGCGACAGCATCTCTGCTCTGCGGCGACACAGCCAAAGCCAGCTACTACAGCCGGCCGCATGGGCGTGAGATCTGCGCATTATCCTCCTCATTTTGTCCACAGGCAAACCATGAGCTTATTAACTTTTACAACATGGGGTCTGTATGTAAGTCAATTTTTGTGCTACAATAAGTGTTACAAAGGCACTTTGTGAGGTAAGCAGCAACGAAAAGTGGTGATTTACGAACCAATTTCGTAAAAAGTTGTTGACTTTGTATATCAAAAGTTTTATAGTAGAGGTAATCATGACAGAGAACACTGCCATTATCAACACTGAAGCAATCGCTCAAGACATCCTCGACAGCATTGATCGCGAGCGAGAGCGAGAAATCATCTCCCGACGTTACGGTCTGTTTGACCGCAAGGAAACGCTTGAGCAAATCGGCGAATTACTTGGCATCACTCGCGAACGCGTCCGCCAGCTTGAAAAGTCCGTTATGACCAAGTTGCGCCAAACAGGCACCGAATTGCCTCACATCAGCGATATCCAGTCAACTATCTTGCACTCGCTCGGCGAAGCAGGGGAGACAGCCCGCATAACCGCCCTAGCAGAAAAACTAACCGCCGAAAACACCCGCACCGACCAATCTCGCTTGGCATTTTTGACCGAGCTATGCCCAGACGTTACTGTTGTCTCAGAAGATGACACATACTTTCAGGCAGCAGGGACGGGCAGTATACACAATGTCGTACAGCTGAAAAAAGAAGTCGGCAGCGTCGTAGATGCAATAAAGAAAGCTGGCAAACCTGTCGAGAAGAAAAATCTCGCCAAACTCGCCGGTTTTGAGTCAAACGATTACGCCGCCGCACTCGCCAGCATCAGCAAACAGCTCGCGACTCTCAACGGCCGCTGGGGTCTCGTCCGATGGCCAACCGTCAACCCAAAGAACATTCGCGACAAAATCTACGTTATTCTCAGCGAACATAAGAAGCACATGCACTTCAACGAAATCGCCGAAGCTATCAAAGCCAGCGACTTCAAGCGCAAAGACGTCACCACTCAAGCCATACACAATGAACTCATCAAGGACAAGCGCTTCGTTTTGATTGGTCGCGGTCTCTACGCCCTGAAAGAGTGGGGCTATCAGAAGGGCACTGTTGCAGACATCATCAGCGAGGTCCTGCGCGAAGCCAAAGAACCGCTACACCGTGACGAAATCGTCCAGCGCGTCCTGAAAAGCCGTTTCGTGAAGGAAACTACCATTCTTCTAAATCTCCAGAGCAAACCCCAGTTCAAACGCGTCGCCAAAGCCACCTACGAACTCAGCGAATAGGATCTTCTCTTGCCACGCACCTTTCCTCTGGAAGAAATGCCCAGTGAGCTTTTTGACGACCTAACCGGTCCCGCAGGGCTAAGATATGCAAAGAGCCTCTTAGACCTGTATGATCCCTCCGAGCCAAGCTGCTTTCAAGTCACTGAAGCAGGGGTGGCCACTACGCCCAGACCACTAGCTCACGTCGACGCTTCATTTCCGGCACAGATGAGAGACGCCATGAAAGCAAACGTGCTCAAGCCTGGCTGCTTAGTACTTCCCACCGCACGCAGTGCAATACCTTGCGCCGATGCTGTACGCGGATTTGCTACCGAAACAAACATACATGACCTATCCTACGGTCATGTAGATCCACGCGGTAATTCTGATAATTCTCCTCAAGAAACCGAGCGACTAGCCGAAGTATTTCGCACCAAAAAGCCAGAAACGGTTTTAGTTATCGACGAATTCACCGTTAGAGGGGAGACGGCCGCAACAGCTGTTGCTATAGCACTTGATGGGTTAAAAGCTGCAACCAAATCCGCCACACCCGTCGGCTTAATAACTGGTCTCTGGTATAGCGTACTCGCCCCTCCACGCTATAATGCTGCAGACCTTTTCGACAAACCTGAGTTCGACGGCGGCAATTATATAGACTACGAGAACGTTACGCTGGAACCTTTAGCGCCATACATGCTAAAAGCGGGACAGATAGCAGCAAACATGCTGAAGATCGATTTTTCTTCGCGCAATGCAATACGTCAATACACCCTAAAAGAACTCACCGTACCGCCACGCTCAGTTCAGTCGTAGCGTCTCTGTGCAGAGCGATGTCTACCATTACCATTTATGTACAAAATACGAACAAAAGATATGTGGTTTCGGTAGAGCAAGTGCAGGCTGCAAGGCGGCCGCATTCGCACAAACAGCGCGGGGGCGGGGCAATGCACTTATACGAAAACGCGCGCCGTAGACAAACCGCGAAAAACTAGGCAAAAAGACAGGCAAGGTGAATGGAAAACGAACAATGATGATATGTCGCACAATGTATATTTTGCGACGTTAATATTGGTTTTTATCATGATTCGCCATACCCCCCGAAACGGGGGAGTTCTAGCACGGACAGCCCGTTACTGCTAATAACTCGCTCCAGAACGAGCTGTGGCGTTCGTTTCTCGTAACAACCCTGGGCTAGCCTTATACGCAAGCCGTGTACTCGCGACACACCGTCGCACGCCACATGCATAGTGTTTGCTTTTTTGTCTTTACGCTACTGTGATATACTTTTTGCGTTGTACCAGAAGACTTTTCCACATGTGTATTGTGAAAATATTTGCTTTTTTGCGTAATTGACTTTTTCGTATAGTATTCCCCTACTTTTCTATCTGACTTCCCTATTTTTATTTGACATTTAGTTTTTTAGACGTTTTTATATAGTTTTTTTCTCATTATTCGCAAAGACCGAACATTTTACGAACTACAATAGGGTAGCGTCAGGGGAAGTCCTATGCCCCGCTACCGCCGCTTAACAGCGCTACTTATAGTAAACTTTGCCGAGCGCACGCAGGTCGAGATACTCGGCCGGTGCTTGCGCCCCAAGCTGCTGCAAAACAGCCACCGCTCCCCCGCTCTGCGTCAGCGCATCTGCCTGAAGATTAAACCGCACATAGTATTGTTTGCCAACAAGCCATACGCGCAGCTCATAGGGCGCTTCTGCAGGTAGTTCCAGCCTATCAACCGCCATGTTATGCTGCGTTAGCTGAAACACAACCGTTTTCGCAAATGCAACGGTAGACGCTGGCAAAAACTGCTTACCCGCCTCTGGTCGACGTGCGCTCGTTTCACGTAACTTTACCAACTCAGCCGGCGGGACAGCTACCCTCGCAAGCACGTAGCCGCCGTTAGACAACGTATAAAAACCAGTTGATGACTGCAGGACGAAAAGCGTTGGCGCCGGCCTCACATGCACAACCGGCCGATTACCCACCAGAGGAACACTCACTACTGCACTGGAAAGCTCCGGAAACTGCGCCTGAAGATTACTCGCAATACCTTTTGTGTTGAGCGTTATTTTATTGCGGTTCAGCAAGCTACTCTTGAGCGCTGCATCTGCAGCATATGCATAGTCATCAACCGGCAAAGCGAGCGACTGTTGGTTTTCGGCTACGACGATTTTGCTGTGCGGAGACACCGCTAGGACTTTGACTGCGCAAACGAGCCCCACGAGAAGATACACCCCAAGCAGCACGTTGTGTAGTAGCGATTGACGCCGCCCGCCGCCAGACGCCTCGGCACCGCCGCTCAGCCGCTCTCTGCCAGTAAGCGGCACACTCGACTGGCGAACATTGTAGTACGTGTACACTGGTGTTGCGCCCTGTCTTTGCGGCCGATCGCGACCAGGCACAAGCGGCTGCGATGCTTTTTTTGTACGGCCCCACCTCATGGCATTACGTACCCTGCCCTGTTTTTCGTATAAGCTCAGCGAGCTCGGATGCGGCATGCGGATGGGCAAGCCGCGCAATTGCTCGAGAAAGCTTCGCGCGTTTATCTGCGTTTTGCAGCAGTTCAGCAAGCGTACGCCCTAACCGCTCTGGCTGTTCTGCCTGATCTTCGGTTAGCTCCACCACTGCGCCCTGTTGCGCCAAACTGTGGCTATTTTTCACATTCCAGCTCAACTGCTTCGAAGGCACGAGCAGGCACGCCTTCCGCTGAAGAGCAAACTCGGCGATACTGCTCATGCCGCCGCGCCCCACGACGACGTCGGCCGCTCCAGAGTAGCGATACAGATCAGCCTCAAAAGCGTGCACCCGTACACGAGCTTGCGCCTTACCAAGTTTGAGCTTTTCGTAAGCCTGGCGCGTTTCCGCCTCCAGCTCGCGGCCAGTGAAATGAAAAATAACCAAATTTGGCAACGTTGCCAGCAGGTAGCGTGCGTTTGCTACCATCGCTTCATTCAACATCCGCGCGCCGTTTCCGCCGCCTGTCACTAGGAGAACTTCATCATATGCGTCGACCTGAAGTTCTTGTTTGTACCGCTGCTGTATCGCGGCGGTAACCGGCCGATGCTTATGCCCCGTCGGCATACCAACTTCCACAATAGTTTCTTTCGGATACGGATACAATGCGGCTGGCAAAGCCACCGCATGCACTGCTGCCCAGCGAGCAATAATGCGATTCGCGAGACTCGGCAGACTATCGGCATCGTGCGTAATATACGGTACGCCCCGCAGTTTCGCCGCAAGTGCCACCGGCACACTTACATACCCGCCGCGGCTAAAAACCACAGCCGGTTTCAATCGCCCCAGCAAACGATAGCTCTCCACTATGCCGCATAGCGTCCGAAATACGTCCCGTACATTGAGCGCCTGAGTTTTTAGATCGAGCAGCTGACGCCAACCTTCCTCGCTATAACGGCGGAGTTTGCCAGCCGAAACTGTTTCAACGCTATCGATGGCATCGTTTTGGCGAACAACATCCAGCAAGCCGTCATTCTTTTGCCCGATGTACGTCAAACGGCTTTTGGGCGATTGCTGCTTTAGTTCATGCGCGACGGCTAGCACCGGGGCGATATGCCCTCCCGACCCGCCGCCTGTCAGTACTATATTCATATGTATTCCTATCTCGTTGCCTTGTGTTGGTCACGCGCCGCGTCGTAAAACTCGTGTAGTGCGAAACCTGAAACACCAGTCCTAACGCAGCCCCCACGAACAGCACGCTCGTGCCGCCATAGCTTATCAGCGGCAGCGTGATGCCTTTCAATGGCAACAATCCTATCATAGCACCTATGTTGATAATTGCCTGCGTACTCAGCCACGCCAGCACGCCCACGACGATGAGCCGGCTAAACATATCAGGGGCGCGTTCAATAATCAACCGTAGCCGCGCAAACAAAGTCAAAAACAACCCGAGCAACACAACAGACCCAACAAACCCAAATTTTTCCGCGTAAATGGCAAAGATGGAGTCGTTCTGCGCCTCAGGCAAATACCCGTACGCCTGAACGCTTTTGCCAAGTCCGAGTCCTATCAAACCGCCCGAACCCACGGCGATCAGCGCTTGGCATGCTTGGTGGCCAATGTCTGTTGAGCAGTTTGATTCGGGGTGAAGAAAGGCCGTAAACCGGTCTTGTCGGTACGGCGTCATCGCAGTTGCTACCACTGCCAGCAACACAATAGCCATCACGATTATCATAACATGCCGCATAGGCAAACCTGCCACAAACGCCATGATGGTCGCCATCGCCACAATCACTCCGGCCGACCCCAGATCGCTTTGCACAAAAGCCACCACAAACCCAACCATCGCCATGACGAACATGAGCGGCTTCAATGTTTTTTGATACTCGCCGATTGTACCTTCGCGAAAACGAGTAGCCAGAAAACCGCTTACAGTGATGAGCAAAGCAAACTTCAGCACTTCCACCGACTGCAAGGAAAACGTCCCTAGGCGTATCCAGCGGTGCTGCGGATAAGCCGGAACCGCCGGCGTTGCCAAAGCAATAAGCGTACCTACCACGGCGGCACCGAGCAGCCACCACTGCCAGCGCTGCCATTGCGCCAGCGGCACCCGCGCCGTTACAAAAAACACCACTACGCTCAGCGCTATCGCCAGCATTTGGTGGGCAACAAAATTACCCCCGCGCAACTCTGCCAGCGCTGGACTAATCGAATAAACGACAACTAGCCCCACCGCAAGCAAACAAGCAGCAATAACAAGCAGCCAATAATCCGGCCGGTGTTTCCGGGGCGCATCCGCCGCAGGACGCCTGCCAGCAAAGGAAACTGAGCGATCAATCATACCGCCGCCTAGCTACCGCCGCGGCTTCACGCACAGCCCGCCCGAACGCGATCTGGTTTTGAATATCCCTGCGTACAATGTTTGTCATTATAATTACCCGCGCTTCCTAGCCGTAGCGGCCCATGACGAAGATCGCCAGCCCAATAAGCGCTGCGACCTGGCCAATCACCCAAAACCGCATGGTCACTTTTGCTTCTGGCCAGCCAATTGCCTCAAAATGATGGTGGATCGGCGATATCCGAAACAACTTTTTGCCGCCGCGGAGCTTTTTCGAAGCAATCTGCAAAATGACCGAACCAGCTTCCGCGACAAAAACCAAGCCAATCACTGGCAAAAGAAGCACCGTGTCGGTATACATCGCAACCACGCCCAGCGCCGTTCCCAGCGCAAATGAACCGACGTCGCCCATAAAAAATCGCGCTGGAAAAACATTGAACCACGTGTAACTCATAAGTGCTCCGACCACAGTCGCGCAAAAACCAGCTATGCCGTATTTCTGCTCCAGCAGCGCTATCACGGTATAGGCCGCAAAAGCAATAGTCGCCAAGCCGCCCGCTAGCCCATCGAGTCCATCGCTAATGTTGACCGCATTGGCCGTTGCCACAACCACCAATGTAAAGAGCGGGATAATCCACCAACCAAGCACTATCGAATGATCAAATCCTGGCAGTTGCATGCCATCAAAACCAAGCTTGTAGTAAAAATACCAGCCGCCCAGTGCCGCCACCGAAGTTATGAGCAGGAACTTCAGCTTCGAAGGCAATCCAGCTTTCCCTGTACCATCTCCGCGCAAGTTTATGACGTCATCAATCAGCCCAATCAACGCCGCACCCACAAAAGCCGTGAGCGGCAACCATGTTTCAGCGCGCGACCAGTTGGCGCTCAACGTCAAAAGCGCCACTGTCACAATAAAAACAACCCCCGCCATAGTTGGTATGTGCCGCTTATGCTTTTCACCGTGCAACTTCATAAACATCGTTGCTTTTGTGCCCGTCAGCGTTTCGGTTCGCGGTTTTTTCCATAACTGCCAGCGGTAAGCAACAGTCGTATAGAGCGGCGTCAGTGCCATCGACAGCAAAAACCCACCCATACCAAGTAACACAATCTTTAGCAGACTAGACCCCTGCAGCGTCACCGAGAGTAATTGAGTATCCATGCGTATCCGTTTCTTATTAGTCTTTCTTTTCGTACAGTATAGCGCATCGTCGTGACTTCGGTCATCTTCTGTTACCTTTTCTTCGGTTTCACATCGTAATTGTTGATCAGCATGTGCGCAATATCCGCAAACACTGGCTGGCCAGTTTGGGCACCCGCATATCCGGCATAACCTTTCGGTTCTATGTTGTAAACAATCACCGTATACTGCGGCGTATCGCCGCCCACATACCCCATGAACGTTCCATTGAAAACATCTTCTCGGTACAAACCGGTTTTTTCGTCTATAATCTGAGCTGTTCCTGTCTTGCCGCCAACGCTATAGCGGCTATCGAAACGCATGGCGGGCGCAGCGAGTGCATGACCCTGAGTAACGTAGTCCAGCAGTTCTATCATGCTGCGGCTAGTGCTCGGCGAAACGACATTTCGCTGCAGCACAACTGGTTTTCTCTCCGCTGTATTTCCTGCCGCATCGCGCGTCGCAGCGACAAGACGCGGTTGATAGTATGTTCCGCCATTGACAATAGCCCCAAGAGCGCTTGCCATCTGTAGCGCCGACGCCGAATAAGCCTGCCCAAACGACATATTTGCGTACGTTATATTAACGCCGTTATCTTTGTCCTCTGGCCCCAAAACGTAGCCAGTACCTTCGTAGCCCTGCTCTATGCCGCTCGGCTTCGTCAGACGATAGTGATTGACAAAATAGTCATACAATTTTTCGCGGCCGCTCTCGTTTAGCTTACCGCCGCCCATCTGCATGAGCACCCACACTGCGCCCGTATTGAGCGAGCGGTTCAATAAACTTTTCATATCCTGCGGCCCCGCGCCTTTACCCTCGGCAACATTGAGCACCTTAGCGCCGTCTATGACCCACTTCCCTGGGTCGTGATACGACGTGTCTTTCGTGATATCGCCGCTGTCTATAGCAGCAGCCACCGTCAGCACCTTCGTAATGGAGCCTGGCTCAATCGGGCTTGTCACGCTGTAATTTTGGAACAATACGCCATCTTCCACTGTTTCGTATTTTGCTGGGTCGAAGGTCGGATAGTTTGCCATCGCTTTAATTGCGCCAGTATTCGTTTCCATAACAATAGCGCTCACATTTTTCGAGTGGAACTTCTCCTGAGCAGCTTTGACTATCTGCTCAACCTGACCCTGCATGCCTATGTCGAGCGTCAGTACAACGTCCTCGCCCGCCTGAGGCTGTATGAGCAGGTTTTCACTGCTCGCTGCGAGCGGAACGCCATTGACGTCGGTAATCGCCTTGAGCCGCCCCTTTGTGCCCCCTAGGGTGCTTTCCAGCGCCTGCTCGACACCATATTTTCCCTCGCCGTCATTATTGACAAACCCAAGCACCTGCGAGGCCATCGTCCCCTGCGGATACACCCGGTAATTCACCTGCTGCGCGGCAATGCCCGGAAACTTCAGCGCCAGCACCTTTTTATGCACCTCTGGACTCACGCGCCGTTCTAGTACAACGTACTTCGTCTGCTTCGTACGCAGTTTCGTTTCTATGGACGGTGCATCTCCCGCGAGCAGCGGCGCAAGCGCTTCGGCCGTTTCACTTGGTTTTTTGATAATACTGGGGTCGGCAAATATCGTATAACGCTTTTCGTTGAGGACGAGCGGAATGGTTTTTCCGTTCAGCTGTGCGTAGATTGCTCCGCGCTCGGGCGCAACATCGTATTCGCGCACCTGATCACTCAGAGCAAGCGATTTAAAGTGATCATAACGAATAATTTGCGTATAAAAAAGTTTTACGACAAACGCCGCAAAAACAACGACAATCAACGCATACCAAAAGCGCGTACGTTGAATAGGATCAGACTGATAGCCAAAATGTGTTGCCATGCGTGTTCATGTCCAGCTACAGCAACTATTCTACCGTTCCACTTGGAGCAACTGCAACAAGCGACTGAGCTTCTGGAGAGTTTTTGACCTTGTCGAGCGACTGCAGGCGAGCCGAAGCGGCCGCTAGATTATCGCGCTCATCCTGTAAAACAGACTGCTCATGCTGCAGTTTATTGAGCGCATAGCCGTACGCATTGGTTTTAGTAACCTGCGTCAGATACAGCAAACCGAGCAGACATGCCAGCACAATCAGCACGATCGTGTTACTGACCGGTCCGAGCCGTTTGCTCGCTGGACGGAAACTGACCGAATTTTGCCCGCGCACGGCGAGCTGCTGGCGCCCAAGCGCCAAGCTAGATGAATATGTCATAATGTTTGTTTTTCCTTTTGGGAGGACAGTCCTCCCAAGTTGATTTTGGCAGGCGGAGCGAATCGCTCCGCCTGCTTTTTGCCCCTATCGGACCACTTTGACGTGGACTTTGTAGGCCCGGGAGCTGCTTTTTACCCGTATAGGCATAGAGTTCCCTTTCTTTTATTGTTTATTTTCGCTGCAGAACGCGTAGTTTTGCACTGCGCGCCCGCGGATTAGAAACAAGTTCAGTGTCGTCGGCGAGTACCGGCCGCTTTGTCAGCAAACGAAAACCAGCATCATAGGTTTCGCCTGAAACTTCGGCAAATGCCCGCTTTACCATGCGGTCTTCTAGACTATGGAAGCTGATCACTCCCAGCCTGCCGCCAGGCGTTAGCAAATCAAGCCAGACCTGAAGGCTGCGCTGTAGCTGTCCCAGCTCATCATTGACTGCAATGCGAATTGCCTGAAAGCTCTTTGTCGCCGGGTGCGTTTTACTTCGCCCAGGCAACGCCGCGGCAATGACCTGCGCCAGCTCAAGCGTAGAGCTAAGCGGGCGATGCCGTACAATCGCTGCGGCAACCGCGCGAGCTCTCGGCTCCTCTCCGTACGAACGAAGAATAGTTTCAAGCGCGCGTTGGTCATAGCTATTGACAATAGTATCGGCGGTTAGTTCGCTTCGTTGATCCATTCGCATATCGAGCGGACCATCTATACGAAACGCAAAACCGCGTGACGACGTATCAAGGTGCAACGACGAAACACCTAAGTCCGCCAGTATCATATCGAAGCGCTTCCCCTGCTCTTGCAGCTGGCGAGAGGCTTCTTCGAAACTGGCATGCAGAACCATCGCACCACGCTGCGCCAGAGGCTGTAACGCGGCTATCGCAGTTGCATCGCGATCGACCAGCGTCATACGTTTCGGCGCTTTGGTGCGCTCCAGTACGGCAGTGGCGTGACCCCCGTAACCGGCTGTCAGGTCGAGGTATGATTGACCTCGGTCTGGCGCAAGATACGCGAGCACCGCTTCGAGCAGTACGGGCTTGTGTGTGCTTTGTGACATAGTGCATGTCGTATTTGTTTTTATTTTTTATGTTTGTTTTGGTGTTTGTTTTGGTACAATCACCTACTCAGCAGCCAACTTTTTGTTTTTTTGGTGTTTTTGTTTTTGTAGCGTCCTTGGTCCGTATGTAAGGAAGTATTTGTTTAGTTGAGATTTAAAAAATCCCGTAAGACTTCCGACTTACCAAAGACAAAGTGAGAGACTTATGTGTGAGGTGGAGTTTTGGGAGGTGTTTTATGGAAAGAACGAAGGTTTTATAGTGGTTGTCCTTACATCCACTTGTTGACTGCCGAATAGGTGACCTCAAGGCATTACCTTGAGCAATGTTGATCATCAAGCATTGAACTTTGAACGTTTACCCTTAATGGCGCTTGATCGATGAAAAATGATCAAGACCCAGCGGTCGCTGTTCAAAGATTTCGCCTAGTTGTTAATGTGCTTCTATGCTGCCGCAGGACACTATGCCTGCTCAGCTGCTAATAAACGCCAGTATTTGCCAACACTCACCGCCGCGACGTCCTTGCCGATGCCGGCATAGTCAAGTAAGTGCTGTTCCAATGTAATCCGCCCCTGTTTGCCGTCGAGCGACTGTTCGACCTTTCCCATGCGAAATTGCACGTTGAGATCAGCAACTCGCTCGTCGAGAATGTCTCCGGCCAGCTGAGGCTCAACCAGATTATTCCAGACATCCCTGGGGTACAGGTGCAGATACTGTCCAAATCCACGGGTAATGACTGCTCCGCTTGCAAACGTGCCGCGAAGTTCGGTCGGTATGGTTAGCCGCCGTTTATCGTCTAGTTTGCGCTGGAAGTAGTCCACCTGTGTCATATGGTTATTTTTTTAAGTGTACGGTGAGTGTTTGTTTTTGCCCTTGCTTTCGTTCCCAGTAGTCTGTTGCCAGACCAGCGGAAGCCGCGAGCGCGGGAGAGTTTTTGCCGAAAGGTTCTTGAGAGAAACTTCTGGCGACTCGAGAGGCAGTTCGCCTTTGTTTGAAGCGGGCTACCTACTTTTACCCACTGCTAACAGTTTACTACCCACTCTCACCCACTTCAATACACATAATGTGAAAAAAGTGGTGAAATTCACACCACCCTTTCACTTATGTACGTACCCGTCACTCGGTCGGTTGACAACTTATGTGCCAGCCTCAGGAGTCGTCACATTAATAGAACCTGTTGCGGGATTTTGCTGAACACAAGTTTTTTGAGACATCCGGTACGTAGCATCACCCCTAAGCGACCTAGTTCCAATATCTCCTGCTACAGCTTCAGTCAAGCTTACATGAGCCGCACCAAAGTTCGGGATGGTCGCAGGCGAAATTACACCTTGCTCACGACCCTTATCTATAGCGGCATTTAATTGGCTTGCGGCTATGCCGCTCACCGTACCGCCATATTCACTGCCTTTGATATCTTTTTTCGGATCTACGCATACGGTTTTTTGCGGTTCTGGTGATTCGGCGATATGCGCTATCCCCAAAAAACCTCCAGCCCCCAGCACAAACACCCCAAGCGCCTTCGCAGGATGTTTACGGACAAATTCCTGCGTAGCATGCCATAATGCCCCTCCTTACGATCCGCTAACTCGTGCGGGGCGAGCGAAACCAAGCTGAGCATGACCAATGTGGGTTTCTGCCTCGCGCAAGTGCGTGTGTTCGAGCGCTTCGCCGCTGCCATGCGCTGGATCGTGGTATATGGTAGCTATCATGCCTTCGCTACTTTTCATTGCTGTTATTAGCAGAGCTGCAATCGCGACATACATACCTACATGAAAATGCACAGGGTGCATACGAAGCCGCTTTTGTGTTTTAGATTTTTTTGCCATTTTTGCCATATTTTTGATTTGATGTTTGATATGTTTAGCTTGTTTATGTTTACAAGACTATCCTATCATAACAAAACATAACTATTTTGTCAACTACATGTTATCCCTGCTCGTATTTGCCCGCATTCCTCCCTTGTTGCTAAAGAAGTGCTACGCGAGCTACTCGGGCGTACACTCGCAACACAAAAGCACTGCTTGCTCTTCGGTCATAACACCGAGCAGCGAGCAACACAAAACCCAACCTACGTTTACTTCCGGCTACGCCGTCCGCTCACTTTATTTCGCCGAAAATCTCTGTACGCCAGTTCTCGACGATGCTGATCAATTCCCTCTATATACTCATCAAAGCCCTGCAGCAGCGTCGAAAACCGCCGGTTCGGCACCAAGAGTTTTAGCAGTTTCTTCTCTTGCGCCAAATATTCCACCAGACTGAAAAAATCACCGTCGCCGCTCACAATAACCGCCTTGTCGTAGTTTGGCAGCTCTTTCATGGCGTACAGCACCAAGTCGGCGTCAATATTCCCCTTCACGAGCGCCTTCTCGGCGTCTTCCGTTTTTCCGCCTCCAGCTTCAGCCGACCGATTATTTCGCGCCGTCCCGCTCGCTGCTGGCGACTGGGCATGTGCTGGACGCTGTTCGTTGGGCGTTACCCGCTGCTTTATTTCCAGCGTCGGCTTGAGCACCACCAGAAAGCCGTGCGCATACATCTGTTCGTACAGAGCTTCATTTTCCGCCATATAGCCTATAAACATATACGCCTGCGTAACGTTGTGTTCGCTTCGAAGCCATTCGCGAAACTTCGCCCAATCCATCTTCCAGCCAATTTTCTGCACGCCGAGGTTCAGGTTTTGACTGTCGATAAACGCATAATTGCCCTTGGGCTTACTGTTTGCTCGCGGCTGCTTTTTCCGCCACCACGGTTTTCGCCCGCCTTGTCTTTTGCTGTGTTGTTCTGTCATATAAGACAGTATACTACGCCGCCCTACTTGCCCGACGAAGCACTCATAACCCAGCCGGCAATACGAGACACAGGACCGCGCCTATCCCGTATAGCTGGACAAAGCAGCGGAGAATCTTCGACTGTTCCAGTGGTACGCTTGAGTATCCTAGCGCCAAGCAGATTCAATGCCAGCACCAGACTGCACTCATGCATAAGAGCTCCAAGCCGTATAGAATCGTCCATTGCGGCACGAAACTCCTGGTATTGTCGCCACATGGTTTTCTTTATGCGCAAGAGCGTTTTACGATAAACATTACCGTTTCACTATTCGTAAGATATCCTCACCATACCGCCGCCACTTCGCCGTACCTACCCCTTTGATTGCTAGCAGAGCCTGTTCGGTCTGAGGGCGGCGCGCGGCGAGTTCTTTGAGCGTGGCGTCATGAAAAACCATGTAGGGCGCAGTTTTCTCCGCGGCGGCCTGCCGAGTCCGCCACGCTTTCAACTCCTTGAAGAGCGCTTCATCGAGCGCCGCTTCGACATCTTCTGACGCGGTTTTTTCAGCAAAATCGAGCGTTTCTTGCGCTCGCAGCTCGCTCTGTTTGTGCAGCCATTTGTCAAACTCGTGAACCGCCGGATGCATTGCCAATGCCATACGGTTCACCCCCGTCAAATAAATCCCGTCCATGCTTCGCACACGAGAAAGCGCCACGTACCCCATGCCAGGCGCAAAGCTCCGGCTCAGGTCAATTTCGGCCGCATCAAGGCTCATCCCTTGGCTTTTATGAATTGTGATCGCCCAAGCGAGCCGCAGCGGCAGCTGCGTCACCTCCGCCGTAACCCGCCCGTCTTCTTCGAGCGACCAACTGTGCGGCTCGACATGCACCTCTTTGCCGCCCGTCGTTACTACGAGCGGCGTATCGCCCACAAAATCCATCACGACGCCGCGCGTACCATTGACAAATTTTCCTCTCTGGCTATTTGCGACAAACATGACTTCAGCACCCCGCTTCAGGACGAGCTCTTCGGGAGCAAGAACGCTTTTCATAAGTTGTTCGCGCTTCGCCGCTGCACCGCTTGCGCGCATGCGGTAGGTTTTTGGTTCCGCCCCCAAGGCACGGAGATGTTGTTCGTTTATTTTATCGACATCGACATTGTGCGCATACAACCGCGTCAGCACTGTGGTTGCCGCCGGTTTTTGCGCCAAACGCTCCTGCAAAGCAGCCTCATGATATTCGCCAACGTCACCCTGGCGCATAGCCCCCAGCAAATCAAGTAACGTATCGCCCGCCATTTGGCGATGTTGCTCAGTCAGATAGCAAATGACTGGGTCAAGCTCCTCCCATGCAGCACTTAGGTGGGCAAAATCTGGTTCCGTTCGCTCGCGCTCTACCGGCGGCAACTGAAACAAATCGCCGACCAAAACAACCTGCAGCCCGCCGAACGGCTTGTTGTTCATACGGATCTTCTTGGCCAGTAAATTGACCATATCAAGCCTGCGGCCATGCAACATAGAAATCTCATCTATGACGAGTATATCCGTGGCATTGTAACGCTTGACGAGCTTTGACTTTGCGCTCAAGCGCGCGAGATCATGCTGACTCAAAGTGTCGAGAATACCAAGCCCAGACCACGAGTGAATTGTGCTGCCGCCAATGTGCGTCGCTGCTATGCCAGTGCTCGCTGTGATTGCGACATTTTTACCGCGTTTTCGAGCCAACCGAATAAACTCATTCAGTACGTGCGTTTTGCCCGCCCCTGGCGCACCAGTCAAAAAAATGGACTCGCCGTCCATCATCAGTTGCAATGCCTGTGTTTGTCTCATGTTTTCGCCCCTCCGTACGCTATGCGTTTACTCCGTGCTTGTACGTTTCGTCTTACGTACAACCCAGTATACCTCTCACCGCCTTCCCCGCAACCCCCAACGCATTGTGTTTTCCACTTCGTTTTAGATTGTACGGCCGTACAATCTAAAACACAATGCGTTGGGGTGTATTGGCTGAGGAGCGCGTCGGGGAGATGTCATATGAATGTATGACAGTTTTGGCGTTTCGTTTATTGTGTCAAGATTTTTTGTGACGTTTTTGTGCAGATTGACGGATGACCTCACCTCCTGCTGCTTGAGCAAGGTTGAGAACACCTAATGTATTCGCGGCGACCGCCAGCGGCGCAGTCAGCACCGCCCCCGCAGCAAAACAAGCAAGCGCGCCGAGCGCGTTCACGTTGCGATACCAACGCGCCATCCGCTCGCCCTTCCCTTCTTCTGGCCTGCCTGCGCCCATGTTCAACCTAAACCTCTGTTTCGTCCTTTGTCTTCAGCGGGCGTTTTTTGATAATCTCGTAGCGTTCGCCTGTAAGCGGCGATTCCCAGTAGTCTTCGTTGATGATGTTTACGAAAGTTGTCAGACTTTTGTCGTCCATAATGATAATCTTCCCCTGATCATCAGGCATAAGCTCCAAGTCCATATCTTCGGCGTACTCAAGGGCTTTGTCCTGAGAAACTTTGCCAACTTCCAGCTTTTGCAACTTCTGAACGAGCTGTTTCTTTCCCTTGAGTAATGCGTTCAACCCCACGCCTTCTGGAAAACTCAAGCCATAGACATCCATAATTTCACGAACCTTACTTTCTGCGATAGCAGCCTCTTTTGCGTCATAGCCAAACAACGTTTTTAGCTTTGATTGACTAAACACGTACACGTCTTGTTCCAAAATAAGCAGCTGCGGGTCGGTTGAAAGGCGCAGCGCTGCTTCGGCGTCAAACGGCATGAATCTATCAGCTCGAAGCATCCACCCCTGTTTTCCCTTCATGACCTGCGCTTTTGGCAGCACTTTCGCCATATAAAACGGCTTATCCATTTCGGCGTGGCTGACGCGCACCAAAACACCCTTCATATGATTGATGTCATGCTCATCTTCCTTAAACAGCACAATTTCACGCTCCTGCGTTCGCAGCCAGGCGAGCGTTTCGCGCAGTTTTTCCACCTTAAAGACCTGTGTACGTTGCAGTACGCCCGTTTCGGCTTCTGCTTCTTCAAAACCGCGCACAATGAGCCCTTTGTCCGCTCCTTCGAGCACATAGTCGAGCACCTCGTCGACAAATATTGGTTCAAGCTGTTTTTTGAGACTTGCGGTGAGCGCCGTTTTGTACAGCACATAGTTTTTCGAAATAAAAAAGAGTTCAATCTTTAGTTCATCTTTGTACTGAACAAGATTATTAGCCCACGCAAAAACATCTGTCTCCTGATATGCGTCGCGTTCTTTTTGCAGCTGCGATTCGAGCGTTTCTTCTTCCATGGGAGTATTGTACCACCAACGATACACGAGGTGTGTTGTGTAATCACCGACGCTCAGCGGACAAAGCGGCTCAGCAGCAAGCCTTTAGGCCGCTCGGCGTAGACGTCGTTTGAGCGGACCGCTGACACGGCTACTCCACACTCCTCGAAGCGCCTCAGCTCCCAGGTAGTAGTATGGGAAGACCGTCAGCACCAAAAATGTGCTCGAAAGCAGGCCGCATATAAGCACAACGGCAAGCCCCTGCCAAAACGGACTCGTCACCGCCAGCGGAAGCAGTGAAACCATCGCCGTCATGCTCGTCGCGAGCAGTGGCCGAAATCGCTCAGCCAGCGCCTCACGCGCCGCATCGACTGCGCCCATACCAGCGCGGCGCGCCTGATTTGCGTAATCAGTCAGCAAAATCGTGTTTTTGATACTCAACCCAATGAGCGCAAAGAAGCCAAGCATCGCAAAGAAGCTAAAAGGATTATCCGACAGCACCAGCCCAAGCGTTACGCCAAACAAACTAAACGGTATCGCCAGAAAAATCAGCAGCGGTTGCAGCAAACTCCGGAACTGTACAGCCAGCACCGCGTAAATCACCAGCAGCACAATCGGAAGCGCCACCACGAGCGTCTGGAAACTGTTTTGGTTTTCATCCTCCTGCCCAAAGTCAAATTGCAAAGCGTCTTTTTCGACACCATAACGTGCAACCCGCTCTGGGGGGAAGGCTTTTTCAACTGCGTCTTTCGTCAGCGTCACGAGAGCCGTCGTGTCGCTGTCGACAAACCGCGCCGTCAACCCAACAAATGCGTTTCCATCAGCCCGAGTTAGCACGTCGGTAGTATCGGCTTGAATGCTTTCAAATCGCACCTTTGAATCGTCTGCTCGGCGAATATCGGCTTTCCTGAGAAAAGCAACAACATCATCAACCAGTCGTTTTGCTCCTTCGCGATTGCTGTCGGAACGAACTTTTGCCGTAAACGGTGAAGCCGGCGGACCGGCATCTTGCGAGCGGAAAGACACCCGCGCCTGCCGAAAGTCCTTGAAGGCAACCTTCAGTTTTTTGAGATACTGAGGCGCCGTCGTCTCGCGCTTGCTGTAGTCTACCAGCTCTATGTAGTAGTTTGCCGACTGCGGACTAGCCGCGCCATAATGTGCGCCGTAGGCAAAATCCTCGCCCAGCACGCCCTTCAGTTTTTGCAGCGCTTCATCTGTCGCGACTTGCGCTGTTTCTATGGTTGTACCGGGGGCAAAAGCCGTCGACATTATCAGCGTGTTTGTGTCCTTCGAGGGTGGAAAAATGTTGAATTTTACCTTTTGAAACAAAAATCCGCTTGCCCCGATAAACAGCAAACTCAGCAACACTGCGCTGCCGCCCACGAGCGACATTTTGAGCCGGCTATGCTGCGCCCATAACATCGGTGAAGCCAGTCCGCGAGCAACCTTTTGTTCCACATTGACCGCAATCTCTCGTTCAGCGTGTTTGCCTGTGTGTTTTTTGCCAAGCATAACGTATCGAGCCACAAACGGAATAAATATGAGCGCCAGAATAACACTTAGGGACAGCGCAGCGATAATAGTAACCGGGATAGCTCGAATAAACTCGCCCAATACACCACCCACAAACAACAGCGGCGCAAAACTCAGTGCCGCTGCAAGTGTTCCTGCGAGCATAGCGCGCCCCACCCTGCCGACCGCCGTAGCCACAATGTCGTCGGAGTCTTTTTTCCGCCGGCGCTGCACGTCGAGCGCTTCAACCATAATAATCGTATCGTCCACGATAAGGCTCAAACCAAGTATGAGCGAAAAGAGCGTGATGGTGTTCAGCGTATATCCAATAAGCTCAAGCAGACCAAGCGCCGCCAAAATAATCACGAGTAAAGACAGCACAGTCATAAACGACGCCCGCACCGCAATAACCACTGAGCCAACAACCAACACAGCAAGCAAACCTTGTATCAGCGTCCACTGCAGCTCCGAAATTTGCTGTCGTATACTCGGCGCAAAACTTGCGCTCAGTTTTGTCGAAAAGCCTTCTGCTGTATGTTTCGTATTGTACGCCTCAACCGCCGCCTGAATCTGATCGTTAAACGCAACGACATCAGCGCCATCTACTATGGTAAATCCTATCGGCACAGAGCTATAGAAAACAGTTTTTCCGTCTTTTCGTTCACCAAAACGTTCAAACTTTTTCTGAACCTCGGCCGCCTGCCCCGTCAGTGGGTTTACCGCCTTACTCAGCGGACTAATGATAGATACATCTTGCACCAGACTCAGGTTTTGCGAACGGAAAAATCGGGCAGCCGCTTCTGCGTCGGGCACGAGTTTTTTCTCTGGCATACTTGGGTTTGCTGGCGAGAAGAACGAAACCACTGCATCATCGCCGCGATCCGTAAAACCAAAACGCGCAGCCTCAAACGACAGTTTTGCGCCAGGCGGCACGATTTGCTTGTCGACAATCTCAGCTTGAAGCTGCTTTGACGCTGCGGCCGCATCGACATCTTCTTCGTACTCCACGATGACGGTCGAAAAGTTCGCCAAGCTCTTTGCCCGCACCGACTTCACGCCTGATTGTTTTAGCAAATACTGGCTGACAGGCTTTCCGACCTCGCGGTCGACGCGTTCGGCGTCGTTGACAAAATACGTTCCCTGACCAATCGCAACTGGAATGTTGATAGGCGGAAAACCCTCGCGTTTGAGCAGCGTCGAATAGCTCAAAATACCAAACCCAGCTACGACAAGCAGCAGCGCAGCAGTAAACCGCGGACGAGCAAAAAAGAACATAGCCAGACGCTGCAGCGGCCGCAATACCGTTGTTTTTACCGTAGAATGCCGTGCTGTTTGTTTCATACCCCGTGCCGTCTCCCCCGCCTTAGATTACTTCACTACTTTAGTATAGCGGCATAACGCGGTTTTCGTAAGCGGCATAACGCCCGCATGCCCATAACCCCAGCCGCTCGCCTTCACGGAATGCGTCAGCGCAAACCGCAGCTGCTATAGCACGGCTGCCCCGTTGTTGGGCTAAATAATGATTTCGGCGGCATTAGGAAAGCTGTTGTAGCCCTTATGGCTCATGCTTCGGCAGTATGCGCCAACGTCATAAATGGCCATAACGTCACCTATATTCGCCCGTTTGAGTGTACGCGACGCTAGCCCTTCTGGATCGCCGGGCGCCGGTGTAAAAATGTCGCCTGTTTCGCAATTGTGCCCCACGACAATGTATTCAGCTGACTCTGTTGCGTCGTTCAGTACTTCCAGCCGGTGCTGCGCCCCGTACATACCAGGACGCGCAATGTCATTCATACCGGTGTTGAGGCGGAGAAACGCGTGGCCGTCTTTGCCGGTGTCAACCACGTCGACAATCTCCGCAAGCAATACGCCAGCGTGTCCAACCAACCAGTTTCCTGGCTCTATTTCTAAGGAAATTTCTCTACCAGTTTTTGCGGCGAAGTCGTTTCGCTGCTGCGCAAAAGCACCGGCTATAACCGCCATATCAGCTTCCTGCTCGTCGCCAAAGCGATGGATTTTATAGCCGCCGCCCATATCCACACTCACAACATCTGGCATATTTTCGACGATATCAAGCGCAGTTGACATCATTTTGCCCCACATATTGGGGTCAGCCCCAGACCCAATATGCACATGCAAGCGATCAATTGCGACGTTCTGGGCAGCCGCCAGCGCCAATGCCTGCGGCACGTACGCGTTCCAGAGACCAAAACTGCTATTTGCTCCGCCAGTTGTCAGGCGGTTGTTATGCCCCGCACCCAAACCTGGGTTCACCCGAAGCCCAACCGTGTTCGGACGACCGTTAGTTTCGAGGAACAATTGCAGTTGATGTAGCGATGTCGCAACATACTGCACGCCGCGTGCAAGCAACTCCTTGAGCCGATGCGCTGGCTGCTGACTAGAAAGACTGATCTTTTCCCCGGGCACACCCGCGTCCAGCAAATCAAACGCTTCGTAGCTCGAACTAGCGTCAAAATGTAGTCCCAGCTCATGAAACAGCCGTATCACCTCTGGGTGATTGTTCGCCTTCATGGCGTATCTGGGGGTGAACTCACATGGCATATGAAAGCTGAGTAACTTTTTTGCTCGCTCCTCCAGCATAGCCCGCGAGTATACAAAAAGCGGCGTTCCGCGCTCCGCCGCCAACGTCCGAAACAATTGCGCGTCCCACCCGTTCATGTCATCAGTCGTCTTTTTCATCTTAGCCACAATTGTCATACTCCGCGCCGCTTACGTTGCTGTATTTCTCGCACACAGTATACACTACCGCCGCTCAAGGTGTGCGCAAAGTTTTTGCAACTTCGGGTCGATGGCAGCTCGACGCAGTCGTCATGAATCATATGTTCATGATACGGTATTCATGACCAGTAGACTCGATAACTTTTATGACATCGTTCGGCCTCAGAAAGACAGTAGCGGTGTTGTCGTTTGGGTGAAAACCCAGTTCCGGCTCGCTCGTAAGCGACGCGTCCAAGATAACGTACACATTTTGCGCACCAGGGTGCAGCAGGCCAAAAACAGAAACATTGCCTGGCGGCACACCCACGAGCTCCTCTACGCGCTCTCGCTGCACAAACTGTAGCTTTTTCACGCCCAAAACCCGCGCTAGGTCTTTCATGTCGAGCCGGTTCAGCCCGCGCATAGCTACCATCCACACGTGCGCCTTTTTTTCGTCAGTAATCAGCAGCGTTTTTACTGGTACTTTTTCTGGCAGCTTTAGGCTGCTTTCTGCCACCGTGAACATTGCTTCATGTTCTTGTAGCCGATATGGCACCGCCAAATCATCTAATAACGCAAAAACCGCCGCTCGCATATACCTAGTATAATACTCATATCATGGCCTTCAACCATTACGCAAAACTGAAACGAATTCTCGCCGACGAACCAGCCGGTTGGTACATTCAACGCATCATGGAGCCAACCACAGCCAAGACATTTAAAGGCGAAGTGCGGCATTTTGACCACTACTACCGCCTGTACCACGCCGACGGCAAACCCATAAAATATGGCAAGTTCCAGCAGCTCGACCGCCTCGCCGCCACTCTTGGCCGCTCACCCGAAGACTTACCGCTCACCGCCTGACATCCTTTGCCTGCGGCTTATAGTATACAGCCGCTTGTTGTGTTCACCTGCTTACTAACGCATCATATATGATGATGCTGATCGCTATGATAACCAGCGGGATCAAGAACCACGCCAGGCTCGCAACACCCAAACCAAACCGCGATCGCAAGCGCCTGCCCGTGTCTTGCGCCATTTCAAGCGCGCGACGTTCGTTGTACCGACTTGCATAGTCATTGCGGCGAGCAATGTGCCCAGCGACCGCAGAACCCGCTTTCAAGATGTCGTCAACTACTTGCGGATTGTCGCACCCAAAGCGCGGAATACGTTTTTTATACACATACAGGTAGTTGTCGATCAGTTCAACGTCATACGCCGCGGCGTGCGTCTTTAGCACTTGCATGATGTCTGGAGTCAAAATATGGCGCGCATCTGCTTCGTAGCCTTGCGGTGCATAAACGGTGAAAAACTTCTTGAAATCACCATCGAGCTGCAACTTTTGTGAAGGATTAACGAAGTCGGCGAGGTCAGAAAAAACCCCAAAATAATCATTTGAACGGCTATCGAGCAATATGTTTGGCATGTGCTGCGGCAGACGAAACCGAGCGTATACCCATCGTAGCCGACGCGCAGAATGACTCTGTCCTATGAGATATGAGTACTCACCAAATACCGTCGAGTCTGGAAACTCGATCTTTGTATGGTAGTTCTGACTACCTGGACGCTGAAATATTTTTCCAGGCTGATCAGACGAAGCAGCGCGGTCAAACGTAATCGCCGCATGATTGGCGTCTGCAAAGCGCTGCAACCGCACAACACTCCGACAGTATTTCGTGGGCAAACGCGCAACTCCAACCATGATAGCCAAAAATATGACCGCGGCGGTAATCAACCTTACAGGACCGCCAAGGTCAGATGCATTGAGATAAGCAGACGCCGCCAGCGCGACTATTGCGCTCGGTATAGCGAGCACTATCGTCGCTGCAACCGCGTCTATTTTTGATTTCCGAGTAGCCCAACAGGCACGGTACGCCTCCCTCAGCGAAACAGCCGATGACAGCGGAGTGGTGTCAACTTTCATTTGTTCGTGCATATCTGCTTTCAGTATAGCAAAACCATCCGTATAATGTGAATTACTGGGAAAACGGATGCCAAGCGCGACACGCACGAGAGCTTCTGGTGGTCTTTGGAGCAACCTCACTTTGAGGTCATCGCCAGGTCCCCGCCGAGGGACCAGCAGGCTTTGCGCACCAACTCTGCGCGCCGAAAGGACATCTTTAAATATTTGATCGCCTACCATGAGTACCTCTGCAGGATCAACGCCGTGATCAGCAGCGGCCCGCTGAATCATCAAAGGGCTAGGCTTCCGACAGCTAGTAGGCCGTTTCCCGGGCGGTGCAACTTTCGCCGGAGTAAACACTGGCATGCCGAAAGGCGTAAACATCGCGTCCAGCTCCTTGACTCTTTCGCCATACGCGTTGCTTATCACGCACCTATCTAAACCTGCTGCGCCCAATTTCGTCAAAGTACGGGCGACCGGCTCGTCTAATGTTGCGTGATGTTCCGTCAGCGTACCGTCGACATCAAAAGCAACAAGCCGTATGCCCGTAGTTTCGCGAAGTAGCTGAGGAAGTTCCTCTACCGCCGACAGAACGTGAGTTGGCCGCAATAGCTCTATCATTTTCCCAGCTCCTCAACAGTGTGCATAAGTTTCATTATATTCCATCTCTCCTCAATATAGTAACATTCAGGCGCTCATCTGCTTGCGCCCAACCCACCCTGCATAACAAACTAACCATATGGTCACAGCGTACGGTCAACCGTCACGCCATGCCTCGAAACGCAAAACGTTACTGCAAAGGAGCGCGAGAGCGATACCGCTCGATGAAATTTTCGAGTATGCGCGGTGCTTGGATGTCCTGCTCCTGCTGGGCTGCGGCCACCAAAACATCGACTTCATCGGGGTGACAATACCCCGCATGCTGGTAAACACGCAACCTCAGCGCAATACCATCGGCGTCGAGTTCTGGGTGGTATTGCGTCGCGTAGACGTTATTGCCAGCTCGTACTACCTGCGCGCAAGCGTCCGAACCAGCGAGCAAATGAAGACTGTCTGGCAGCCGCGCAACACCTTCTTTGTGCCCGACAAACGCTCGAAACGACTGGTCAACACCGGCGAGTAGCGGGTCGCTGGCGCCGAGCTCGCTAACTCGCACATCCACCGCTCGAACCGGCTCAGACACACCAAAACTCATGTGCCCTCCCTGCTGCGTGACGAGTGCGCCAACACCGAGGCAAACGCCGAGAAACGGGGTATCTGTCTGCACAATCTGCTCAATCAGTGCGAGCACATAGTCTTCGTATGCGCGCTGTTCGGGTGATTTGTGGCTATCCAGCTTCGCAAAGTTATTTGGCCCGCCGCCCATCAAAATACCGCTATAATCGTCGAGGTTGATGACGTCATAATCTTGCTCGTACAGTTTCTTGCGCACCAACTCATGCGGCTCAAGCCCGCCAAAACGCAAAAACGCCCGATATTCATCCTCTGACGCCTCTTCCTCAGGACGCGACTGAAGCAACAAAAACGGCCTCATCAAGACTCCATGATTGTTTTGATCGTGCTGACCGAAACAGACACCGTATCAAACCGAAACATGTGCTATTTCACCTATCGTCACGCGTTTTTGCTCGGTCGTGTCGCGGTCGCGTACGGTCACAGTGTCGTCGTCCAGCGTCTGAAAATCGATGACGATACACTCTGGCGTGCCGATTTCGTCTTGGCGCCGATAGCGTTTGCCGATATTGCCGTTGTCGTCCCACATGACGCGGCCCGGAGCTACGCGGCTCAGCGCCTGGTACACCGCGCGGGCTTTTTCGACCAGCTCGGGCTTGTTTTTGAGCAGCGGCGAAACAGCATAGCGAGCAGGCGCGAGATGCTCTGGCAACGCGAGATAGATGCGCGTTTCATCGTTTTGTGTATCCTCGCGGTAAGCGCTGACTAGCACCGCCATGAGCGCGCGTTCGACGCCAAAACTCGGCTCGATAACGTGCGGTACGAAACGCTCGTTGGTGCCTTTTGTCTGGTATTCCATGCTTTTTTTGCTGACGCGCTGGATATTTGCGAGATCAAAGTCAGTGCGATACGCCAGCCCCATCAGCTCTTCGCGGCCGATCGGGTAGTCGAACTCAAAGTCAATCGTCCGTTTGGAATAATGCGCCCGATCCTCGGCCGGCACCTCTAGCTCATGCACGCGCTCAGGCGGCAGGCCGAGCGCGCCAAAAAAGCGCTTGCACTCGCCCACCCAGTGCTCGAAACTGTCCTGCCATTTGTCCGGATGTACAAAATACTCGATCTCCATCTGCTCGAACTCGCGCGACCGAAAGACAAAATCGCGCGGACTGATTTCGTTGCGAAACGCCTTGCCCTGCTGCGCCATACCAAACGGCAGGTCGGGATAGAATGTATCGACGACGTTTTTGAAATTGGTGAAAATACCCTGGGCGGTCTCTGGTCGCAGGTAGCTGATAGATGACTCGTCGGTGACTGGCCCGACATTGGTGCGAAACATCATATTGAACAGCTTGGCTTCGCCAAATGTGCCAGTCTGTCCGCACGTCGGGCATGTGTCTGGGTCGTCGAGTTTGTCGGCGCGAAATCGCCCTTTGCACTGGCTGCATTCGACCAGCGGATCGGTAAATGTATCGGTATGTCCGCTCGCCTGCCAGACTTTTTGGTTCATCAAAATAGCCGCATCGACGCCGTATATGTCATCGCGCTCGTCGACAAACATCCGCCACCATAGCTGCATAATATTACGTTTGAGCGCCACACCGAGCGGTCCATAATCCCACGTGCCGCTCAGGCCGCCATAGACGTCGCTCCCCTGAAAAATAAATCCTCGCCGCTTACATAGCGACACAATATCATCTAACTGCACTTCGTTTTTTTGCTCGTTCATATACGCTGCAGTATACCACAATCATCCCTGTATGAGCTGGTCGAGCGGCGGCGCTCAGGTTTCATGAAAATACGACCACTCGATGGCTCAAAAAGATTAGCACAGAATTTGAAAGCGAAGAGTAACCACCACTTTCGTAAACTTATCACAACAAGAAAACACCCCTTACGGGGTGCTTTCTGCTAGCTTGCTTCAGTTAGTGTAAATGTCGCTTCTGTTCTTATCGCTGCTGCGGTATTCGTGCTTGTTCAAGGAGGTCAATCACCTTTTTTGCCTCTTTCTCTGATACGAAGCCATCTTCTCCATCTTCTTTCGACCCAATAACTATTCTCCCCAGTGAGTGTCCAGCAGGGCCACCTACTCGTGAAGTTTTTTTCATCTGAAGACCATCTGGAGATTTAACAATAGAGTAGTTGGTTATCAACCGTTCACCATATACATCACCTAGCCATGTTGCGCGAGTTATTCCCGCTATACACCCTTGATCATCTCCAGAAACACCGTCACGAGAACAATGCACGCCAATAGTCCCCTTATTGATATCATCAAGTCGAAGCGTCCTACCAACTCCTAAGATAGACTCACCCCCCCAGAGGACTTCTCAGTTACCAGGCCAAGCAACGCTTGCACTGTTTCTTCTGTCGGCGGCTGCATAGCTTCTGGGTCGACAGCAACTTCAGGTTGCGGCTGGTGACCTGGATTGGATGGGTCAGGTTGTTTTTTAACTAGAAAATCATAATCATAAGGCATGCTAGTAGCCCCATCGTCAAGCCAAAGCGTTCTACCAGCTTCTGAGCTAGCATGATCCCCAGAGGACAAACCAAGTAACTCCCACGTCATTGTTTGCGCGACTTGCGTGAGCGATTGCAGAACTTCTTGCCTGCAGGCGGCAGCTTTAGGGTCGGGGGACAAGTACGGCTGGTGACCTGGATTGGCTGGATTGGATGGATTGGGTCGTTCTTGTGATGTCATGGCTAGAATGATAGCATAAAGATTTCGTAATGTCAATACCCATCAGAGCAGAAGTATCCACCCACCATACATCTTGGACACATTTCACTAAACTAGAAAGGAATAGAAGAGAGACAATATAGAAAGATGACAGACAGTCTATTCAGCGGCTCCTTCTCCTGCGGTGTCCATATACACTCTCGCACCGCGAGAAATCGCACTATCACGCATAAGGAAAGTACCAAGGACGTCGAGTCGTGTCGTTTCCAGACAACTGCTCCTGCACGACCTTGTCATACGTAAACTCGCGCATCCCAGCACACCCAAGCTCAGAGCCAATGCCACTATCTTTAACCACAGACCAAGGGCACGGCGCAAACGACTGCAGAGGCTCATTAACCCAAACCATGCCAGTGTCACTACGCCGAGTGACATATTCGGCAAAACTCGCGTCATCCGTCCATACAGATAGCCCAAGGCCGTAATTCGTGCTATTGGCACCGGCAATTGCCTCGTCAATGTTTTCAAACGCAACGAGCTCAACAACGGGTCCAAACACATTTTCTGTCGCCAGCCTAGCATTCTTCGGTACGTCGCAAAGAACCGTCGGCTGGAAAAAGAAACCTTCCATATCCAGCATTGAGCTGCCACCGCATAGTACCTTGGCGCCCTTGTCTACGGCATCCTGAACAATTGAGCTCACAATCTCGAACTGACGCTCATTCGCGATTGGTCCCATATCAACGCCGCCGCTCCAACCAGCACCCACGCGAAGAGCTTTGCTCTGCGCCACAACCCGAGGAACCAGTTCATCCCACAACGCGCTAGGGATAAACACCCTCTCGACGGAACTACACCATTGACCGCAGTTCGAAAAGGCTCCATACACAATCCCAGCTGCCACCAAATCCAAGTTACTGACCGAGGGATCAACAATCAAAGAATCCTTCCCAGAAAGCTCCAACACAGCTTTTCGCAGACGCCGCCCGCAATCCTGGGCTACTTTTCGACCCGCAACGACGGATCCAGTAAAAGCCACTACGTCTACATCGCTGTTTACCAGCAACTCGCCTGTGGCGCCATCTCCGACGACCGTCTGGACAACACCCTCAGGAAAACCTGCCTGATCAAACGCAGCCTGCAAAGCCAAACCACTCTCCGGCGTATATTCCGAAGGCTTAATAATGACACAACAACCGGCCGACAATGCCGGCGCCACAGCCCACACAACCTGCTGGACTGGAGCATTCCAGGGCTTGACCACCGCAACCACTCCGCGGGGTTCCCGAAGAATTCGCGCACGCTTCTCTGGAAGAGTCAGTCCGGTGAGGTCTAAATCTTCCGGCGCAAGAAACTCCGCAGCGTGGTCGGCAAAATACCGGAAAAACACCGCCGACTTAGTCACCTCAGGAACCGATTCGCCGCGAACTCGCCCCATTTCGCGAGTGATCACCTCTGCGATAGCCTCAGCCTCGCCCTCCAAGTAATCCGCCACTTTATGAAGAAGCTGCGCACGTCTCTCGAACCCCAACATTTTCCATTCAGGAAACGCCCGACGCGCTGACTGCACCGCCTCGGCTACGTCGTCTTTTCCGGCCGCTACGAAACGTCCAGTCACTTCCTTCGTTGCTGGGTTGACTACGCTGAAATCTCTCTTCACATCTTCCTCCAAACCTTTGGCACTGCTTGCCCTGAAGCTAGCTTACCACGATGAACTCCACCCCGAAAGCAAGCACGGCCATCACGATGCACTGAACCGCAAGACCTAGAAGAACCAGAAAACAGTCTTCTAACAGTAGTGAAAAAGTGTGATTTTGGTTTTGTATTCGATATGTGTCAACGCTAGCGGATGATTCGTCCGCCGTCGACGATCAGTGTTTGGCCGGTCACAAAGTCTGAGTCGCTAGAGGCAAAAAACAAAATGACCTTTGCGACATCCTCTGGCGTCGCCAGTCTGCCCATGGGCGTACTCTGCGCCAGTTTGTCGGCAGTTTCTTTGCTGTAGTTACTCGTAAATAATTCCGTTTCGACCGGGCCGGGCGCCACCGAATTGATCGTAATATTGTACGGGCCAAATTCAGGCGCCAGCGTCTTCATCAGCGCATCGACACCCGCTTTTGATGCCGCATAAGGCGCACTAGTCAAACTACCGACAATCGAGGAGATAGACGAAACATTGACCACTTTTCCAGCACGCTGTTCTTTCATAGGTTTGCTCACAGCCTTGATGCAGTTGTAAGTTCCCCGCAGATTGGTTTCCATGTTTTTGTCCCACGCGTCTGGAGTCGTTTCGTCGAACGGCTGCGGGATCAAAATGCCGGCGTTGTTAACGAGAATATCGATTCGGCCGAAGTCTTCGATGATTTTTTGCATCATCGCGGCAACATCATCGCCATCGGCCACGTCGCACTGCATCGCGACAGCCTCGCCGCCACGCTCTTTGATTTCGTCCACGACAGCATGCGCCGCTTTTTCAGAAGAATGATAATTGACGACGACCGTGGCGCCTTCTTGCGCGAGCAGGCGCGCAGTGGCTCTGCCGATGCCTTTGCCCGCGCCAGTAACTAGGGCTATTTTGTTGGTTAGTTTCATGCGACCTCCCTCGATGTTGGCAATGTTTGACGATTGGTTATTATACCGCGCAGCACCTACCGTACGCAAAGAAGCCCACGAGCCGAGGAAGCCGCGCCGTCTTGTTCAAAATCGGAGTTAAATCGGATTTAACTCGGAGTTAACTCCGATTTCGAACTGCGCACAAACACAACTACCTCTCCTACGGGTTTGCAAAGCCGAGTATTTACGCGGTGCAATCCAGACTGACCCAACGCGAACGGTGCATAACTATTCGCGATCCACTCGGCAGGAAGTATACTTAGGGCATGAGCAAGATTTACTACGGCCACTCCTGGAACACAATGCTAAAGAAAGTTCGCGAACCCATTTCCGAACACGAGGCACGCCTGCGCTTCGAGCAGGGCCCGTGGTTTACCGTCGTTAGCCTGTCCGAGCCTTCGTCGCCAGCTCCCGATTTCGCGATCGAGCTGCTGCCTCAGTTTGAGTTTGCCCGCGTGATTTTCTACACCGATGCAGGCTCGATAGCCAGAATCCACGATTTTGAGCCGCACGACGGTCAGCTCTTCATGGTTTCATCAACGACTTACACATACCCCGACGACTCCTACTATGGGCAAAGCAAGGCAAATGTGGTCGTAACTATCATGTATTCGCCCGACGGCAAAGCCACCTTGACCAAGGACGATGTGAGCAATCCGCAAGTGACCCAGGAAACGCGGACCGATGTAGATGTTTCTGCGAACTGGGAGCCGATTCCTGAGTTTGGTGATTGGGATGGTCTCGCACGGTGTGATCGCTGGCGGGAGTAAGGTCAACCACCGAGCGCGCAAAACCGCCATTACTGAACCCAGAAAACAGCCTCCCTAGCAACGTCAGTAGTGCTAATCGCAGTGCGCTTAGCGCGCGTCTTTTTTGGCCAACAACTTGCGCCATTTTCTCTGGCGGTGGGCGTAGAATAGCGTTGCCCACGCGTAGACAAACGGCGTTTTCCAGCCAGCGAATAGTTCGATTCTGTCGGTGTAGCTCGTTCTGTCGCCATCAAGTTCACGAAGGATGATTTCGTGATTCCAGACCGGTACGTGGCGGTTGCTCTCGTTGGTATATATTCTGTTCGGATCAAACGCAACCACGCGTATAGTGTGCTGGCCAAATGGTATGATGCCAAATAATTTGGCTCGAAATACAAACGTTTCGCCCGCCCGCCACCGCAAGTCATCCGCTGCATCCACCGGCGCAAAATAGATGTACGGCGCGGCTATGTATTGCAGCGTCCTCAGCTCCCCGAGCAGCGCAAACACACAGCTCTTTGGCGCCGGCAAGACTGTGCTTCGCTCGACTAGCTTACTGACTCGGCTCATTTTTCCCTGTTTTTCTAGCGGAGATTAGGTTTGGCGTATCGTTTTCGTGTTCCGCTTCATTTTGTCGTTCGACTTGGTATAGAAACAGCGGAAGCCCCGCCGACACGCCAATGACCAGCGTGGCGATTATCGGTAAAACGTAGTGCTGAACGTCTTTTTTACGCTGCATGATATAAATACACAGCACGATAATCGATATCGCCACATCATAGACAAAAAACCGGCTCATCCTACTGGCAAACATCTGCTCAGCCATCAACGAGACGTCAAAACCGTTTGCCGCGATGAAGCCGCCAAATTCCCAGTAGGGAAAAATCGTCCCGATGAGAAAGAGTAGTAGATAGAGATGTGTTCGCTTCATTGTTTTGTACAACCCACCATAAGGTTCAGTTTTCATTATAGCGGATACGAATGTTAGGGTCTAAAATCCAGAAAGAAACCCTCTGGCGGTAGCGAAAAGTACGAGCCGAGCCAACGGCTCGCCGACGAAAGAGAGCTATGAAGCCTTTAAGTGCATCTGTTGCAATGTTTTCATGAGTGGCAAAAGCTTTCGCGAATACTGTTCGTAGGCTTGGACGCGACTCAGCGTACGAGGAGTGTACTGCGCAAACAATAACCGCAAGAACTTGATCGTCCCCGTATCAAACGACCCGTCATCTCGCAGGCAAAATGCCGCCGCCTCGTAGTCAAACTCGTAGCGTTTGTTTGCCTGCAGTTTTGCGCCTGCTGTATTGGTTTGCATATTTGGCGTGTGGCCGGCAAGACGAATGAGTTGGGCGCGAAACCAAAGTCCCACGCAATCCGCCGACACATCGTAGTCGTCAAGCGCAGCAAATGCATGTTCGAGCAAGTCATAATACGCTCGTTCGAGCGCATCTTCTGTCACTCGATGGAGCAAAGCTATGAGCTCGTACCCAAGCATAGTGCGATTTATGTCTCGCACGATGCCTTCGTAGTGCCGCACCAGGCGCGACGAAACCAGCGTACTCACACTGCCCCGCCCTGGCAAATACGTAATTTCACTGGTGCTAAAAAGTTCTATACCGCCCGCCAGCTTGCTTTTTACCTTGCGCACCCCTTTTGCCATAAGACTCAACTTTCCAACGTCTGGCGTCAAAACCGTAATAATACGGTCGGCTTCGCCATAATTCACTCGGGTGAGCACGATTGCCGTAGTGCGTTTTTGCTTCATGCGCGCGACCGCTCCGTCTGCGCGACAGCTTCGCAAAGCTGCCTTATGCAAACATGCGACTTGACGAAAACGGTGTGCACATCGAGATCGCGCTGGAGCGCTTCGTTTGCACCGGCATGAGGATTGAGATATGAAACAAGCAGTATAACTGGTATATCACGCCACTCGCTGTAGCTCCGAAACTCATACAAAAACTCAATACCATTGTGCCGCGCCATGTCATACGCCAAAACGACCGCGTCAGGCTGTGTTCTGTCGGCCTCGCCGACCGCTTGCTGCGCAGTGCGCACGCAAACGGTACTGTGACCGTCTTCCTGCAAGCCCGCCGCATACGTTTTGGCGAGCACAACATCTGGTTCAACGACGAGTACATGCATAGCTACACCAACTGTAACTGCCGACAACGAGGCAACGTCGCCGCCAAGCCCGACGCATTATGATACCGCGCAACATGAAGCGTACTGGCAACCGCCGAAAGCAGACCATCAGCAATAAACACACCTGTCGCTGGACCGCTCACCAGCTCGCCATAAGGCTGTTGCGTCCAGCCGCCGAGCTGACGCGCACGGCGCAACGCTTGAGTAGTCAGTTGCATGCGCTGGCTATACCAGCCCGTCACTACGCCGTATCTACTTCGGTGAGCGCCCAGTCGAACGACTTGGTTTTCTTCACCGCTTTCGGATTGCGCAGCAATAAAAACCTGCCCCAAGCTCAGTAGCGCCGACTGCATAATAGCCCTGTCTGTAATAACTGGCTCAAGCCGAGCGGGTACATCTACTTCAAGCGAAACGTGTAGCTGTTTTGCATACGGCTGAAGCAACTGCAACGTCTCTGGAAGCACGCTCGTCAGGGCAACTGGTTCCAGCTCTGGCTCAGCCGTGCCGCCATGCAGCCGCATCATCAGCGTATAGCTTTCGAGTAATTGCAACGACGCGCGGCTAATGTCTTGCACCGCCTGCCACCGCTCACTCTGGCTGTCGGTCGGCATACCGCCCGCCTGCTCACTCAACAGCGCCAGCTGTAACATGGCATGATTAACACCCTCAGCCAAACTCACAAAGAGTTTTTCCTGTTCGTTAAAAGCTTTGGACTGCCGACTTTTCCCCTGCACTGCTACCCTCTCGCTGTACAAACTACTGAGTAGTAGTATAGCCGAGGAGCTGGCGCGTGGATATTGTGAAAATTATGGCGAGAAGCTCGCGTTTGGCAAAATAATCTTGCTGAAGTCCGCATTAAACTGATTCGACTCTATCCAAAGTTTCAGCGTCTTGTCTCGCACCGGAAGCACCACCATGCTACCCTGTTTTGTTGGTGTCAACTGACCGTCAATCCGCACACCAACTTGCGTCGGTGTTTTTGGCAGTGCGTAGGGAGTTACTGTCACTTTCCCCTGTTTTTGCAGCCCTTTAAACTGAGCCATTGTTTGACTGTATGAAGTCGACACAATCTGTGCGCGAAGCGCAAAAACCGACTTTCGGTCGGTTGCCGACGGTACGTAGTCGGGGTTAAAGTACGCGTCGAGCGGCTGCCCTGATTTCGTTACGATATATGCGCTCCACGTTTTGGGATAGCTAATAGTTACGCTGCCGTACGTTTCTGGTCCGACGTATGTTTTCAGCGGCCGTTTGGCTGCCTCTGCGTAGTCTGCCGCGTCTTTCGCCTGCACTTCTTTCGTATTTTGCGCAACTGCGGCTTTAATTTTTTCGGCAACATTGTTTTTATAATCTTGACGACCCAAAAACGCCCATATACCAAACCCGAGCGCCGCAACCAAAAAAACGCTCAGCAAAACCACCGTCACAAGAACTACGGTTGATCCCTGTTCATTTTTTGTATACTTCATACCGCTCATGGTAGCGCATTTTCCACCCCTAACGCAAGCAAATCCGAGCTGCCGCAAGAGCACACCCTCTGACGCTTTGCCGCAAGCGTACCAAAACCAAGAGAAAGACCTGCCAAGAAACTGGACCGCCGAAAAAGCAAACCACCAGGAAAATGCACAACCGCGTGCGCATATGGATCGGCGCCTTCGCCTCACCTCAGTACCGGTAGAGGAAAACGGCATTTTTCTCGGCAGCAACAGCTTTTCCTGGCACCGTAAACGCCACACTCACGAGCGGTTTTTTGTAAACCTTCATGCGTTCATCAAGCCGCTGCATGTACTTGTCCAAGAGAAAAACGAAAACACCGTCGGCTGGCGGCCACGGCGTACGCCAAAAGTTTGCCCAACGTACCGTCACCATGCTGCGGTATTTGCGCGTTTTCCAAAGCGCCACGAGCACAAGCACGGGATTGATTTCAAAACCGATAGCTTTATACCCTTCCCGCGCAGCGGCCAGCAGCACCTTGCCGTCTCCGCAGCCAAGCTCTAGGACCGTCTGCCCTGGCTTCAGACGCAGCAGTGCAAACGCGGCCTGTACCTGCGGCGACATAGTTGGCAGGTACGGAGCACCAAAAAACACCACCGCACCGAACAGCAACAACACAAACCCTCCAGCCCAAACAAGCCATTCCACCTACGCGTCCTGCAACTGTTTTTTTACTTCGTTTTCAGCGTGCTTCAAATAGTCTTCAATATCTGCTACGAGCGCCTTGCCCGCCGCGTGCAGCTGCAAAGCCTTATCAAGCGGAACGTCTTCGCCCTGAAGTTGTGCGAGAATCCGCTCCAGTTCCTCTGTTTTTGCCGCATAGTCAAACTGTACAAATGTTTTACTCACTTTTTCCCTTTCTTCGTTGCGATTGATTTTACCTGAGACATAGCTTCTCCATCTGAAAACATTATCCGAACCTCTGAACCAGACTGTAGCTGCGCCGCCCGCGTAACGACCTGCGACCCCGCTCGCACCAGCGCATAACCTTGCCGAAGCGGCCTGCGAGGATCATATGCCGCTAGCAATTGCAGTGCGGTCTGCTGTTTCTGTCGAGCAACTACGGCAACATGCTGCAGCTCATCATCAAGCCGCCCAGCTAGCACTGCTAGTTCGTTTCGCTGCTGCGCGAGTATCTGAGCAAGGTGCTCGTCGAGCCATTTTCTACGAGTATACAAATGGCGAAGCTCCTCTTTGCGGTCTGACACAAGCACCTCCGCGGCATTACTCGGCGTGCTGGCGCGGCGGTCCGCCGCCAGCTCCGCAAGACAGGTGTCGACCTCATGGCCGATTGCTACCAAGGTCGGCGTACGGCTCGCCGCCACCGCTCGCACAACTCGTTCATCGTTCCACGCCGCCAAATCTTCAGCACTGCCGCCGCCCCGAACCAGCACTACCACTTCCGGCGGCTCGCTTGCTTCGTTTGCCTGTTTCAGCGCAGTGGCGATCTCACCAGGCGCTCGTTCACCCTGAACGAAAACATTGTAGTGCATAATCTGCAGACCGCCCCATCGCGCATGTATAATCTTCACAAAATCCGCATACGCCGCAGAGTCGCCCGCCGTTATCAGCGCAATTCGCCGCGGCACTTGCGGCAACGAACGTTTGCGCGCTGGGTCGAACAGACCTTCTTTTTCAAGCTTTGCCGCCAGCAAATCTGCCGCACGCTTGAGCGCCCCTTCGCCCACAGGCTGTATAGACTGCGCCTGAAAACTAAAGTTGTACAGCGGATGCAGCCGCGGCGAACCGCCCACCCGCACCACCATGCCGTCTTCAAGCGGCCCAGACAGCGCGTACACTGTCGCAAAACATTTGAGGCTGGCCGCCTCGTCCTTGAGATCAAAGTAGACCCATTTGTTTTTGCTAACTCGAAAATTACTCAGCTCTCCCTCAACCTCGACATAGGGATACGCGAAGTCCAGCGTTTGGTTCAGCGACGCGACAAAGTCGCTAACCGAAAAGCGAACCGAAACGACATCTTTCATAGTTTATTAGTATACCCGAATGTTCCAGGCAGCAGGTAGCTCCCAGCAAAATGTAAGCACGATATGTGACTACGTTTTTGCGTCAGGCGGACCTTTTTGCCGCAGATGTTCGTGGTAAAAATACGCACCTGGTATGATTTGGATCGAGATATTGAGTATGCGATACATGACCGTAACCGGCAGACTGAGACGCGACGGCACGCCAGTAGCCGTGAGCGTAAGAGTCATTAATCCCTCGTATATACCAACACCCCCTGGCAAAACACTAATGAGTCCGGCAAAGTTTGCTATAGCGTACGCCAAAATGACCGAACCCACATTCACAAGATCGCCAAACGCCATGTAGACAACGTATATGGTCATTACTTCCCAGAAATTTGCCAAAAGCGCCCACAGCATCGGTTTTTTCAGCCGACTCCAGTCGCTGCTCATCATGGTGTAGTTTTCGTTCAGGTCGTCGAACACACGGCGCACTTTGTCGATTTTGATCGCTTCGAGGTTCTTCGGCCGCACGAGCCGAATCAGCCGATTAAGCCAACTGCTGAGATACGTAAAAAAGCCGGAGATACGCCGTTTGCTACTAATAACGAAACCCATGCCCACCGTCAACATCACGACGACAGTCGCAATGGAACTCGCGAGCAGCAAAATGATACTGTTCATGTGCCCCTGCACCGCCAGTGCAAACACACCGAGCAAAATAAGCCCTTCAAAGCTGAGAAAATACATCACAAGCTTAAAAAGCTGCACCGCCGATGCCTTGGACCCTGTAATACTGTCGCCCTTCATGCGCGCCCCAAAGTACGATATGCCGCTCACGCCGCCGCTTGGAAACACCGTGTTTACGTAGTTGAGCGCCAGCGCGCTTTTGTACAGGTCTTTGTAGCGCAGCTTGTTGCCTACAATAGCAAAGAGGTCGCGGTACAACCGTGTCTGCGCGTCATAGTTCAACAGCTGCGTCAGCGGCATAAGCAGCAGCACCCAAGCGTTGATCTGAGACAAGTTTTCGAGCGTCTCTTTGAGCTGGCCGCGTATGGCAAAAACAAGCGCCAGCAAAGCCGCTACCGTCACAATGTTTAATAACAGTTTCCAATTTCGCCGAAAAAAGGACCGTTCCGCCATACCCTACATGCTATCATACAGTCTATGGACAAAGCAGTCAGTATTCTTGGGCGGCAGCCAGCGCTGGGGCTAGCGGAGCTGGAAAGTCTTTATGGCGCCGAGGTAGTTTCGGTAGTTGCGCCTGGCGTGACCGGACTTGCGCTCGATGCGCCAGAGGTGAACTTTGCGCGGCTCGGCGGTTCAACCCGACTAGCGACAGTGCTCGGCGAAGTTTCCAGCACAGATTTCAAACACGTCGAAAAATCGCTCATATCGTTCGTAAAATCCACCGCCTTTGCCCTACCCGACGAAGGCAAGTTTCACCTCGGCCTCTCTGCCTACGGTTTTACTATAACCCCCGCGAAGCTCAACGCGCTTGGTCTCACGCTAAAAAAAGTCATTCGCAAACGCCACAACGGTTCCGTGCGGCTCGTACCAAACAACGCAGCCGAGCTCAGCACCGCGCAAGTGTATCACAATCATTTGGCAAACGACCAAGGGGCGGAACTGCTACTCATCAAAACTACTGGCGAAAAAACTATCATTGCCCGCACTGTCGCTGTGCAAGATATCGACAGCTACACCTTGCGTGATCGCGGACGCCCTCAGCGCGACGCTCGCGTAGGCATGCTACCGCCGAAACTTGCGCAAATCATCGTCAATATGGCAACCGCGAGCCACAGGCCGCTTTCAGAAATCACCGTCCTCGACCCATTTTGCGGTACTGGCGTATTGCTCCAGGAAGCCTTGCTTATGGGCTGCCGAGCGTACGGCACTGACCTCGAACCGCGCATGATCGCATACAGCACCGCCAATCTCGACTGGTTATCGAAAACCTACGGCCTACAACCAGAACGTTACAAACTCTCCCAAGGCGATGCCACCAGCCATGAGTGGAACCTAGCAGACGACCAAACAGAAGCAAGCGGCCGCACGCATACCGCCAATCGCCGCCAACCGGCCTACACCGTTGCCTGCGAAACGTATCTGGGACGGCCGTTTACAGAAGCACCGGCGCGGGCAGTGCTTGAACAAACCGTCAGCGAGGTCAACACCATCGTCAAAAAGTTTCTCGCAAATATCCACCCGCAGCTCGCTCCTGGCACACGTCTTTGTCTCGCCGTTCCCGCTTGGTACACCGGAGCCAACTGGTCGGAAGCAACCAGTCAGAAGCAATCAGCCGACCGCCGCCTCCCGCCCGTCACCGCATTTCGCCGCCTTCCGCTACTAGAGCAACTGGGTAGCCTCGGTTTCAAACGCATCAATTTCCAGCATGCGCCCCAGGAACAGCTCATTTATTACCGCGAAGGCCAGCTTGTCGGGCGCGAGCTCGTGACATTGACGCGCGAGTAAGGTACACTGGTAGCCTTACTGTACGATACACTGGTTAACAGATACGAAACGTGTAGAGAAAAGTAGATAGCGAGAAGAGGAAGCAGCCGAACAAATCGGCGAAACCGCTGGCAGCACCAGCAACGACGAGGAAAAGCACAACATGCGTACAGCGTTACACAAAATGGTTCGACCCGCCGACTTGGTTGTCGCATTGTACATATTCGGCATCATGGCGGCTGAGCTTTTAGGCGCAAAAACTTTCGTTATCACGCAGCTTGGCGACTACACGCTACGCGCCAGCGTGGCAATTTTTCTGATGCCCCTGCTTTTTACGCTCACCGATGTCGTCACTGAGGTACGCGGCAAAGAACGCGCTCGCAGTATGGTCATATCTGGCCTCGCCGTGATTGTTCTGCTGGTGTTTTATACCGCACTCGCCACGTCGCTGCCGCCCTCAGCTCGCTCTGCGGGCAACGAAGCTGCCTACGACAGTGTGTTTCATAACTCCATACGCATGTCTATTGCTAGCCTTATCGCCTTTACCTCCGCTGCATTCCTCGACATAGCCATCTTTGCAAAATTGCGCGAGCGCATGCACAAGCGCGCCCTGTGGTTTCGTAACAATGTTTCCAACTTTATTTCGCAGTTTGTCGATTCGGCGGTGTTTTTGACAGCCGCTTTTTACGCGCTGAGCTACTCTGTCAGCAGTAACATTTCCTTCATTTGGAGCCTGTTGCTCCCCTATTGGTTGCTAAAATGCCTCATGTCGGCCCTAGCAACGCCGCTCGTTTACGCCGGCGTTCGCTTTTTGCGCACCGACAAGACGCGCGAGCGCACGCAGAACCGTTGACTTTCAGGGGTGGATTGCGCTATAATCAAGCGCAGATTGAGGTTAGATTGGTCTGCGCCTTTCTTCCTCTTTGTTAAAAACTTAAGCGTTTTTGCGCCGCCGCAACGGCTTTGCCGGTAGTAGCCGCAGCGCAAACTGCCGAGCAGCCCAGGCGAACCGTACAAATCTACGGCGAGCGAGGATTACTGCCGGCGGCACAGCAGCGCTGCCCGCAATGCGGCCGCGCAACAAGGAGCAGATATATGTCACATGTAAAAGCAGGTGGTACTTCCAAAAACACAAGAGATTCAGCCGGCCAGCGCCTCGGCGTTAAGCGCTTCGGCGGTCAAGCCGTCAAAAACGGCGATGTTATCGTTCGTCAGGTAGGCGCTACCAAACGCGCCGGCACCGGCACCACCATGAGCCGCAACTACACCATTCACGCTGCCAAAGACGGCACAGTAAAAATGCAGCGCCGCAAAGTCCGCACGTTCAGCGGCCGATCTGTCCGCCGCACCGAAGTCACCGTCGAATAAAGCACAGCCGCCATGCGCCAGGCACCTCAACGACGCAAAGCAAAAACTACACTAGTTGCCGGTCGATATTAGCTATCCCATGCACCGTTTTGTTTGATAAAAAGACTCACGTTTTCTAGGTCAGATGCAACCTGACTGAGATCGAGCGGCATTTCGTAGCCCGCAGCTCCCCCGTACATCTTATCGGCACCTTCAGCATTAACTATTCCATATGCGTAAGCGATTTTGCGTTGACTATCCTCAGAGTACCCCAGTAGGCTTACCGCCTCAGCCAACACCGCAAGAGCATACCCCTCAGCAAAACGCTCATTATGTATTTGTATAGATTGATCTTTGTTTGCCCCGAGTGAATGCTCGGGATGTATTGCCAACACTTTTTCGCTCATGGCATCAAAATTCCCCGCATGAGCCTGCCCATGGACTTCGAGGATACGACCAACGCCATACTGCACCACATGACCAAACTCATGTGCAACGAGTTTTAATACCTGAAATAGCTTTTTGTGTTCTGGCGCAATCTCAGCGCCGACTTGCTCAAGCTTCTTTGAAGTTATCTCCATAATGGCGTGAGGTTGTTCTTTTAAATCGTCCTGATTAAGCCCGATAACTGGCTCGGATCTGCCCGAAACATGTATTTTCTCTGTCGAAAATGCTGGACTGTCGCTACCGGCACGAGCGTTGCGTTCGACACCAATGACTTGACTGTATTTGCCTGCCTCAATAACAAGCGACAATGCTTCGGGGTTTTGCCCACCGATAACTCTCTGCCCTATGCTAGATACTAGGTCAATAGCTTTTCCGACCGAATGTTCAAAATTACTATCTGGCGCAAACTGTAGTTCTTGGGCTAGGGACTTCAACTCCTCCGCATCACGTTCAGGAGAAGGCAATAGAGCGTGTTGGTTCCGTCTTGCAACGTGACGAAAGTCAACCGAAGACATTTCTCCTCCCTGGCTTGAAAACTCCCGAGGAACTTGTATTAAATCGCGCGGAGCCAGTGGTTCCGTAAGCTCACCGCCCTCGACCGGAAGCGCGGGACTTCTGGTGCCGTCTCCAGACAATGCGCCACCACCCAAGACATGAACTGTTTCTTCGCTAAACTGCGAGTCACCACCATAACGCTCAGCATAACCTAGCACATGGTGGGGTTGTATTATGTTCGGTGAATCTTGAACTGTTTCCGTCATTTTCTATTATTTATTTAGTAGCGATATAATAGCACATGCTTTATATTTAGTCAACAAAATCGTCTTGTGGCTTACCTGCTGTGCGTCTGTATGTACAGCGGTGGAGGCAGGTTGTGAATGCAATTATTTCGGTTGATTATGGCCGCCACCTTGAACGGGCTGCGACGAGTCTAAGCACACGCGCCCTAGCCGAGGGATCCGACCCTCTGGCGGCACCACGGGCGGGACACCAGCCTCCAAGCCTGCTTCGGGCGTCGCTTCGGGCGTTCCCCTACCGCCGCCAGGTCTTATACCACGGCCGATAACCCCGACCGGCTTGCGGTTCCGCCATTCCTCCAGAGTCCCTGGCCAAGCTGCACCAAAATCCTCAAATGCCTTATTATACGCACCCGCAGCTCCGGGGTTCGGGAATAATCTAATGTCTGTAGCTGGCAGAACTGACGGACGCTTTTGCCATCCTTCGTAAGATTCGTGTGTAGTCATAACCAAACATTAGCATAAACTTTATAAATAGTCAAACCTACGTCCCCGAATTAACACTCAAAACGCAACCCCACCTATAACTTGAAGAGCCACAGGGTTTCTCCGTATCCTGTTGTTTGCAATAGAGCAACTAATACGAGA
>PDRS01000008.1 GCA_002746885.1 Candidatus Saccharimonadota bacterium
ACCCGAGCCAGCGATTTTTGCAATCGTTCTCGAACGGCTCGGCGTAACAGCCGATGAATGCGTGTTCGTCGACGACAACCCGCGGCACATCGCCGGAGCGACAGCCGCCGGAATACACGGCATTTTGTTCAGCTCGACCGAGCAGCTTAAACAGGCGCTGGCAAAAAATGTAAATTGAGAGCCGTAGCTCTCAATTCACACTTCACAACTATGCATGAACAATAAAGCGAACACGAGTAGATTTCGCAGATCTAGACTGTTATGCTTCCTCGCTCATTCATAGGCTCAAAGACAGAACTCTCTATCCGTGCTAGAGAATTATTTAGACGCTTGATCTGCTTGTCCGCGTTAGTCGACAGTCGAGCGAGCCGTAAAGATGCCATGCGTGAACCTTTCGACCGCAGCTGCAGCAGTTCCATTTCCATCACGCAAACCCATATCAACGGCTGCGCTACCTATCAAAGCAACGCTGGGCCACTTCAAGCCTTCGAACGTAGGCACCTGATCTGCGCCGCCATCACCCGCCCCAGTCGCCTCTCGAACACCATCGGTCGGGCCACCATCTCCACCGCCAACTGGCCGTGCACCACCTACATTTTCCACACTCATTTATTTATTCCTCCCTTTATATATTGATTGATTATTTTTGCCCACTTTGGGGTATTATACCGTTTTTTATAATAGTCGCCAGCCATTTCACAGATTTTTCCACAGATTCTGATTTTTTTCTACAGGACTGTTCCGAACTACCAAAAAACGCCCCTAAAACTCAGCGGCGCACATATTATTAAGCACGAGCCCAGCAGGCACCACGACACGAAAGCACACCAAAACAAGCTGCAGATTCTCAAACTACAGTTCACGTTCCTGCATGAATAAGCTCCGCTCTCAGTGGGGTGGCGGCAGAGGTGTACTAGGAACGCGTAGGCGGGCGATCTTTTTCGCTTTTCTGGCGCTTGCGTTTATTTGGGTCGAGTTCGCGTTTGCGCAGCCGCAGATTTTCGGGCGTGACCTCCAGCAGCTCGTCGTTCTCTATAAAATCAAGGCACTGTTCCAGGCTGTAGATCGTTGGCGGCGTAAGCTGCGTGACACCATCGCTCGATTTGCTGCGCATGTTCGTCAGGTGTTTTGCTTTGCACACGTTTATTTCGAGATCGTCTCTTTTGTTGGCCAAGCCAATGATCTGCCCAGCATAGACCTGCTCGGCCGGACCGATAAACAAAGCGCCGCGTGCTTCGGCTGTTTCCAGACTGTATGGCATAGTTGTACCTGTTTCCCACGCAATTAAGACGCCGTTTCGCAACTGCTCAAGCGGCAACCCAACCGGCGCATAGCCCGTGACAAGGCTGTTCATAACTATAGTACCTTTTGTGTTCGTGAGCAGTATGTTACGCATACCGAGCAATGCGCGCGCAGGCATTTCATATATAAGTTTCGTAACGCCTTTGGGACTTGAAAACTGCTCTTTAAGCGTCGCGCGGCGTTGACCGAGTTCCATTTGCACAGTACCAACGTATTCCTGCGGCACCTCAATGATTACCTCTTCGACCGGCTCAACCTCTCTGCCGTCTTCTTCGTGCGTAACCACTTGCGGACGGCCAACCTCAAACTCGTAACCTTCGCGGCGCATGGTTTCTATGAGCACGCCTAAGTGCAGTTCGCCGCGGCCAGCAACCGTAAAGCCAATCCCCTCCTCAGCTACATGCAGCCCAACGTTTGTTTCGAGCTCTTTCTGTAGCCGCTCGCCAATTTGCCGCGAAGTACTAAACTGCCCTTCCCTTCCTTTGAACGGCGAAGTGTTTGGCCCCAAATATATGCGAAGCGTCGGTGCTTCTACCGCTATAGTTGGCAGTGGTTCTGGATGCATGGCATCGCAAATCGTCTCGCCGATTTGCGCATGAGCAACGCCTGTTAACTGAACGATGTCCCCCGCCACGGCTTCGGCTACTTCGTGTTTCGACAGGCCGCGACTCATAAAAACCTGTTCCACTTTTGCTCGCGCGTTTGTGCCATCTTTCCGACAAAGCACCAGCTCTTTGCCAGCCTTTATCCGCCCGCGCGTGATACGTCCGATCGCATATTTCCCTTTGTAGTTATCCCACGTCAGCGCCGTTACGAGCATCTGAAAAGGTTTGTCCAGCTCAACGCTGGGCGCTGGTATGTTCTGGATAATAGCGTCAAACAGCGGCACAAGGTCTGCAGCCGCTGTCAGGTCGTCCGGAACAGCGCTCCACGCTTTGCCCTCGCGGCCTACGGCATAGTAGACCGGATAGTGCAGCTGGTTTTCGTGTACAGCCAGTTCTAGAAAAAGATCCGCCAGCTCGTCCGCAACTTCGGCTATGCGCGCACCTGGTTTATCTACTTTGTTTATGACAACGATGGGCGTCAGTTCCGCTTCGAGTGCTTTTTCCAGCACAAACTTCGTTTGCGGCATAGGGCCTTCCTGCGCGTCGACAATAAGCAGACAGCCATCGGCCATATTGAGCGTGCGCTCCACTTCGCCCGAAAAATCTGCGTGGCCAGGCGTATCGATGATGTTTATGCGATAGTCGCCGCGCTGAACCGCGGTTACTTTTGCCGTAATCGTTATGCCGCGTTCGCGCTCTTGGTCGCCGCTATCCATAATAAGCTCCTGGCTCATTTCGGCTTGATTATCGCGAAAAGTGTGCGACTGCTTGAGCAACCCGTCTACCAACGTCGTTTTACCGTGGTCGACATGCGCAATGATAGCAATGTTTCGAATTTTATTCGGATCTTGTGTCATAAAAATAAAGCGCCCTCATAGCGCTCCTCTATCAGAAACAAATTATATCACACCTGTTACTTAGGCCGAATCGAAATAGCCGGCGGGAGCTGATCTGGATCTGAAGCATCCAAAATAGGCAACACAAAACCCGTGCTAGGCAACGATAATATACTATTTCTTGTTACGATTAGCTCGTTTTGTTCGGCATCGGCGGAACGCACGCGGCCCACATAAGATGCTTGGGGAGTCTCCACCTCGGAAGAACTGATGTCCGACCATCCGACAAGACCGCTATAGCACCGTTTCTCTACACGCCGGCAGGCCGCCAAAGGCTTAATGACGTAACATTCAGATGCTAGCAGCATTCGCCCCAAATACTTCTGACTTTCTTTAATCCGCCGACTAAGTTCGCTTGATGCCAGTTCGTCTTCAAGCAAGCTGACCGCCAGCGGATAGTGCGTTTCTGGGATTTCCATTCGCACACCCAAACCATTAGACTCATCTGTTCGCGTCGCGCTTCGAGATAGTACCTTGTTTTTAATTGTAATACCCAACATAAGAGCGAGGCGTGCTTTTTGCGCTTTATGTACCTGTCGAGCCACAGCAAAAAATCCTTCCTCGTCAAACTCTCTCCCCTGTTCAACACTCGACGCCATCTGAAATAACTCCTTACAACATAACTATTTCGCACAGTGTACCACACCATATTCATACAAGCCAAAAGCACGTTGCGACAGGGGTAGTTATGGGTTATACTGGGGGACATTGTGGAAATAGCAGTCGTGGTTTTTCAGGTTTTGATACTGGTGGGAGTAGCGGCAACGTGTTCGGGACTCAACGTTGCTTTTATGTCGCTCAATCTCGCCGATTTGCGCCGCAAGGCAAAGCTGGGCAACACATACGCCAAATGGCTGCTGCCGCTGCGCAAAAACGCACACCTGACGCTCGCCGCCATTTTGCTCACCAATGTCGCGGCCGCTTCGCTCACGCCGCTAGTGCTCGACTCGCGCCTGAACGGAATTTGGGCAGTTGTCATCAGCACCCTGTCGCTCACCATTTTTGCCGAAATCATGCCGCAGGCGTTGTTTGCGCAAAACGCCATACTCTGGACGGGCCGGCTCGTCTGGCTGCTGCGCACTATGATCGCCATCACCTACCCCATAGCTAAACCGTTACAGCTTCTGCTTGACCGTATGTTCAAGCACACTTCGCACAACCTCCACACCCGCCACGAACTCGGACTTCTTGTGTCGGAACACCTTGGTGCCAAAAACAGCGAGCTCGACGAGGACGAAGTGGAAATTATTCGCGGAGCGCTGCAACTGAGCGAAAAGCACGTCGGCAGCATTATCACGCCCATAGAAAAAGTCTACGCACTAGAGCCGCAAACCATCATAGACGGCACCCGCATAGACGACATCAAAAGGAACGGTCACAGCCGCATACCGGTGTTCAACGCCGCAAAAACAATTTGTTTTGGCGTGCTCCTCATAAAAGAGCTCGTCGATGTCGACTTCGACGAAAACCCGCCGCGGGTCGACGACCTAAACCTTTATCCAACACAAACCGTCGGCGCTGGCACGGCACTCGACACCATGTTTCGCAAGTTTATTTCGGCGCAAACGCATCTTATTCCAGTGGAAAAAGATGACGTCATCATCGGCATCGTCACCATAGAAGACTTGGTCGAGGAAATTGTCGGCCACGAAATAGAGGACGAGTCCGACCGTGCAAAAGCCCTTGCGCGACGTCTTCGCAAATAAACATAGCAGACCATTTTTTTCTGTACGTGCTGTGACATATCGCACAATTTGTTGTAAATAAAATAACGCACTTTCTGCCTCTGGAAATCGCATCATACCAGCTCCATTCCGCTTGACTCCAAAAAGCTTATGGAATAGCCTAGTCGCTACGTGCCGAAAATCTTTACGGTGGAGTTTCGTCGCACCAGCAGTTCTCCCTGGCTTTTGTAATATAAGTTCGCCGGGATAAGTACTTGGACTGCGAACAAGGAGGGAATATTATGCGTAAAACCGTTGTAACAACGGTCGCATTTGCGACCGTATTCTGTGGTGCTGCCTTCGGAGGCCTGCCCCACGCGTCAGCACAAACACTGGGCTTTGTTTCGCACGGCGACAAAGACGTCATTACAGAAGTACTTGCTCGAAAAGACAAAGACAAGCGCCCAGCAAACAATACAAACGCCAAGGAAAACAGCACAGCAGCCACTCAGGAAAAACGCCCTGCGGCAGAAACAAAACCAGCTGAAGCGCCCACGGCGCCAGCTCCAGTAATGGTCACTGTTCAAAAAGGAGATAGTCTCGCAGCTATCGCCAAAACGCACGCCACTACTTGGGTGCGGTTGTACAACGCCAATGCGAACATTGCTCACCCAGACATTATCAATCCTGGGCAGCAGCTTCGTATCCCCGCCGCCGCGGAAGTGTTGCCGCAGCGTCCACTACCGCAGCCAGTTGTCGCTGCTCCGGCGCCAGTTCAAAAGTCAAACTACCGCGCGCCGCGCGCAACAACCTACCGTAGGGCCGCGCCTGCTCCTGCGCATTACCCCGTAAGCAGCAATGCCGCAAAAGCTTACATATACTCACGCGAGAGCGGCAACAACCCCAACGCCACAAACCCGAACGGTTGCTACGGTCTCGGCCAAGACTGCAACGGCGTGCTGCGCACTCAGTGCGGCGCTAACTACGCCTGCCAAGACGCCTACTTCGACGCTTATGCGCAGCGCCGCTACGGCGGCTGGGAGGGCGCTTACGCCTTCTGGCAAGCCAACCACTGGTGGTAACATTGCGAAACAAACCCATGCAACCCCGCTGTATACCACGGCGGGGTTTTTGGTTGGTTTTTGCCGTTTTGCTGCTTTTCTTGGCAACACGGGGGAGTATACTTCTGGAAGCAATCCGAGCATACAGTTCACTTTTCAGAACAAAGGCCGCGCCTGCTTGCGATGACTTTGCTTGATACTTTACAGCGAATACTTGATACTAAAACCATGAATATGCGGCCGCTGGCGGAGAGAATGAGACCGAGGAAGCTCGACGATGTCGTGGGGCAGGCGCATTTGGTGGGCGCACGGAAGATTATTCGGCAAATTATAGAGAACAAAGAACCAACCAGTCTTATTCTGTGGGGGCCGCCCGGCACAGGTAAAACGACATTGGCGAGAATTATTGCCGCAGAAACTGGTGCAGAGTTTGTCGAGCTGAGCGCCGTGACAAGCGGCAAGGCAGACGTAACGCGCGTCATTGAACGTGCGGCCGGTAACCAACGGCTCGGCATGACAACGATTTTATTTGTCGACGAAATTCACCGTTTCAACAAAGCACAGCAGGACGCGTTCCTGCCACATGTGGAGGCTGGTACCATCGTGCTCGTGGGAGCTACGACCGAAAACCCGAGCTTTGAAGTTATAAACCCACTGCTCTCTCGCGCTCGCGTGTTAGTGCTAGAGCCTTTAGCCAGAGATGACCTCATTGCTATTGTGCGGCGGAGCGCAAAAGCACTAAAACTAAGTGCAAAGCAGCTACCCAAAAAATCAGTCGAACTCCTCGCCGATCTTTCTGGCGGCGACGCCCGAGTGGCGCTCGGAAACCTTGAGCTTGCTCAGCGGCTTGCACTTGGCAAAACAATCACGCCAGAGCTTGTCGAAAACGCCGCACAGACCAAGCTACCGGGCTATGACAAAACGGGCGAAGCGCATCACAACATCATAAGTGCTTTTATAAAAAGTATGCGCGGGGGCGATCCGACGGCGGCATTGTATTGGATGGCGCGTATGCTGCAGGCTGGCGAAGACCCAAAGTTCATTGCGCGGCGAATGGTTGTGTTTGCTAGCGAGGATATTGGTCTCGCGGCGCCCGCCGCGCTGAACGTGGCCATTTCGACCTTTATGGCAGTTGAGCGAATCGGTCTGCCTGAAGCCGAAATAAACCTCAGCCACTGCGCCGCTGTACTCGCCAAATCACCCAAATCGCGCCAAAGCTACGACGCATGGGGCAAGGCAAAAGCGCTTGCCGCCGAATATCCTGATTTACCCGTTCCGCTAGGATTACGCAATACCCCAACAAAGCTCATGAAAGACCTTGGCTACGGCAAAGGCGCCAAGTGGGAAGCCGGTTACCGCCACCCCGAAGGCTTTTTACCTCCCGAATTGAGCGACACAAACGTGTTTGCGTAGCCGCGGCGGCGTGGTATTGCAACGTCTTGTGTGCGCGGTCACATAGATGTATCTTGCCTGCTACTGGAAGTGCTCCAGGCTCTGGCGCAATAGGTCAGTCGGAAGACCGAGGACAGTGTCGTGGTTTCCTTCGATACGGTCGATAAGGTTTGCTGCGTTTTGGATAGCGTAAGCGCCGGCTTTATCGGCATAGTCGCCCGTAGCCAAATAGGCTTCGACAGCTGCTTTGTTATACGGCTTGAAGTACACCCACGCATTGTCGTAGGTAACATACTCGTATGCTTCCGCTTTGCAAATGACAGCGAGCGACGAGGTGACTTTGTTTGGCGCACTCGTAATGAGCCGCCACATGCGTCGAGCATCTTCGATGTCGGCGGGTTTGCCGAGCTGCTCGGCGCCCACCGTGACAATAGTGTCGCTGCCGATAACAATTGCGTTCGGATACTGCGCTGCCACCGCCTGCGCTTTGCCGAGCCCCAGCTCCATTGCAATCTCTTCTGTCGAACGCGACGAATCAAGATATTCTGCAAAATCGCTCGGCACGACGGTGACATCCAATCCCATTTGTTCCAACAGTTTCTGCCGCCGCGGCGAGCCACTCGCCAAAACAATCTGTCTCATTTTTTCAGTATACCTTGCGCTCGCGCTGGACGTACAGCGTAACAAGCTTGCCCGCTTCGGCGCCAAACAACGTCTAGTAATCAAGCTTCCTGCGAATAGACCTGCTCTAGCTGCAACCGTGCATCAGACCCCATTCGCTGCCATAAATACAGCCGATGTTCATCGAAAACACGGCCAAGACGTGAGCTTGCAGCCGCTGATCGATGAGGCTAACAACACCGAGCCAAAGACGGATTTTTAAAACTAGTAGCGGGCAGTTGCATCCCCAGTTTGGTCTATAATCTAACTGGCTACGTCGGCGAAGTGTCGATATTTAGCTTTGATTGCATGAGTTGCCGTTAAGCTACCTGAGTTCGTTTACGTAAGTAAGCACCGACAGATTTTTGAAAAACGACGGCGCTCCTGGGCATGCTATACTGAAGCGCATGAAACCTTTGCTGCTGACGGTCGGCAATGTTTATCTTGACAATAATATTTATGGCGTTGAGTCAGACGAGGATAAGTTTAAACTCGAAGCTGGCAAGGAATACGCTGCAGCTGAAGCCAAGCGCGTGCCAGGGGGCTCAGCTGTGAATGTAGCCATGCAAGCTCGCCGACTAGGGGTTGACGTTGCATTTGTTGGCAAAGTTGGCGAAGACGAAGCTGGAAAAGCAGTCAAAGCCTTGCTAGAAAAGGTAAACATAATGAGCCAGCTTGTGGGCGAGGATGCTACGCTAGACACTTCTATAGCAGTTAACCTCATCGGTCAAGACGGACAGTCTATCAGTATATACTACGGTAACGCCTCTAAGCAGCTATCGGCCGAAGACATCGACATTAATAATGGCTTATTAGCCCGTGGTCAGGCCATATATTTTGGCGGCACCGCCAAACAGACTAAATTGTTAGCGAAAGGCGAGAGTCTGTTTCGGGAAATTCATAAGAAAAACGTAAAGATTTTCTATGACCCAAATCGTTTTCCCTTGCAAACCGAGGACAGTAGCCGCCAGACAATCCTTGGTCAACTAAAGTATGTTGAAGGCTACTTTCCAAATGAGCAGGAATTGCTACAGTTGAGCGGAGAAACTTCTGTCGACAAAGCGTTAGACATGGTCCTGAGTAGAGGTGTGCGTTTTGTGGCACTAAAGCTAGGTGAACAAGGCTGTAGAGTCAAAACTCAGCAAGAAGATTTTGCGATTGACGGCCTAAAGGTCAAGCCACTAAGCACTGTCGGAGCAGGCGATTGTTTTAACGCGACTTTCATCGCCAACTATTTGATGAACAAACCTCTGGAAACCTGCGCTAGACTCGCCAATGCAGCTGCCGCTATAAAAGTCCAGCAAGATGTCTGGCCGAGCGCAACAATGATTGCTGACATGAGCAAAAACTCTGCGTAGCTGTAGCGTAAGTGCCAGCAACTCATCGGCAGATTGAGGATATACAAACTTCTAAAAACAGCCGATGTTGGCTGTTTTTAGATTGGCTGGGGATGAGGGATTCGACCTACCTTCGGCAGGCCCGAAACTTCGCGATTGCCGAACCAGTCGGCATCGGAAGGTTTCCTTGCGACCCGCCACTGGCGGGTCTCACCCCGCTCACTCCGTGATCGGGTGTTCGAGTTCTGTACTAAAACATAGCAAAAGACCCAGAGCTTACCTCTGGGTCGTTTGTTATGGCTGGGGATGAGGGATTCGAACCCCCGATCACGGGACCAGAACCCGTTGCCTTACCGCTTGGCCAATCCCCAACATGAAACTCATTCGTTTCTCTTGCGCGTATTGTAAAGGTTCTGGTCGCCTGGGACCAGACTCACCTTCGGCGAGCCCGGAACTTCTGCCTTGAAAGCATAGCTTTCAGGTGAAGATTCCCTTGCGATAAGCCGCTGGCTTATCTCACCGTTGCCTTACCGCTTGGCCAATCCCCAAGAACACCCCAAATTATACCGTACCAACGATAATTCTGCCAAAGACTTACAAAAAAACCAGCAGCAGCTGGTTTTTTCCTGAGGCTAAAAGCTTTTAGCCTACCTCTCAAAACTTCACACAGTTTCGTCTCTCAGACAGCGTTTTGAGCTGTCTCGCAATGCGCACCTCAAAACACTAATAGTTATTATAACACAGGTTTTTTCTCAGCAAACAATCTGGACGATTTTGCCGTTGTGATTTATTCTACAGCAGTTTCTACCTCTGTAATTTTCGAAAACAAACATATTGTATAGTATGTTTTTGCGTCGGGTTGCTGCCTCGCAGCAGACATTCCCAGCACATGCATGAGCCCCAAAAGCACAGCACGATACCAGCCCTCCAAGCCTGAATCTCAGCCAAAAATCATCATAGTGCGCTGTGTGCGACGGCGCAGCAAAAAACTGCTTCGGTGGCATAGAAGCAGCTCTAGTATGTCTTCTAGCGTCTATGCGCCCAGAGCGCGAAAACGCGTTGCGGCGGCACATCTGACGCATTGCCCAAGGGGCACTTTCATTATTCTGGTGGTGCCTCGTGGAAAGGAATATCGGCGAGCGTAGCACCAGCCGGCGGAACTACTCCCGACTTCTCTACCGGCATTGGTTGTCCGCCCGAACGGAAAATATCTGTCACTATTTTGTCTACGGTGTCTTCGGTCATCATTGACTTGACCGAATAGCCAGATATTCCTAGGTCGCGCAAGTTTTTGGGCGCTTCTGTTTCATTGAGATTAGATATGACGTATACGGGTATGTTCTTACCCCAATCGCTCGCACGCATCGTTGCTAGCACCTGCCCACCAGATATATCTGGGATCATCAAGTCAAGAAGCACGAGGTCGGGCATTTCCTTCTGAATAAAATACAGCCCCGTGATGCCGTTGTAGGCAACGAAACAAGTGTAGCCGAGTAATTCGAGTCTCGTTTTGTAAATTTCGGCGAGGCTTGCATTGTCCTCGACGATGATGATTTTTTGCGAGCTATTCTGCGGGTCCATATGCCCGATTGTAGTACAGACACAGCCAATTTGCCACCACGAAATGCCGAAGTACTGCTGCTCAATCAGGCTCGCGAAGGATTCGCTCGGCGCCGCGCATACGTATACGAATGCACAAAAAGTGGCAGTTTTTGCCCGAAAACGATATAGTAAAGCCAGCACAAAAAGGAGGTTTGCATGACGGAGGTTGTCAAAACGTGGGGCCTGATTGGCCGCGGAAATATTGGCCGCGAGCTTACGCGGCAGATTGGCCAAGCACACGTTGCCAAGCGGCTCGGCCTAGAGCCAAAGCCAAGTATGATTGTCGAAATAGACGGCATAACGGATGCCGCAGGAAATCTCGACACAACAACTTCGTTTGCCGATGCAGACATCCCTGATGTTATGTTTTTAGCCATTCCCTCTGGTGGCGACGGCACAGTCGCCTACACCTACGTTTCGACTATTCTGGCCAAAGGCAAAATAGCTGTCACCGCCGAAAAAAGCGCGCTTTCACATTTCTTTACCGAGCTAAAAGAAGCCTCTGAAGACTTCGCTCGTTTCGGCATAACTGCCAGCGTCGGCGGCGGCACGCGTATGCTTCGGCTCGCCGAGCAGTACAACATAGATCAGGAAAACATCTCTGAAATGCACGCCGTACTCAACGGCACCCTCACCGCCATCATGAGCGAAGCTGCGCCAGTGAGCGGCGAGGGGATTTCTCTTGAAGCAGCCGTTGCTAACGCCGTCAAAGCGGGCTTCGCCGAACCGGGGGCTACATCGCCGCAAATGGTCGTAAAAAACGAAGCCGAAGGAGACATTTCGAAAAAAATGTCCATCATGTACAACTACCTCCAGCTCGGAAAAACTGTCGTTACATCGGACGATCTTGCGTTTAGTCTGTCGGATGAGGAAATCAATGCGGCCGTTTCGGCGCAAGAGCCACACCGCTTTATTGCTTCGTTTTATCCGGTCGCACATGCCCCAGAAACGATTGAGCGAATCGGCGGGTTCGAAAAAATCATCGACAATTGGAAGCTAGTCGCTGGGTTTCGACCGCTTTCTGCAAACCCGCTGTTTGCTAGTTTTGCACCGCTGAGCGCTGCTGGCAATGGTCTCGTCATTGGACTTGGACCAAATAACAGCGACGGCATTTACGCCGTAACAGGCCCAGGCGCGGGAGTGGAACCGACGGTCAACGCTATGATAGATGACTACATGCGGCTCAGCCATAGAGGTCACTGCCCATGCTAGTTATGAAGTTTGGCGGCACTTCGGTGGGCAACGCCGAGCGCATCGGCACGGTTGCAAAGCTTGTCAAAAGCAACCAAGCTTCGCGACCCGTCGTCGTTACCTCCGCCATGACGCAAATCACCAACCAGCTCGAAGAAATGGCCCGCCTTGCAACCGCTCAAAACCGCAAGCGTGCCATTGCCGCAAAACTTTCGGCGCTCAAAACCGTACACGAAGAAGCTATTGCGGGCCTGAAACTCGAACCAACCGCCGAAGCCGACCTGCGCGAAATCATACAGCAAAAGATTGCAATTCTCGACAACATACTCAAAAGCGTGACCTCGCTTGGCGAACTAACTCCGCGCGGCCGCGACCTCATTTTGTCTTTTGGCGAGCGGCTGTCTGTTCACCTCGTAGCAGCTGCTCTTAACCGCGAAGGCGTTCCAGCAGTTGCCGTCAATGCCACCGACTACCTCATAACGGACGATAATTTCACTGACGCCCAGCCGCTGTTTACGCTCTCTAAGAAAAAAGCCCAAAAACTGCTTGTACCCCTCATAGAAAACGGCACTGTGCCAGTGGTAACCGGTTTCATCGGTGCTACGCGCGACGGCGTCACAACCACTTTGGGCCGCGGCGGTTCTGATTTTTCGGCGACCATTCTCGGCTACTGCCTAGACGCAAAAGAGGTGTGGATATGGACCGATGTCGACGGTGTCATGACGAGCGATCCGCGTATTGTACCGCACGCTCGTTCCATAGCATGCATGTCGTATGAAGAAGCCTCGGAGCTTTCATACTTTGGCGCAAAAGTCATTCATCCACGCACCATGACACCGACAGCTGAGCTCGGCATACCTATCGTCATCAAAAACACCATGAACCCAGATCATCCTGGCACGCGTATTACGCCAAAAGGCGATAGTACTGCTACCGGTGCCAGAGCGCTGACACTTATGAAAAACCTTGCCATGATCACCATACAAGGCAAGGGTATGCGCGGCGTGTATGGTGTCGCAGCGCGTGTTTTCGACACTTTGGCAGTGGCGCACGTGAGCGTGCTGTTTATTTCTCAGGCATCGTCAGAAAACAACATCACCATCGTCGTCGAAAAAACCGACGGCCAAGTCGCTGCGCGGGCGCTGCGGCAAGCTTTTGCCGCCGCCATACGCAACAAACGGGTCGATCTCGTGGAATATCACAGCGGCGTATCTCTCATAGCCGTCGTGGGCGCCGGCATGCGTCATCACGTCGGTATTGCCGGAAAAATCTTTACTGCCCTTGGCGATAGACAGATTAACGTTGCTGCTATTGCCCAAGGCTCTTCCGAACTCAATATTACCCTCGTTGTCGAAAGCGACGCTGACACAAAAGCCCTGCAGTGCATACACAATGCACTCTTCACAGCAAAAAACACGAAAGGAAACCGACTATGAACACCTACAAAGCTGCTGTGCTTGGCGCAACCGGCATGGTTGGTCAACGCTTCATTAGCTTACTAGACGAACACCCGTGGTTTCAGGTGGTGGCTGTGGCAGCATCGCCGCGCTCTGCGGGCAAATCATACCGCGAAGCAGTAGGCGAACGCTGGACCATGGCCAAACCCATACCATCTCGTGTTGCCGATTTGACCGTTCTGGCCGTCGAAGCAAACCTCGAAGCGATTGCAGCTGAGGTTGATGTAGTGTTTTGCGCACTAGATATGGAGAAAGAAGCTATCCGGCGTATAGAAAAAGCCTATGCTGCCGCAGGTGTCGCAGTTATTTCTAACAACTCAGCGCACCGCTGGACGGAAGATGTTCCGATGATTATGCCAGAGGTCAACCCCGAACACGCCGCCCTCATACACACTCAGCGCAAAAACCGCGGCTGGACACATGGGTTCATTGCCGTCAAGCCAAACTGCTCTATTCAGTCATATGTATCGGTTCTGACGGCGCTCAAGGCGTATCGGCCGATTGATGTTGACGTTACAAGCCTGCAGGCCATTTCTGGCGCAGGCAAAACCTTTGCAACCTGGCCAGAAATGGTCGACAACGTCATACCGTACATAGGAGGCGAGGAAGAAAAAAGCGAAAAAGAACCCATGAAAATTTGGGGTACACTTGCAGACGATTCGGTGCAGCTGGCCGCTTCGCCGACCATAAACGCAACCTGCATTCGCGTACCTGTCAGCGACGGCCACATGGCGTCTGTGCGAGTGCAGTTTGCGCAGCCAGCGCGACAAGAAGAGCTGGTCGCTGCTATGCAGAATTTTTCTAATCCGCTCGCCGAACTTGCGCTGCCGTCTGCCCCGAAGCAACTCATCCAATACATCGATGACGAATCACGCCCCCAAACCAAACTTGACCGCGACTACGGAAACGGGATGGGCGTATCTGTCGGGCGCTTGCGGGCGCTTAGCGAAAAACAGTGGCAGTTCATCGCCCTCGCCCACAACACCGTCAGAGGTGCTGCTGGCGGTGCCGTCCTCATGGCCGAACTATTAGCCGCCAAAGGCTACATACACTCCCGCGCAGGCAAGTAGGTCAGCTACCGAAGTCGAAGCCGAAACGAAACCAAAAACCCCGCGCCGCTCAACACACCTCATGCACAAATACGCAAACTGTCTACTTATTTATGCTATCGCATAGAAAAGTAGACGCTATAATTCGCTATGCGAGGCGGCTGCTCCACGTAATCATCAGCGCTCATTCACGTTACGGCTGTATAAGATGTATGCGTTCATTTGCTCACCCAGCCGTTTGCCAACTATACTGTATACGATGAAATATAGCGGCACCGTCATTCATGGCGACAGCTACGGCCACGCGCTCGGTTTTCCTACAGCAAACCTCGACCCGAAACTGCTTGCGCACGTGGAAAAAGCGGGCGTATACACCTGCGTGGTTCACCTGGGGTCACAAAACTATGGAGGCGTCCTGTATCTCGGCCCGCGTATCACGCTCGGCGAAACCAAGCGTGTCCTCGAAATCCATCTACTCGATTTTAATCAGGACATTTATGGTCAAGTTCTCACGTTTGAAATCGGCTCTTTCATTCGCCCTCCTATGGATTTTTCGAGCGTCGATGAGCTCAAAAACCAGCTCCGAGCCGACATTACAGCCGCCCGCGGCCCCTCACAATAAATTCGTTTTCGTCACGGCATCACCGCGCAACGGACCTAGCGGCCGCTTGGTTCTGTTTTCGTTTTGGTCCGAAATCTTTTGCGGTGGAGAGGTTTGCCGCCGCACGGACACGAAAGCCCGCATTTATCTTTTCGAGGTGCTATAGTATAGACATGAGCACAATAGACCCCACGCAAACCGATGCATGGCAACGACTGACCGAGCACAACGAATTATTTCACGAGAGTCTCCGCGAGCTGTTTGCAGCCGACGCAGCGCGCGGCAAACGCTTTGCAAAACAGGCTGGCGATGTGTACCTTGACTACTCGAAAAACCATGTGACCGATGACACTATGGCACTTCTGTTCGGCCTCGCCCACGAGTGCAAGGTCGAGGCCTTGCGCGACGCCATGTTTGCCGGCGAAAAAATAAACACCACCGAAAAACGAGCCGTGCTCCACACCGCTTTGCGCAAACAGTCAGCGCATGCGGTGTTTGTCGACGGCAAAGACGTTATACCTGAAGTGCAAGCAGTGCTCGCACATATGCGCGAGTTTGCTAACGCCGTCCGCAGTGGCGCCTGGAAGGGCTACACTGGCAAACGCATTCGACACATTGTAAACATCGGCATTGGCGGTTCAGACCTTGGTCCCGTTATGGCCACCGAGGCACTCCGGTTCTATAGCGATCGCGAACTCCAGACGCATTTTGTTTCCAATATAGACGGCACGCACATTGAGGAAACGCTTCAGGCGCTCGACCCCGCCGAAACCCTTTTCATTATCGCCAGCAAAACTTTCACTACAGACGAAACTATGACAAACGCCGCCAGTGCACGAGGTTGGCTACTGGAAACACTGGGCGAACCCGAAGCGGTCAAAAACCATTTTGTCGCGCTGAGTACCAACACCGAAGCAGTCCAAGCCTTTGGCATAGACCCTGCCAATATGTTTCAGTTTTGGGATTGGGTGGGTGGGCGGTACAGCCTGACAAGCGCAATTGGTCTGAGCGTCATGCTGGCCATCGGTCCAGAGAACTTCGACGAACTTCTGCGCGGTTTTTTCGTAATGGATGAACACTTTCGTACCGCACCGCTGACAGAAAACATGCCAGTCATTCTCGCGCTCATTGGTATCTGGAACACAAACTTCCTCGGCGCAGAAACGGAGGCAATTTTGCCCTACGACCAGTATCTCCATCGTTTTCCCGCCTACTTCCAACAGGGCAATATGGAAAGCAACGGCAAAAGCGTACGAAGAGATGGTACGCCAGTTCGCTATACCACTGGGCCAGTTGTGTGGGGAGAGCCAGGCACAAACGGCCAGCATGCGTTTTATCAACTACTGCACCAGGGAACGCGGTTTGTGCCGTGCGATTTCATCGGTTTCGCGCAGACACTCAATGACCCTGACGGCAAAGGAACACACCACCGTAAGCTCACCGCAAACATGTTCGCGCAGGCGCAAGCACTCGCTTTTGGCAAAACCGTCGACGAGGTTCGCGCAGATGGCGTGCCAGAAACGCTCGTTGCTCACAAAACATTCCCAGGTAACCGACCAAGTAACACCTTGTTGCTTCCGAAGCTAACTCCTCATACATTCGGGCAGCTCGTTGCGCTATACGAACACAAGATATTCGTCCAAGGCGCCATATGGGGCATAAACAGTTTCGACCAGTGGGGCGTCGAGCTCGGCAAAGTGCTCGCAAAAGATATCGCCGAGCAGCTCGCAAAAGGCGATGTTTCCGCCCAAGATTCCTCTACGGAAGCGCTCATTCGCCAGTGGCGCGCAAAACAATAACTTCTTTTTCTGTCACGACGCAATCAAGAGGGATGTCGTGTGCTTCGTGCGGGAGATGCGGAAGCTCCGCCCAAGCATAAGCAAGACCAATTTTTTGCGCTTGAGGTTGCGCCGCAAGCCAGCGATCATACCAGCCGCCGCCCATGCCAAGACGAAACCCCTCCCTATCAAAGCCCACTACCGGAACGAAAATAACATCAAACTCTTCCTCCGGAAACACTGCATTCGACGCCGCCTGACCTATGGTCACCGTCACGTGGGGCTGTTTTGCCGCCAGCCAGTCTATGATAGGGCGTGTCTCGACTTCACCGAGGTGCGGCAACGAGTCATAGATATGCACCGAACGTACGACTGACCAGTCAGCAGCACTCTGTACGCGAGCCGCAAGTTGCGCACTTGCTGCTTTTACTTCGCGCGGACGCAACGAGCTCCGGCGAGCCAGAAGCTCGCGGCGCAACGCATCTTTCTTTCCACCGGCTTTCGTCATATACGTCTATTATCCCATAGTCGGCTTTGCTGACCTATACTCGCCAGTATATACTTATACATAAGCGTTATGAAGTTTTTCCAGTTCACGACTCATCAAGGGTGGTCCCGCACACAGCTGCGCGCAGACTTTATTGCGGCGCTTGTCGTTACCGCCATAGCTATACCTGAATCGCTCGGTTTTGCCGCTATCGTTGGGCTGCCGGTACAAACTGGTTTATACTGTGCGCTCCTTGCGCCGGTTGTGTTTGCACTCATGACGTCTTCGAAGCACCTTGTCGTGGGGGCAGATTCTGCTACGGCGGCGCTCGTCGCCTCGGGCGCAAGCGCCGCGGCCGTTTTTGGCAGCGCCCAATACCCGGGCGCCGTCGCCACACTCACCCTGCTCACTGGTATCATTCTCGTTGTCATGGCGCTGCTACGGTTTGGGTTTTTGGCCGACCTTATCTCTAAGCCCGTCTTTATCGGCCTACTAGCGGGCGTGGGCGTACAGCTCATGGTTGGCCGATTGCCAGAAATGCTTGGGCTTGATCTGTCCGGCACGACGCTAGAAAAGCTCGGCGGTCTCGCAAGCAACATCGGCGATGTCAGCATTCTAACACTGTGGTTTTCTCTGAGCATTTTCGCCATTATCCTCATCGCGAACAAGCGAAAGCTGCCGGGTAGCCTCATAGCTATCGTTGCGGCCATGCTCGTTACGTTTGTGCTACATCTCGAAGAACAAGGCATAGCTGTCATTCAAGCCATACCGAGCGGATTACCTCTGCCGTTTATACCCGATATCTCGGTCGCTACGGTGATGAAGCTTCTGCCAGCAGCTATAGCCATCGCTATCGTCATTCTAGCGCAAAGCTCTACCGTGACGCGCAACACCGCTGCCCGTTTCGACGAACCAATCGACGACAATAGAGATCTCGGCGCGCTGGGCTTGGCAAACATTGCATCTAGCGTCACGCACGGTTTCGCAATAAATGGCAGTCCGCCCCGCACCATTGCCGCCGAACTGTCGGGCGGCCGTACGCAAATGGTGAACATATTTATGGCGGGGATAATTGCGGTTATTTTGCTCTTTTTCGCCCACACGCTTGCGTATTTGCCAGTGGCGGCTCTCGCGACGGTCATTTTTTCGGTTGGCCTACATTTGTTTGACGCCGGTCGGCTTCGGCACATCTGGAAGGCGCGGCGCGAAGAGTTTTTTATTGCAGTTGTTGCACTCCTCGGGGTTGCGCTGTTTGGCGTGCAATACGGTGTCGCCATCGCCGTCGTTGTTTCTATTCTCGATCGCTTGCGCCGACAACATCATCCCGTGGACGACATTCTCCTCCGCGATCAAAAACTCGATGACTGGGCAAAAGACCGTCTAAACCCACACCACAAAAACCGCTCATCGCCACCAGGTGTTCTCGTGTATCGGTTTGGCGGTTCAGTCTTTTTTGAAAACGCAGACTATTTTGCACAGCGGCTGCGGGCGGCCATTGCCGAAGCAAAAAACCCTGTTTCGTATGTTATCGTCGACGCTGGAGCCATAAACGATCTTGACTACACTGCCGCCGAAACGCTGAAGCATATCTGCATGAAGTGCCACGCCGACGGCATGCGGTTTGCGCTCGCACACGTTCCGCCGGAGCTTGAAGATCTGCTCGCTCGGCACAGTCTGGTTGATATTATCGGCAAACACAACATTTTTCCGAGCCTTGAAGAAGCCGTCTTCGACGCGCCAACAAGCCGCCGTTCAAGCATCGATATGGTACAGCGCCTCCGCCCGCCAGAACATCAGTACATCGTCATTGGCGGCAGCGTCATGGAAATGCTCAAGCTACGTAAAACTGGTAACCTCGATCTCGTCGTCAGTCGTTCGCTGTACAAACACTACCGAAGTAAAAAGTGGAAAGAATACATCCAGGACGATGGCAAACGCATTTTGTCGCACAACGGCAACATAATCATGCAAACATATGTCGGCAAAAGTCTGAAAGACCTACTGCCGCGTGCGCAATACATCGAGGGCGTACCTTTTATGCACATCAACGACCTTATAGCTTGCAAAAAAACTATCGGACGCAAAAAAGATCTGGAAGACGTACGGCGACTCGAAAAATACCTTCGCGAACATCCGCACGCACGCGCCGAGCCAAAGCGAGTATAATGAAGTTATGATCCAAGTTCTTTCAGCCCTCACTGCCAGCACCTACAAACACGCGCTCAAACCCCTGCTCTTTCGTCTACACCCAGACACCGCTCACCAACACGTACTACGCATGAGTCGTGTTCGGCAAAAGCTTCGCTTTAGCGATCCGCTCGTCAGGAAAGCGTGGGCGCACCAAGACAAAGCTGTTTTAGGACAAACCATAGACGGTGTTTTTTTCCCGAACCCAGTTGGGCTTTCTGCGGGGTTTGATAAAAATATTGAACTCGCACCAACCATGAAAACCATAGGGTTTGGATTTATGACCGGCGGTTCTGTGACACTTCATGCCTGCGCAGGCAACCCAAAACCTTGGTACTACCGGCTACCGCAACGCAAGGCGCTGGTTGTTCATGCGGGCTTAGCCAATGAAGGTGTCGAACGCATCTGCGCGCGAATTCGCAGCTATAAAGACAAAACATTTACCCAGTTTCCGCTGGTTGTTTCTGCGGCCAAAACAAACAACGCGCGCAACTGCGATGACACAGAAGCAATCGCCGACTACGTCGGCAGTCTTGATCTACTCAAAGATATGCCACAGGTGCGCGTTCTGGAACTGAACATATCTTGCCCAAACACCTATGGCGGCGAGCCCTTTACCGACCCAAAGCGACTCGACAAGCTACTGAGCGCCATCGACGCTCGCAACATTACGAAACCCATTTGGGTTAAAATGCCGATAAATCACTCATGGAAGGCATTTGATGCGCTCCTTGCCGTCATCGTAAAACACAAAGTGCGCGGCGTGACTATAGGCAACCTCAACAAAGACCGCAGCGGCATTTCGACCAAGGAACTACCGCCCGATGTTAAAGGTAACCTGAGCGGTCTGCCGACACAGCAACTCAGTGACAACCTCATCGCAAAAACATACAAAGCCTACGGAAACCGCCTGACGATCATCGGTGTCGGAGGTATATTTACCGCCGAAGACGCGTACCGCAAAATCCAGCTTGGCGCTAGCCTTGTGGAACTCGTGAGCGGCATGATTTTTGAAGGACCTCAAGTTATTGGGCAGATTAACCGCGACCTTGTTCGACGCGCGCAAAAAGACGGCTACACGAACATTTCTGAAGCAGTCGGAGCTTCGCACACCCGTCGTTCGCGCACCAAACCACCCAAAGAAAAAGCCGCATAGAAAAAGCCTCGTCGTGCGAGGCTTTGTCATCACCCGATGTTTGCACGGCGTACGTGCTACACATAACGCCGGCGCCTAAGCACGAGAGCAAAACCAGCAATAGGGTGCGCTCTCCGGCGGCGCTGCCACTTCGCCTCAAAACGTCGAACGACAGCTTGAAGCTCGGCATCCGTCCGCGGACGTAGGTTGGCTGGCTGCTGAGTAGTGGTTGTGTTCATACGTTTTCCTCCCGCATGCTACTCATATACTACCGTGAACACAGCCTGCGAACAGTAACGAATATTACACATCCGCTGTGATAAATCATACACAATGCACTGCATAAAACCTGAACCTCATAAAAAACATCAGCGCCTTAAACGGCAGCAAGTGGCCGCACAATCTTCGGTAGCGGAAGACTAAATACCGCGCCTATCTAGGGGTGATAGCGAGTGAACCAAAGTGCTGTTTAAATCACGCTGAGCCGCCCTTGCGGCCCGCTTCGCGCGCGCGTTCGGGGTCGTTTTTGAAATTGCCCGGACTCACGCTACCGCCAACCTTGCCGGCTGCCGAAGCACGCGCGAGATTGTACTTAAAGTTTCCCGAGCTTGCCTTACCGCCTTTGCGTCCGGCTGCCGCATGGCCGGCTGGGTTGCCGTGCCACCCCTTACCTTGCTTGCTTTGTACCATAGTTACTCCTCGTTCTACGCACATACCATGATATGCGTAGCGCCAACCGTATGCTATGAGCTTTCTCACACAATCGGCCAAATGACCTTGCCGAGAATATTGTTTTTTTCGACAAGCCCAAAATGGCGGCTGTCGGTGCTGCGCGAAGGATTATCGCCGCGCACATCATACTTGTCCCCGTGCACAATATGAACGCGCTTGATTTTTTCCTTCCCTTTATGCAGCAAAACTACTACGTCTTCTGGGTGATATAGCCGCTTTCGAGCAACCAAAACGACTCGTCCTGGGTCGAGTACCGGCGACATGCTTTCACCAACGACTCGGCGCACGCCAAAAAACAGTTTTTTCGGTGCAGCTCGTTGCGGTGCGCCTTTACTGCTTTGTTTTCCAGAAGATGTCAGCGATGCCATCTATCATCTCCAATAAGGTTTGCACTTCTGCGGGGTCGCGATGATGTTTGCACGCGCTCGCTTGTTTTATGGCATACCAAAACTTTTCGTGCAAGTCCGGATAATCCTTGAGGTGCGCTGGCTTAAAGTAATCGGCCCAGAGCACCATAAGATGCTGCTTGACCAACTCGGCGCGCTGCTCTATGAGGATGACAGCGCGCAGCTTATTGTGCTCGTCGAGCGTTTCGTACTTTTCCATCATGGCTTTGACGCTTGCCGCCTCAATCCGCGCCTGTGCCGGATCGTACACCCCGCACGGCAAATCACAATGCGCATAGGCTGGTTTGATGTGAAATCGTTTCATTGTATCCCCCTCTTATGTGTTGCTCCTTAGTATAACCTTGCTACGATATAATCGCCACCGCTCATACAAAACTCTGCTTGTAGAAGCAAATTAAAGAGCAGGCTATCAGTCGACAGCGTGTCGACAACCTTTCGCTAGCAAGTAGCTCAGCAGTTATGAAAAAGCAAAATACACAGAACGAACACGAAAAATCCATTCATGAACAGATACCTGACAAATTACGCTGAGCCTTACCGGTTCACAGACATTGTTTTGCGCGCCAGTTGTCTATGGCGGCGTGGTTGCCGCTGAGGAGTATTTCGGGAACTTTGCGGCCGCGGAAGTCTTCGGGGCGAGTGTATTGAGGATACTCTACAGTGGCGTCATCGTCCTGAAATGACTCAACTTCGGCGCTCGTTTCGCCTCCAAGCACGCCAGGAAGCAGACGCACCACGCTATCTATGATAGTCATGGCGGGCAGTTCGCCGCCGGTGAGTACATAGTTACCCACGCAAAACTGCTCGTCTATCCATTCCGTCACGCGCTCGTCGTAGCCTTCGTAACGCGGACAAACAATAATGAGGTCCGCAACATCGGCCGCTAGACGTTTCGCGTCTGACTGTTTGTATACTTTTCCTCGAGGCGTTGGCAAAAGAACCGTCGCCCGCTGCGTAGTGCTTTTTTTGTTTTGCTGAGCATGTTCTATTGCTGCAACCAGCGGTTCTGGCTTCAGGAGCATACCGTCGCCGCCTCCGTATGGCGTATCGTCGACCTGCTGGCGCGGTCCTAGCCCAAACTGCCGCAAGTCTATAAACTCATATTTGACTATACCGCGGTCGGCCGCCTTCCAGAGCATACTGCTACCCAGCACTCCGGTGAACATTTCCGGAAAAAGCGTAATGATTTGAATCTTCATTACCAAGTAGTATAACCCCTGCAACGTATAATCTCTACTGTCGGCGCCGCGGTTGGCGGCACGCCTCGCGCTGCTCGCAGGAAGAATAAGTTAGCGCGCAAGCAATCTCCGCCGCCAGACAGAGACTGACCGCCCCAAGTACGTCTTACCGAAACCAAAACCACCCCTGTTTCCAGAGGTGGTTTTGTCACATAAAGCCCCCATTCTGCTGCTGCACGAATGGCTCGCAAGAGCTGTAAGCGATGTTTGTTTTCAGTGTGTCTTTTAAAGACTCATTCTACCCTAGCACAAAACCTCTCAAAACACAAGTAGTTTGGGCAGCTCGGCAGCCAGTCGGTCGCAACCGCGAGATGGCGGCCGTCTGCCGCTGAAACATGCCCCAAAACCCCAGCGAAGCAATGTTCGCTTTTTCTTGGGCACATAAGCAACGTGCTGCACCTGAGTAGACCGCACGCTAAATATCGAGATCGTCGAGATCGGCCAGTTCCGCGCGAGTGCGGGCAACCGTGTCGCTTTCGCGCCGTTCTTCTGCGGGCTTTTGCTCTGGTGCACCGCCTGCGTCTTCTTCCTGAGTTTCGTCGGCTGCGTCGCTGACTGCGCTGGCGAGCGCCGAGTCATCCGCGTCATCTGTTGACACAGCATCATCAACCGGCGCCGTCGCAGCTGGCTGCTGTTCTTTTGCCTGGTTGTTTTCATCAAGCTTATCGACATCGACAATTTTGAGGTTGTAGCGCGCTTCTTGTTTGGTACCAAGCGCCCGCAGCAACGTGCGAATACTCTGTGCTGTCGCACCGCGCTTACCAATAACACGGCCGAGATCTTCTGGATGTACGGTTAGTTCGAGCAGAACACCCTTTTCATCGACGCGGCGATCTATTTTGACTTCTTCTGGATAATTTACCAGCGATTTTACGACGTACTCTACAAATTGTTCGTCTATATTTACTGACATACTGCCTCCTGTGGCTTAACTGACTCGTTCAGTATAGCGCAGAACGTTGCGCGAAAAAAGATTGCGGTGTTTGTTTGCGTAAAGCCAGCAGCACCCTTGAGTAGGTGCGGCGACAAACAAAGCACGCGAGCGGCTTGTCTTACTCAGACTCAGCAGCTTTTTCCGTATCTGCGGTTTCTGCCGCTTCTGCTGGCGCCTCTGGGGCGTTCTCTACTGGCGCTTCTTCGGTCTCGGCTGGCGCTTCTGGCGTTTCTTCCTTTGGTTCTTCGGGGCGGTTGCGACGAAGCTTTTCTGGATTTCGGATTTTGCCTGATTGCTTGGCAGGAAGATGCACCCACTTCGGCAGTTTCACGCCTTCTTTTTTGAGGAGCAGCGCCGCGCGATCACTCGGCTGGGCGCCGTGATCTAGATAGTGCTGAGCGCGCTCTTTGTCGAGCACGACTTCTTTATTGTGTGGATTGTATGTGCCCACCTGCGCGACAATCTTGCCGCTCGTTGGGGTCCGTCGACTGTCCTGAACGACAACGCGGAATTGTGCGTGGCCTTTGCGGCCTGTACGCTGCAAACGTATCACTAACATCGTTTACTTATGTCCTTCCCATTAGTTTTTATACTGTTCTTATTTTACACTTCTCCACCCCTGTCGTCAACTCGGCTTACGGGTCGGTAGGGTCTGGCTGGCGCGGCGGAGCGTCATTTTTTATCTTTTTTTCTGACCCATCCAGCAACACGTCGGCGAACACTGGGTCCAGATACTACCCCTGCAGCAAATGCCGCAGCCATCCTGCCTATAGCAGCCGGATCTTTCCGCGAAGCGTTTAGCTCATCGATTTCTTGCTGCAATGCCGCTGCGTCTGGAAGTTCTACGGGAAGAGAATATAGAGAGCGTGGCTTTTCAGGATCAACCACGCCTGGACGCAAACTACGCACGGATTTCGCAATGCCGACGCCATTTGTCGACTCAAGCCCAAGCTCAGCGCATTCTTCCAGAACAATTTCGGGCACTGAACCTATCGGCACGGTTTCTTTTGATAAACCCACTCCAACAACAGCATCACGACATCCTTCCAGGGCACTAACCTTGGCAATTACTTCTTCATCGCTAGCTTCTGCTATAGAATGACCCAAGAAGTAGCCGCCAAAAGCTGCAGCAACGGTCAATACCCCCACTGCGACTCTCCTGCCCAACCCCTGAAATGACTCTGGATTACTTCCGGGCTTACTCATCTGATAAGTCATTTCGCCCGCTGCTTGCTTGTAGTCCGAAAATCCCATACACATCCTTTCTATTGGATATGATTATTATCTATAATTCTCATTTTGTCAAATATATTTTTGCAGAGCAGATGTAGCGGCGGCGACCTGGGCGGCTTGTTTACTAGGACCGGTGCCACGCCCGGCTAGTTTTTCGTGCACATACACGCCTACTGTAAACTCTTTTTCGTGATCTGGACCTTCTTCGCTAAGAACGCGGTAACTTGGCGTAGCGCCAACCTGCCCTTGCACCAACTCTTGCAAACGAGATTTAGGATCCATCCATGAACCAGTTTTCAAAATATCGTCAAATGTACTGAGGATGTTTTCGGTAATGAAGGTGCGGCACGCCTCATAACCGCGTTCTACATACAGCGCGCCGACAATCGCCTCAAACGAATTAGCCAATATTTGCGCCCTCGCTCGATCGGTACCGCGTTTTTCGCCGCGACTCAAACGCAGCAGCTTTTCGGCGCCGAGCCGCGTTGCGGCTGCACCGATACTTTCGGTGCGCACCAGACTGCTGCGCCAGTTGGTGAGAATACCCTCCGGTTCCGAGTAGTTGTTGTACAAAAACTCAGTGACGACGAGCTCCAGCACTGCATCACCCAAAAACTCAAGGCGTTCGTTGTGCTCGCTCGCCGATTTTTTATGTTCGTTCAGGTACGAACGATGCGTAAACGCCGTGACGAGCAACTCCAGCCGCTCGAAAGCGCCGCCTAGGTACTGTTTTGCAAACTCCTGGTATGGTGTCGTGTCCATAATGAATGGTTCGACGTTGGACGTTAGACGTTAGTAAAACACAAACGTCCAACGGCAAACGCCTAACGTCTACTTGCTCCTTTCTCTTACTTTTTTCATGCCGGCCAGCATGAGTTTACCGATGTCTTCGTAAGCTATGGCATCAACCGCTTCTGTGGCAGGAAGCCACTGAATGTCGCTCAACCAGTCTTCTGGATGTAAGCGGCTGGTATTGCCGAGCCCCTCTACGAGGTAAATATGCATGGTCATCAGTACAAGCGTGTGGCCGCGGCGATAGCGGAAATTCACTTTGCCTAGCCACTGCATAACCCGCATGTCTTGCAGGCCGGTTTCCTCGCGAATTTCGCGTTCGGCCGTGGCTTTAGGTTCTTCGCCTTCCTCGACATGTCCTTTGGGAATAGTCCAGCGATTTTTTGCATCTTTGATGAGCAGAATTTCCGTGCCGTGCGTTTTTGGGTTGCGGCGAAATACGATGCCGCCCGAGGTTGTTTCGCGCACGACTTCTTCTATAACCGGCCGTCTTGAAACGAAGTTACGAAAACCAGCTATCGGCTTTTTGATACCGCCCATGGCAGCGAGCCTTTTGCGTTTTGCTTCGCCCATTGCTAGACCGCCTTTTTCTTAGATTGCTGCTTTTCGGTCTTTGGTTGTCGAGTTTTTGCTTTGCCGGTTTTGGGCGTCGCTGAGCGCTTGGCGCTGGACTTTGGCTTTTCACTGCTGCCGTCGGCTTTTTCGGGCGATACATGCTTTTTGTCTTTCGCCGGCTGTTTGTCCTCTTTGTTTTTAAGTGCCGTACCGAGTACGCCGTTTATGAATTTACTGCTATTGTCGCCGCCAAACGCTTTGGCTAGTTCGACTGCTTCGTTGATAACGACTTTTGGCGGAACATCTGGCTCGTAGTGCAGCTCGTACAGCCCCATGCGCAGAACAACACGGTCCATACGAGCAATTTGCTCAAGCGGCCATTCTGGCGCGAGCGGACGGAGTTCATCATCGAGTGCCTTTTCGTGCTTGGCAACACCTTTAACCAGTTCTTCTATGAAATAGACATCGTCGACCGTCGATTCGTAGCGCGCTACGTTGCGTTTGAGTACGAGACCAAGATCAAAAGTGTCATCGCCCGCCTCGCGCCGAAAATCGAGTTCATAAAGCGTTTGCAGCGCAACAATACGACCAAGATGGCGGTTAGATGCCATGGCGAGCTCCGTTCATGCGGTGAGTAGATGGTAGATAGTAGATGGTTTGTCGTGTCATCTCAATATTTCCCTGCGAGCCAGCACAGCAGATTCGTGCCGACGATTATGCGAGCCGAGCTTATTTACTCTTGCTCGCGCCAGCGAGGCCTTTTCCTGTTTCGCGGCGTGTTGTGCGAGCTTTAACCGGTGATTTTTTGTTCACCGCCCGAGCCAACTTGAGCACAAGGTGGCTTCTGCGGGCACCTGAGGCGCGTGGACTGGTTCGTTTCTTTGGCTTTCCCATAGATGTGCTAACTCCTTTTTGGAAGTTTTTTCGTTGCTATTTACGGGTATTATACAGCAATACAGCACCTATCTCAAGTCATAATTCTTGACATACAGGCATAATAAGTGCTATAATATGCGCATGTGCGGAACAACACATCCATCATATCCAGTGAACAAAGATCCCAACACAGCAGCGCTTGGTCAATTACATGATCGAATTAAAACGGGCGATGAGTTTGGAGCCGCAGCAGCACTACTAGCACATGGAGATGCAGGCGGCACCGTGGGCGAGTTAAAAGATTGGGGGGATGCAAACAACATTCCGCCTGAAACAGTCAGCCACATAGGTCGAATTGCTTTCCAGCCGCCTCGAGTTACCGAGGGAGATTTAGCGGCCTACGAAACTGCGGAATTAGCCCGTAGAAAGAAACCTTCGACGAACGCTAACCCGTCAACAAAACCAGTTGCCGAAGCGCCGCCAGCGCTTGAGGGCGTCGTGGTTGAGCACCAGGGTCAACCAGTTGAAACACCTTTGACTGGCGGCGGTCATGGACCTGACGACCCCACTGGATTCGCAGACGTAAAATGGGTGAACGAGTCAGAACCAGTTACTTCACCACGAAGTTGATGAGTTTGGCGGGAACGTAAATGCTTTTTATGATTTCCTTGCCATCTAAGTAGCCAGCGACTTTTTCGTTTTGCTTGGCTGCTTCAACCGAAGCGGCTTCGTCAGCGCCTGCGGCAATCGTTATGGTGGCGCGTAGCTTCCCGTTTATCTGCACGGCTATGGTGAGTGTGTCTTGCGCAAGGTACTCGTCTTTCCATTCTGGCCACGTGTCGTGCTGCACCGAGCTATGATGCCCGAGCTGCAACCATAGTTCGTCGGCAATGTGCGGCACAAACGGCGCAACGCAGACCACCACGTACTCAAGTGCTGTCTGCCACGCTTCGTTGCGAGCCAGCGCATTTGCTTTAAGCTTATACAAATCATTGACGGCGGTCATAGCCGCGGCAATCGCTGTGTTGTAGCGGTTTTCTTCTATATCGATCGTCATTTTCTTCGCCATGGCGTGCGTGGCGCGGCGGAGTTCGGCGATAGTTTTTTCGTCTGCTGCGGACGTTTCGGCCGCTAAATATTCTTGCACGAGCGTCCATATGCGCGACAAAAAACGGTGTGTACCCGGCACACCCTGCGGATCCCAGCGAACCCACTGGTCGAGCGGGGCGGCAAACATGAGGTACGTTCGTAACGCATCGGCTCCGTAGCCCTGTTCTATGATTTCGAGCGGATCGACGCCATTGCCCTTGCTTTTACTGAACATTTCGCCGTTCTGGGCGGTGACTTTGCCGTTGAAAAGAAATTGCTTGAATGGTTCCGGTTCATTTACAAGACCGAGCCGCGCGAAAAAATGTCCAATGAAGCGCGCGTACAGCAAATGCGCCGTGGCGTGGTCGGCGCCGTTATAAAAATCTATGGGTTCCCACTTTTTGACAACGTCGCTTTCGAATATTGCTTGCTGGTTGTGCGGGTCGAAATAACGGTACATGTACCAGCTACTACAGATGTAGGTGTCGAGCGTGTCTGTTTCTCGTTCGGCCGGACCGCCGCAGGCTGGGCAGGTTGTTTTGAGCCAATCCGTTGCTCGCGCCAGCGCGCTACGACCGTCGCCGCTCGGTTTGAAGTCTTCTAGCTCTGGCAAAACGATGGGCAGCTGGTCTTCGGGCACCAGCACAGCACCGTCTTTCGGACAGTTTACAACTGGTATCGGCGCGCCCCAATAGCGCTGACGGCTCACGCTCCAGTCGCGCATGCGGTAGTTGACACTCAGTCTGCCAGCTCCGAGCGTTTCTATCTTTTGCTGAATTTTCTTTCGACCCTCCACAAAATCAAGACCGTCAAACTCTGCTGAGTTGGCTAGTTTGTATTTAGTGCGGTTCTGCTTGAGCTCGGTTTGATAGTTGACGAATTCCTGCTGTTCGGTAGTGTACACAATAGGCAAATTGTATTTTTGCGCAAATTCATAATCGCGCTCGTCTTCGCCTGGCACCGCCATGACGGCGCCCGTTCCGTAGCCAGCCAGCACATAGTCGGCTATCCAGACGGGCACTTTCTGACCGTTGACGGGGTTCACGGCAAACAGACCTTTCACTTCTACGCCTGTTTTTACTTTTTCAGATTCACGGTCAAGCTCTGACTTGCGTACGCTTTCTGCTATGTATTCTTTGAGTTCTGCGGCATTTTCGGCCTTTTCGAGATACGTTTCGATAAGCTCGTGTTCGGGCGCAAACACCAAAAAGGTCACACCGTAGATAGTGTCGTGCGCAGTGGTAAAAACTTCGATTGTTTCATCATCGGCACCAAGTCCGCTCAGCTTGAACTCGACTTGCATGCCTTCGCTGCGGCCAATCCAGTTGCGCTGGGCGAGTTTTACGGTGTCGGTCCAGTCTAGGTCATCTATAGACTCCAGCAGCTCATCGGCGTAATCGGTGATTTTGAAAAACCACTGTTTGACTTCTTTTTTCTCGACTTCTGGGTCGTCTGCACCGTCGTGCCGCCAGCACTTCCCGTCTAGCACTTGTTCGTTCGCAAGCACTGTCTGACATTTGTTACACCACCATTGCATGCGGGCGTCCTGGTACGCCAAACCTTGCTCATACATTTTCCAAAAAATCCACTGCGTCCATTTGTAGTATTCCGGCAAATGCGTGGCAATTTCTTTTTCCCAGTCGTTGCTCCAGCCCATGGCCTTATACTGCGTGTGATATCCCGGGATGATGGTAGCCATCGATTCTTGCGGCGAAACGCCAGCTTTTATAGCGTAGTTTTCGGCCGGAAGACCGAACGCATCCCACCCTACCGGATGATAGCTTTCGTAACCTTGCTGGCGTTTGAACCGTGCTTTTACATCAGAAATGGTGTAGTTCATAGCGTGGCCAATGTGTATGCCCGCTCCACTGGGGTAGTTGAACATGCTCATGGCAATGTACTTCGGCTTGCTACTCTGCAGGTCAGCCGTATACACGCCTGTTTCGTCCCACAGTTTCTGCCACTTGGGTTCAATCTCTTTTGGGTTGTATCGTTTCATAGGCATTCAGTATAACAGATGGACAAAAGCAACCACAGCCGCCACGCACCAAACCTACGCCCCGCCGCCACACACCACACCACCGCGTTTGCTGCTCGACTGTAGTGTATACTGGCACCATGAACACAGTTTGCGTCATATGCGGCGGAACATCTGACGAGCGCGACGTATCTTTGCGGTCGGGCGCAGCTGTCGCCGAAGCACTGAAAAGCGTTGGGCACGATGTTGATGTTTATGACGTTGACGTCAAAGACAATACGCTGCAGCGGTTTGATGTCGTTTTTCCGGTTTTGCATGGCAAGGGCGGCGAAGACGGAGTGATACAAAAACGGCTTGAGACAGCTGGGGTGTGTTTCGTCGGAACTGGCTCTACTGCTTCGGCGCTTTGTATGGACAAAACTCGCTACCGCGAAGCCATGATAGCTGCAGGCATCAAGATGCCGGCTGGTGTAGTCGTCACAGCTGCATCGTTTGCGGCGAGCCCGCTTTCTCAGCGCCCTTACGTTCTGAAGCCAGTAAATGGCGGCTCGACCATAGATACACTCATCGTACACAGCCCGCCGCACAATGACACGGCCGCCCTCGCGGAAGTGTTCGCAAAACATACAAATTTACTTCTGGAAGAGCTTATCACGGGCACCGAAATAACGGTCGGCGTATTTGGCGGTGACGCATTGCCAGTTATTGAAATTATCCCGCCAGAGGGAGCCGATTTTGACTACGCAAACAAGTACAACGGTAAAACACAGGAACTGTGTCCGCCGCAGCATGTTTCAACAGAACAGCAACAAGCCGCTCAAGCGCTGGCACTTCAAGTCCATGCACTCGCAGGCTGCCGCGATATGTCTCGAACAGATTTCATTATCGACGAATCGGGAGTTATATATTTACTCGAAACAAACACTATTCCAGGTATGACCGCACAAAGCTTATACCCAAAAATGGCCGCAGCGGCTGGCATAGACTTTCCGAGCCTTTGCGATCGCCTCGTACATATGGCTCTTAGTCGTCGGTAAACTGTTTTTTCTTGATGGCGGTCCAGGTTTTGTTTTGGCGGACAAGTTTCGCGGTGTCGGCAGGGTGAGCAAGCAGCGGCTTTAATGACTCTTCGGCAAAAACGCCGTTTTGCGAGCCTTTTGCCAGAACAACTGCGCCCGTTTTTAGATGCTTGCGTACATATTCGCCGGCAGCGGCAGGACTTGCAAAACTATGCACGACGCAGCCGTGCGCTTTGGCGGCAGGAGCAAGCCAACGTCGAGCATCGACACCTATGGTCGCAATCATATCGAGCTTTGCTGCGTCACAGTATGCACCAACCTCAATGTGAGCTGCCTTGGCAGAGTCGCCCAGCTCGTTCATGCTCCCTAAAATAGCTATTCGCTGTTTGGTGCGCGCCGCGTAAAGAACATCGAGTGCTGCTTTGGTCGCGACCGGCGAAGCGTTGTAGGTGTCATCTATGAGTTTACTGTCCTTTACGCCTTCCAGAACTTGCATGCGACCGGCAACGGGCGCGAGTGTGCCGAGCGCTTCTTTAATAGCCACGCGGTCTACATTGATCATATCTGCCACTGCAGCGGCGGCCAGCGCAGCCGACGCACCCTGCTCTCCGAGATACTGTATGTGCGCAGTAATATTGCCAGACGGCAACTCGAGACGAAGGCGTTGACCCGCCAAGCCGGCACGCGAACGCGCAGCGTAGTAGTTGTCTGCGAGATTCGTGGTTAGGCTGTAGGTCGCATAGTGTTGACCTATCAAATATTTGCCAGGTACGGTGTCGGCGTTTACCAGCACCTGTTTACTGTAGGCAAACACTTTTGTTTCTTCAGCCGCAACGTTGTCGAGCGAGCCAAAAAACGCCATATGCTCTGGCGCTATGGCTGTGAGCACTGTAATGTCAGGATGCAGATACGCAAACTGCCGCATTTGCCCTGGGCCGTCAGTTCCCAGCTCCACGACAACAACATCGTAAGGATACGGCTGGCTGACCATGGCTGCGTTTTCGCCAAAAACCCTCATCCAAGCAAATGGATTCCATATGCTCGGCTGGTTCTGACCGAAAAAGATAAGCGGCACCGTCACGCGGTCGTTGTAATTGCCCGCCTGGTACCGTACGCGGACATTCTGACCCAGCAGCTCAGCAATAGCATATTTCGTCGAGGTTTTTCCGACCGAACCAGCCACCGCAATCACCTGAAAATGATGCCGCCGACGTAGTTTTCGAACTTGCGACTCAAGTATACGGCCAACTACTGCCTTACCAGTCCGTTTCGGGTTGAGTAGGTAGCTGGTTGCCCGCCACAAACCAAGCCAGGCGGCAAAGCCATAGCCAGTTACGAGCGGATACGCAAAAAGAAGCGCAAGACCAAACGACCAAGCGCCCGTCGTGCCGTGCGCAAGCCAATCGGTGATAAGCCATACGCCAGCCGTTATTTGCGCGAGCATCGCAAACAGCAGCGCACTAACAATAGCCACATCGCGCAAAGCGAGCTGGCTGTGTACGCGGTATGTTTTTGTCTGAGAGAACCAGGCGAGATACTCGCCAAGTGTGTTATCGTGCAGACGCAACGCTTTGACGAGTTCTTTCGACAGGCGCAGACTGTACAGATTTTTTGCTCGGCGGAGTGTGTTTGGTAGTTTCATGCAAGCCTCCTGCCGGCATGCGTACTATTGCATGACCCTCGTTCGTAACATGCACACATACCACCGCTCAACCCATTACCCATAACACCCCTCTCACACCGCTTATGTTGTTATACGACCAGTATACGCTGTTTTTAAGCACAAGGGAAAGCAAAACGGAGATGGCTTGGCGAGCTCGGCTCGGCAGCGGCATAGCTGCAAGTGTGCCAGTAGCGAGATGACGAATGTGCGGTAGAATGAGTGCGGTGGAATGAGTGGAAAAATGGCAGTCTATGCTATACACTGTTTCTGTTCCAATACAGCCGTTGCGGGTACTTTGAGCACTTCAGGCGCTTTGGGCGGCAGGTTGCGGGGCTATAGCTCAGTTGGCTAGAGCGCTTCGCTGGCAGCGAAGAGGTCAGGAGTTCGAGTCTCCTTAGCTCCACCATTTTTTGACAAAATACAGGCGTGCTTTTTGGCGAGGCAACTTGTTATTCTGATTTGTATTACGAGCCGCTTTTTGCCCGGTACTTATTCGCCAAATATGGCATGACGAGCAAACCGTTGATATCTAGAATGGCGTGAACAGCCATAGGCAGCAAGATGGTGCCGCTCGCCATGTAGACTTTGAAGAACACCCAGCCAACGACAGCCGTCAGCAGCACAGCCCTCCAGCCAGCGTAGATGTGCTCAAACCCGAATATAACAATACTTATCGTGACAGCAAGCACCGCGTCTCCCGTGATGAGGAACAATAGTCCCGGCAAAAGCGCACGGAAGAACAGTTCTTCTGTGATGCCAGCCGTAACCGACATGCCAGCCGCTAACCAGCGCTCCTTTCGGTTCGTCGGCACGAGTAGTTCTTGTGGTGCTTCGGCGCGTTTTTTCACCCCGCGACGAAATCTAAAGGTAACAATACCGATTGCCAATAGCACGCCGATGACTAAGCCAGTTATGACGCCTTGGACATGGTCGGCATCACCCTCGAACGTTTGAGAGTCGATAAACTCAGCGTGCATAACTGGCTCGACCAAATACTGCGGTGCATCTGCGGCCAGTAAAAAGACGACCGCTGGGACGGCAAAGATCAGCCACGATTGCGCAATCCAGCGCCGATACAGCCGCACACGATCCTTGGTTTTGCGAGCCTGTGCATAGTCCTTGATACCGCTGAGCGCAGAATATGCCGCAATGGCTAATGTGATTACGAGTAAAATGATGTACATCAACACAGATAACCTCCTTAGCGCCTAATTTTCATAGTCTATTATCTCCAAAGTTCTGGAATGCGCAAAGCCATACTGCACGTTTTAAATCTACGTCGCTTATGAAGTTTTAAATACCGCTCTGGGCGGTTGGCGTGGTCAGTGATGCGCAACTTCGCAACTACGCGTTGCGTTTGAAGCTGTGCGCATGGCTTGCGTGGTACAATGAAGAATTGAAAAGCTGTTCTCTCATTTCGCCGACGGCATAGGTGATTGACCGTGCTATAGGGCGACGATGCAACGAGCGTAATAAAGTTGCTACAGATAGGAGAGTAGATGAACATAGCAGACTTTGTAACGAGATTTACCTATCCAGCTGTCTATGACTATTCGCTATCTGCCAATGGTCGCGGTTTTGTTGTGCCGGGCCAGCCGCCGGCAGCTTCGCTAAGCCCAGATGAGCCTGTTCGCTATATTGCATTACTCAAATCTGAAGAAGGTCAGCCACGCGGCAATCACGTCCATCGCACCAAGGTCGAGACAATAATCGTTCTTTCTGGATCACTCAAATGTGAGTTTCGCCTGAGTGAAGACGAAAACGTTCGGGACGAATTTGTACTAAGAGCAGGAGATGCGGTTCGTGTTTTACCTGGTTGTATACATACGTACACTGCTATTGGCGGCGGCGCTAACGCAATCGAACTAAGCCCACAGGCGCTTGATTTGACCGATCAGATCAATATGGGCAAATCTCAGAGCTAACTGGATTTTATATAGTTGGCGATCAGTTTGCCGATAGCATTTTATATTTAGGACGAGATATGCTGAACTTTTCTAGACTATCTTGAATGTCGGCAACAACTTGGCTACATGCTGGGTTAAGGGGTTGGTTTGTTTTGGTTAGTTTTTTGTTTAGACCTTGATGGATAATTCTGTCGTCATGCTGCGGCGTCCAGATGACGGTTTTAACAGCTCGCAGACAACCGCCCAGGGTGCGAGTGAAGGTTTGTTTGGTCGAGGTTTTAAATCTATAAAAGGTCTTTGACATGAGAACAAATATTCTACATAGGCTAGCTGTAGTGCTATTGTAGCATAGTGATAGATAAGTTGATCAGGACTGCCTTCTGGGCGCGATCAAAGTGATACAATATCATAGACAATTCTTCAGCGGACTACAGGCGCAAGAACTCTGAGATGTCCGTGAGGTAGAAGGAGGTTGTCGGTGCAGGACTCTGAAATTCGTTGGGGAATTCTGGGAGGCGGCAAAGTCGTCGAATCTAAGAGCGGCCCCTGTTTCAATATCCCCGGCAGGAGTCGGGTCGCGGCAGTATGTCGCCGAGACGCGGAGAACGCCTCGGCTACTGCGGAACGTCTTGGGGCCAACCTTGTGCTTAATCAGCTCGAGGACATGGTGGAGAGCGATGAAGTTCAAGCAGTATATATAGCCACTCCACCTGGTCTACACCACTCTCAAGCAATGGTCTGCCTGAACGCTCGAAAACCGGTATACATCGAAAAGCCATTTACCACAAGCGCGGCGCAAGCAGAAGAGCTCGTGCGCAACTTCGCCGAGGTGGGCATTCCTCTTTTTGTTGCGCATTATCGGCGGGCCCTTCCTAAGTTCCGTGAAATCAAGTCTTTGATTGAGACTCAGATCGGTCAACCGCTCGAATTCTCGTTTCGTCTCAAACGACGTCTTCAAAATGACGTAGCTCACCCATGGATGTACGATCGCGAGCTTTCTGGCGGCGGGAAGTTCTTCGACATAGCTCCGCATTGCGTTGATCTTCTTCTGTTTCTTTTTGGAGACGTCGATCAGATGTCAGCTGAAGCGAAACACTGGAAGGCGCCGCAAGGAAGCGAAGACTGTGTCACTTTGAATTTTCGTTTCAAATCGGGGGTGTTGGGTACGGCTAACTTCAATTTTCTCGCTTGGGACAAAGAGGATCGAATGAGCGTTCATGGCGAGAAAGGAATATTGGAGTTCAGTGTCCACGGAAATGAGCCATCGACACTCAGACTACCGGACGGAAAAGTGCGACAGTTCTTTCATACGGTCCCCGAACTTATTGAAGGACCTATGATCGAAGAAGTCGTGGCCTTCCTTCGCGGAGAAGAAGGGAAACCCTGCATGGGTCAAGACGCAGTTCCAGTAATTGAGCTTATAGAATCGGCGGCAAGGTCATTACATTAGCGGTCGTGTCTATCGTGAGCAGGATGGCTTGACAAATGTGGGCTCTGGACGACTATCGCTAGTCTGATGTATGAGGCGGTACCGATCTCGATTTCTCTGGGTAGATAGGTGCCTGGGAAAGCATACAGCGTACACTCAACGCTGGCGTGACTGGCGGGATCAATATGAACGCCATACTATTGCCAAAAAACATCTCCCAAGTTTTCACTCCAGAAAAGCGTGAAAGGACAGTCCTCGCACAAAATGTATGCGTGAGATTATCTGGCGGGCGCTGTACTTCACGCTCACGGGCTCTCGAATACTGGCTCTTGGCGCTTCTCGGCTGCACCCCGCCCTCTTCTCTTCTGAGGGCATAGGCTTACCGTAGCTGCATGTGTAGAAGCAGGAAAACTGGACTTGTGCGCTAAGCATACGTTATTATTGCGTAGGAATACTATGTAGCTGAAAGGATTTAGCAATCATGAAAAAGCCCGTAAAGATAATTTTGATCGTCGTCGCCGCTCTCTTTGGGTTAATGATCATTGGCGGACTTATCGCTATGATGACAACTGGCAAAGAGCAACGGCTGAGCAAAGATTTCGTAAATTACATCAAAAATGAAGACTATAGCGCAGCTTATGATATGTTCCATGAGGGACTCCAAAAAGTTATGTCAAAAGACTCTCTGGCGTACCGATCTGAGAGCTTAGAGATGTCTAGCGATTGCAAACTCAAAATTACTGGCGTATCTAGTAAAGTATCTACCGAACAATCTCGAAAGAGCGTCAAAGGAAAAATCACCTGCCCCGATGACAAGTCATACACATTTAAGGCAAGTTTTGTCGGCGAAGGTAAAATCATCAGCTTTTCGATAAAACCTCGTCTGTAAAAACGGGTTTTGATAAACAATTTTTAGCGAGCAATCTGGCAACCCGATCTGGCAAAAGATCGTTCTCGCGCAGTAAAGATGCTAAGCTGCGGGGATGTTGCTTGGTACAACCATATTGCAAGCTGCGCTTGTGGTTGCTATAGTGTGACACTATGGCGCATGAGAATGAGAATGAGCATGAGCATGAGAGTACTTGCATCCTCATAGAACATTTCTCTATTGGCTTTGGGTCGACGCGGGTGATTGATGACTTATCATTCACCGTCAAAAAAGGCGAAACTTTTGGTCTACTCGGCAGTAACGGCTCAGGCAAAACGACGACACTACGTTCACTCCTCGGCATCTATCAGCCAGATGCTGGTACGCTGCATATCGATGGTCGACCATTTAATGTTTCGGGCGGCGTCAAGCTGGGTTATTTACCCGAAGAGCGCGGCCTCTACAAAAAAGAACGCGTCATCGACACCATGGTCTATTTTGGTCAGCTCAAAGGCCTCACGAAGGCCGACGCTCGCCAGCGCGCCATGGATTATCTCGAACGGGTTGACCTCGCAGACAAAGCCAACATCAAGTTGCACAAACTATCCAGCGGCCAGCAGCAGAAAGTTCAGTTGGGCGTGACTATCATCGACGATCCAGAACTACTCATCCTCGACGAACCAACCAAAGGCTTCGATCCAGTCAATCGCCGCCTGCTTATGAACATCATCGAAGAACACCAGCAAAAAGGCGCAACCGTCGTTTTCGTGACGCACCAAATGGAAGAAGTTGAGCAGCTATGCGACCGAATTATTTTACTCAAAAACGGCCACGCCGCCGCGTATGGCACGGTGGCCGACGTCAAAAAAGCCCATGGCGGCAAAAGCCTCGATGATATTTTTGTTGATATTTATGGAGCAAAGGACGAGTCGTAATGTACAATTTCAGAACAGTTTTTTGGTTTGAAGTAGCCCGCACACTCAAGAAAAAATCGTTCTGGATAATAAGCTTGTTAGTGCCATTTGCCGCTGCTGCGGTGGTTGGCATTATCTTTTTTTCAAACAAAACAACCACAGCGGCGCTCGAGGAAATCACCAATGAAACACTGAGCATAGCCGTCAATGATCAGCCTGGCATTATAGACACTGGATTGGTTAAAACCTTTGGTGGTCGCATGACAGACGATCACCAGCGTTCAATCAACGATGTCAAGGCCGGTACACTCGACGCCTACATTTATTACCCGAAAAACATCGCCACCGAACAAGTAGAGGTCTACGCTAAAGACGCTGGCCTTTTCGATAACAGCAAATATTCGTCAATTGCAACGCGTCTTCTAGAGCAATCGGTTGCCAGCAAAGTGCCGGTCAATGAGGCCGCTGTATTGCAGGGTACGGTCCGTTTCGATGTGACAACATACCGAGATGGAGCTGCCTCAAACCCAAAGCTGGACATAATCGCGCCTGGGTTATTCTTAGTACTGTTCTACTTTTTGATCGCGTTTTTTGGTAACCAAATGCTCACCAGTACAACCGAAGAAAAAGAAAACCGCGTCATCGAAATGATACTGACAACTGTGCGCGCCAAAACGCTGATCGTCGGCAAAATATTTTCACTGGTAGTGTTGGGGCTACTACAGACTATCATTATTGTGTTGCCGATTGCGGTCGGTTATTTTCTGGTGCGCGAACGGTTGTCGCTACCAAACTTTGATTTATCAGCGTTACCATTTGATCCGGCGCGGATCGCTATCGGCGCCGCGATTTTGGCGACGAGTTTCGTGCTATTCACCGGTTTGCTTGTCGCTATCGGTGCAGCGGTACCGACCGCCAAAGAGGCCGGCGGATTCTTTGGAACTATCATGCTGTTGATATTCGGTCCGCTCTACGCCGCACCGTTGTTTGTCAGTTCGCCCGACACGACGTTTGTACAAGTGCTGAGTTATTTCCCCCTCACAGCACCGATCCCGCTCCTACTCAGAAACGCAGTCGGTAATCTCGAATATTGGCAGGCCGGTCTCGCCATCGCCATACTGATCGTGACAGCAATCATTGTTTTCAATATTGCCGTGCGAATATTCCGCTATGGTGCACTCGAATACAGCCGCAAACTGTCGTTGCGCGAAATTTTTCAGGGCTAGAGTCGTGTGACATGGGTATACATACGCTCATTATCAACGAGCGCGCACCCCGTGGAGTCAATCGAGTTTTGCGCCAGTTTCTCAGAAAGCATCTAATCTAGAATTCATTCGAAAGGCATTCAGATTTCCGGCACCGAGACTTGGGCAGCTTTCAGCGTCGAACTCACTTTGCAGTATTTGTGCTTTAACCGAGTAGCACGGATAAGTGCTTACCTTTCTCGATACTGAGCAGAAGTAGCCTGACATTCAGGACGCAGCAAAAACGTTTGCCGAGTGCTCGCTGCTTCGTTCGCCAGTGGAATACTCTAATAATTTTACCGAGACGCCGCATAAATGGCTAGTGCGCATGCTAATAAAACGCGAGGGGGTTGACGATGATAAGTCTGATTATCGCAAAAACTGCCAACCCGACAAAAATGAAGTTAAGTACCGCGGGTTGGCGATCGCGTTTGTGCCACGCCTCAAACGCAATACAAAACGAACCGAGCAGCGCCATGCCGTGATAGGCAAATGATTGCCCGGCAATAACGCCTGCCGACAGCAAGGTATAGTTACCTAACAGCAAAAGCACGCCGTACCAGCCAATGTAGTCTATCGCAAACCAATGCTCTGCTTGTTTTTGTTTTGTCGTTTTTTTCATGCGGTTTTCATTATATCATGATACTTAACGATTTTTCTCTTACTCCTCCCGTGCGAGGACTGTCCTTTCACGCGGTTTTTGTTGTGTTAGATGGTTTGTGGAGCGAGGTTTGGAGGGCGGGCAGCGTGCTATACTTTCTTGAGAGCATGAGATGTATCTCATCGCAAGGCATTGCTATTGCTATGGATAGACAACCGCACTATATCGAAACTGTGCAGAGCATCGTACGAAGCGCCAAGGAGCTTCACCTTGCCATGACAAATCAGGGTGAGGTGTCTGTGAATTATGCTTGTATATTTGCGCAAAACAAGGAAGAATTTGACACCTTCGAAGCAGCACTGCAGTCATCAGGGAAAGTCATCCAGAAAACAAAATCAGGTCCCGTTTTTGCGGTGCCTCCTTTTCCGACCGCGGCTGGTCCGCTAAAAATCGTCAAGATTCGTCGACCCGACCCAAGCCGCCCCGAACGCGGCGATGCCGATTTCACCCTTCTGAACTACAGTGAATTTAAGGATGCGCACTTGGGACACCCTGGGTGGAAACTCATAGAACGCCCCGATATGGAGATGCTCGAGCTGGCGCACCCGCGCTATGATGTCCTCGTCTACTATTCGCATCCGACCCTAGCCGAAGTTCTCGGAGTCAAACCGTAAAAACGCTCGCGAAACTGATTAGCACGCCTAACCCAGGCAAACCCCACGAGATTAGGCAGTGTTCATCGCGACCGAAGCAAGCATAGCACCAACCCAATGCCGTTCTTGCGATATGCTATCAACACGGCAAACGAAAACACAATATTTTTGGTTTTAGTGGCAATTTACGCCAGCAGCATGTATGATACATTACATAACCATTAAGTATGGCGTGCGCGACGCATGTCTCACCAGACAAGATGAAGGCCTTGATCTGGGAAGGAGGGGAGCACATGGATCCACAAAAAACATCAAACGGCACACCGGCAAGCCCAGAGCCGACAGCAAGCCCTGAGCCAAGCACCCAGCCAACGGGACAGACAAGCGATAGCTCCAGCCAGACGGTATTTCCTCCGACCCCCTCGACAAACACAGCCGCGGCGAGCAATATACAGCAGCCAGGAGTCGCAGCTCAAGCAAATGTCACAACCCCTCCCGTTGCCTCTAGCCCTAAACCAGGCAAAAGTAAGCTCATCTTACTAGCAGCAGGCTTGGCGGCGCTCTTAATAGGCGGTAGCGCTGCAGCCTATTTTGGCTATTTCGTACCCAATAAGCCAGAAAATATCTGGGCGAGCGCTATGGACCGTACTGGCAAAAGCATAGAATCAGTCATAGCCGATGCCAAAAAAGGTTCGGGCAAGGGATCGGAAGTTTCGGGTAAATTTCAGTTTGGCGGCGGGGGTATAAAAACCGACGGCAAATTCACTGTGCGTTCGGATAATAAAAACTCTGTCATGAAGGCTGATTTTGCGGCGCTTACGTCACGGGTAGATATTGAGGTACGCTCCATCGATTCTTCATCATCTGACTATCCTGATGTCTATATCAAGGCTAAAGGCATCAAGGGTGTAGCGCCACTTTTGACTCAGTCACCAACAGGCCAACGTACGATAACAGATCTCGACGATCAGTGGATAGAAATTGACCATACATTCATCAGCAAAGTAATGGAGGGATCTAGCGACACCACTGGTTCAGGAATATCGCTCAGCTCCGAGAAACTGCTCAAGACCTTTGAAGCCCTGAATAAGGTCAATCGCGAATACCTCTTTACTAATGACTCTGGCAAGGCCGTTTTCAAGGTCGTGAAAAATGTTGGTCGCGAAACGCGCGACGACCGTTCGGTATACCACTACAAAGTAGCCCTCGACAAGCAGCATACGAAAAAATATCTGAAAGCCCTAAACCGTGAGATAGAAAAGTCACCAGCAAAAGATTCGCTGGGCGACGCTTTCAGTGAAGCTTTCATCAAGCCAATCACGGAGCTTGCAGAAGAACTTGATCGCTATGACGAGTCGGCCGATCTGATGGATGTCTATGTAGACACATCGACCAAAATGCTTCATGCCATACGTATTACCGACAAGGATAATGACAAATCATACATAGAGCTAGGTGTGCAAAAAACAAAAGATAAACAAATGCCGTTCGTAATGAAGGGCGTCAATAATACCGATAACGGTTCGAACAAATTCGACGTATCGCTCAGTTATGACAGCAAGAAACGAACTTGGAGTGGCGAGGTAAAAGCCGAGACTATCGCTGATGAAGACAAGTCTTCACTAGAATTAAATGTAGATGTCAAACGACTTGACGATGACCTTAAGGTCGAGAAGCCAGATGAGTCCATGCCTATCGAGCAGATCATCCAGCAGCTGTATGGCTTGGGCGACAGTGGCTCCAATAGTCCATATAGCAGCCCAGGCAGTAGTTCTGGTGGCGGTAGTCGCTACCTGAACGGCGGTCTTCTCGGCATATAATAGAGTGGGCTGCTGCTGCGCAACATGCGTGTAGCAGTCTACACATTTGCTAGTTGCTAGCCAATTGCCCCTCACGTCATGCGACGCGTACTTAGATACGAAAACGACTAAGCAATACATGCGGGTGTTTACGCGTCGCAAAAGTATTCGCGAGCAGCCCACAACAAGCTAGGTACTTTTGATACTTTCGAATCAACGAGCCGCCGAGATCGTGAAGTGTCTTCAGCAAGCTTGCTCACACAATAATTGTGAGCAAGCTTTTCAGCGGCAAGACGCCCTCCTTACGACTTTGCTGGAGTCGTACTTGAGACAGCGTCTTTGTGCTTGGTGCTTTCAAAACCGTGGAAGCGCTCGAAGTGGACGTGGTTTACAACATTTGCCATTTTGCGGCCATCATACTTATGTAGTAGACTGCGAGCGCGGCTCATTCCTTTACGTTGGTGTCGTGACCTTTCTCGTAGCGACATGGTTATTCTCCTTTCTGTCCTACTTGATTGCACTGTTCGCATACTGGCGCATCAGGCCGCCATACGCAGCTTTCTGCCCGAAAGCACATCCAACACCCTGCGCGGTAACTCAGCAACAATGTCTTCCATAGCTTCGCGATCAAAAAACTCGCTCAACACTTGCCAGGCCGCTTTAATGTAGTGGTGCGCTTGCTGTTCGTTCACGTTATCTATATCCATAAACCGATCTATAATATCGTCATCCATAGAATCAGCCGTAGGCACCATGAGGGCGGCAACACGAAGTTCGCGCGGTAGCACAGCAGCAAAACCGCGTCGCGTATAGTCAGTGAGGTGAATGGCAATATTTTCTACTACGAGCTCAAGTGCATCTTGCGACTCGTCAGCGGGAGCGTGAGAACGCTGTTTAATTTTCTGTATGAGTGAATGATATTTTTTCATACGGACATCTCCTTCCCGCCCACTACTATGCGCGCTTATGCTAAGAAAAAATATGAATTTTGTCACATCTTTTTCGTGAACTATCAGCAATAGCTTTACTCCTTTGCTGTTTTGCAGCGAAAGCACGTTGCGTAGTTCGTATGACGCGCGCCCAATACCCCCTGCAAGAACAAAACCCCAGCATGTGCTGAGGTTTTCTTCTTGGTGGAGCTGGCGGGTACCGCCCCCGCGTCCGCCGGACTTACCGGTGCGACTCTACAGGCTTAGTCTGTTTTGCTTGCTTAACGCTCGTATGAAACGTCCGCTAACTCTTCTGGCGTCGTTAGGGACATTTTGCAGCTTACTTAAGCTGCAAGAGCGTACGCGCTCTGGAGGCGGGGTGCAAATACAGCAGCCACGCCTTTACCAAAAGCTACGACGCTTTCTTTGATAGATTTTGCATCTATTCAGTGTTGCCTATAAGAAGTCCGCCTAATGGAGACTTCACGCTGACAAGCGACCTGCAATCATCACCGAAATGTACCAACGTCGAGCTTAGATTCAGCCCCATGTGTTGTTATTTTAGCATAAATGTAAGCACTTTGTAAAGTGCGTGCCATTGCTCGAGCGAGAGCGACTGAGCGCGAGTGTTTACGGGTATATTGGCTTCGCCGAGCAGTTTACCAACGTGCTGCTTCGACACATGCAGTCCGGCGCTCAAGCTATTGAGTAGTGTCTTGCGCTTCTGACTAAAACCGGCGCGAACAATGCGAAAAAAGAGTTTCGTATCAACGTTCGGAAACAACGGCTGCTCGCGGCGGCGCAGCACAAGCACCTGGCTATCAACTTTGGGCGGCGGCGAAAAAAGATCCTTCGAAACAAATGCGCCAAGCGATGCTTCGCAATAAAACTGCGTACTAACACTCAGGAGCGACATGCTGCCCTGCCCTGCGCAAACTCGCTCGGCGACTTCCTTTTGCACGAGCAACGCAGCCTGGCTGAAAGGCTGGGTGCTTTCGCACAACACGCGTATAAGATTGCTCGTGAGGTAGTACGGAATGTTCGCCACCACTTTATACCTCTCTGGAAGTTGTTGTAAGTTAAACCGTAAAATATCTCCTTCCACCACTGTTAAATTTTCCAAAATACCCATTTTGGGAGGACTGTCCTCCTGGCAGTGGTTTGGGAGGGCTTGGGCGAGAGCCGGATCATATTCTACCGCCGTTACATGTGCGCCGCGGGCAAGGAGGACGCGTGTAAGTGTTCCGAGACCAGGGCCGACTTCTAGTACTGCGTCGCCAGCGCGTACATCGGCTGCATTACATATAGCTTCGAGCGCCTGACGGTCGTACAACCAGTGTTGACCAAGTGATTTTTTTGGTTTCGTTTCTGCCACTTCACCATTGTATCAGCTAAAGCTGGCATCGAGGTGTATACCGCACCTTTTTCTTACCACCAGCGATGATTTAACCAAAAGTTATACGCCCCCTGCCAGCTACCATATCTTCCCGTGGCATACCCCGCAAATAATTTAGTCTGACACACTGCGTCCGTCTGCCAGTTCGGACACGCCGAGCTTAGTCTCGCAAGATTTGTTTGACCAAGTCCGTAGTAACCATTGGCGCTCGCGGCTGCCGTGTTCCAGCGTGATTCGTGTGAAAATATGTAGTCCACATATGCATAGTCGTTTGGATGGATACCAGCCGCCGCCATAACGGCTTGCTTGTCCGCGGGGATGTTTACTGTATTGCCTTTTGCGACAATCCGCTCCACTGGCTGTACAGTGACTACCGACTGTAGCAGCCTGCGACTCACCTCTTCGCCCTGCTGCACGTTTATCTCGTAGGTTTGGACGCGCTTACCTGGACTGCCCTCTTGTCGCACCGCTTGGCTTCCAAAAGAAAGCGATGGATCGATAATATGTTTCACCGGCACGGGTATGTCTTCTGTTACCGTTATGACATGGATACCGTTGCGTACTACTGCGACCTGCATATGTTCAGTGAGGGGCGTCGAAATTGCGGGCTTCACTGTATCGTCAGAACGAACGGTCACATTTTTTTCTTTCAGTAGTTCACCGACTGTTTGCGCCTGCGTTCGTATGTTCAGTAACTGGCCATAGAGCGTGAGTGCTATGGGTTTTGCGCGGTCGACCGTTACCTGGCGGCCTACATTTTTTTCTAAAACAAAGTTACTAACCGGTCCGACCTGAACGACATCTTCACCGTACAGCTGCACGCCCGCGCTTTCCGCCATACTTCTCGGCGTCGCGGCGGCAGTTTTGATATGTGTGCGCGTTGCGCCATCGGTAACCGCTACGGGCACTGACCGATAAACGTTTACGAGCAAGTTGTCCTGTTTGATTTCTTCAGAGCTTTCTGGTTCTACTCGATCGCCTGGCGCAAGCTTGATGTGCAGTTTTTCCAGCAAATCACCGACTGTTTTTGCGGTGGTTGGTATTGTCGCCGTTTTACCATCGTGCGAGATAATGACAATGGTACGACTACGCGCCACGTAGTTCGCCACAGCGCCGCTGCGATTTGCCAGCCAGTACACCATACCGCTCAGCAACAGCAGTACCGCGAACGTCGCCAATACAAAGCCGAGCGGATGAGCATGGATCCGTTTAGCAACTCGAGCTACCGTAAAAAAGTGTCGTTTCATGCGCAAACTGTCTTGCCGATCACTTGCCAGCAAAACCATAGACAGTATATCAAATTAGACTTTGTCGAGCCGCGCAAACGCGATGTTCAGTCGTTTCAGCCCCTTATTCTTGAAATATACTGCAACCATGTCGCCGCTCAGCTCCACAACCGTTCCCATGCCGAAGACATCATGGCGAACCTGATCGCCTTCGTGTAACTCGGGTACATACTGCGGCTCATCAACCACAAGGTCTTCTGTCTGAGTCATCTGCTGAAGCACCTCCGAATCATCAAAAAGCTCGCGATCGGCCCGTCCAAAGCTTGGCATGACACTTGTTGCCTCTACGTAGGCTTCGTCTATTTCACTCAGAAAACGGCTGGGAATGTTGTGTTGTCGCCCACCATAGAGCGATCGTTCAAGCGCATGTAGCAGATACAACTCTTCGCGCGCCCGGGTCATACCCACATACATAAGCCGGCGCTCTTCTTCCATTTCACTCTGGTCGTATAGTGCGCGGCTGTGCGGCAAAATTGACTCTTCTAGCCCAACAACAAAAACGATCGGAAATTCCAGTCCTTTAGCACTATGCAAGGTCATGAGCGTGACCGCATCGTCGTTTAGGTTGGCCGTATCGAGATCGGATATAAGCGCTACCTCTTCAAGAAAGGCTGCAAGCCCTAGTTCTTGATAATTTTGCGCCACGCCCGCTAGCTCGCGCACGTTTTCCTGACGACTTTCGCCCTGAGGCGTTTTGTCGTCGAGATAGTCAAGATAGTCAAGTTGCTTTATGAGTGTTTCGACGACAATATCCGGAGAAAGCTCATCGACCTGCCCGCGCAGATTCGCCAACACATCCGACAGTTCCTGTAGCCCCTGGCGTGCTTTGGGCGTGAGTGCGCCACACTCAGAAACGTGCTGGAGCGCTTTGCTCAGCGACAACCGCTTTGCTGCCATCCATGCCAGAAAATGCTGCAGGCTTTTGGCACCAACACCCCTGCTCGGAACATTGGCAATACGCTCAAAACTAGCGCGGTCGTCAGGCTGATACAGTAAGCGCAGGTACGCGACAAGATCCTTGATTTCCTTACGGTCGTAAAATCGTACGCCGCCCACCACGCGGTACGGCACACCGTACCGAATAAACATATCCTCCACGTTCCGGCTCTGGGCGTTCGTACGATAGAGAACAGCGAAATCTTTGTACCGCCTTGCAGCATTATCGACGGAGTTTCGGACAATTTTGACAATGGTTTCAGCTTCGCTGCGTTCGGTCATAACCTGCTGAACCTGCACTTTGCGACCGTCGCCAGCGCTCGTCCAAAGCTGCTTGTCGCTCCGCTGCGTATTTTTTGTCACCACGCCATGTGCGGCGCGCAAAATGTGCCCAGTGCTGCGGTAGTTTTGTTCGAGCTTTATAACCGTACAGTGTTTGTAGTCGCTTTCAAAACGCAATATATTTCGAAAGTCCGCCCCTCTCCAGCTGTACACACTTTGCCAGTCATCACCCACGACGGCAATGTTTTGCTCCCTGTTAGTTAGCAGCTTCACCAGTTTATACTGGGCAGCATTTGTGTCCTGGTATTCGTCTATCATGATGTGTGAAAAACGAGAACACCAGGTTTCGCGCACTTCGGCATGCGCTTCCAGAAGCTGCACAGCGCGCCAAATAAGGTCGTCGAAATCGAGTGCCTTGGCGTCGTGCAGAGCCGCTTGATACAACGGGTACACTTTAGCAACGACTTCGCTGGCGGGGCTTTTGGCGGTTTCGCGGTACTCATCTGGGTCGATCATTTCGTTTTTCGCACTTGAGATGTAAGCGGCGACCGTGCGAGCGGGAAAAGATTTTTCGTCTATCTGCAGTTCTTTGCATATGCGTTTGACGGTTGCACGGCGATCGTCTTCGTCGAATATGACATAGCTTGACGGCACGCCAATGTATTCGCCGTCCATGCGCAGTATTTTTACGCATATGCTATGAAATGTACCCATCCACGGCATAAAGCCTCGGTTTTCGGCGTTTTGACCAAGCAGTTCTGCGACGCGGGTACGCATTTCTTTGGCCGCTTTATTCGTGAATGTCACGGCAAGAATGCTGTATGGCGTCGCCCGATGCGTCGCAATGAGATACGCTACGCGGTGCGTCAATGTTTTGGTTTTGCCCGAACCCGCGCCAGCCTGAATAAGTAGCGGTCCTTCAGTCGTTTCAACCGCCCGACGCTGCTCCTCATTTAAGCCCTCCAAAAGTGTTTCGTGCACCCACCCATTTTACCAGACATCGCTCGGCTACATACTGTCACGTGCCGCGCAAAACAAAACCCACCAAAACAATATCTTCTCTACTGCTTTATGTCCGGACGATTTGCAGCGACAACGTGCAGCTGGTACGTGTAGCTTACTGGAAAAAGTTGGTATGAGGAAGATTGGGTATCGTGAAGACACCCATATCGAGTAGCATGTTTAGCACAATAACGACGGCAAGCACCGCAACAATGGCGAGAACGGCGGCAAGTCGACGACGGCGTTTGACCTGACCAATAGGCACAAAGTACGTACCAGCGCTAATGTGCCGCTCAATCATTACATTATGCGCCGCTTCAGGGTCTTCCTCTGCGGCTTTTTCCTGCTCGGTGGCGGGCGCCTCATCTTCAGACTCCGCGTCTGCCTGCGCTTCGTTCGCGCCCGACTGGCCTGTTGATTCGGCGTCTTCGTCGTTTTTCTGGGCAATCGCCTCGTCCTTGTCATGCTTTACTGGGGTAATTTCTATACCGCCCGCTGGCCGCTTCGGTTCTTTTGCTGGCGTCGCTACAGCAACGGGCTTGAGCGGTTCCGCCTGCTTTGCTGTCTTGGCATTAGGTGTTTTTACCTCTGGTTTTTCTGGTGCCGTTTCAGGCATCGGTGCAGACGATGTCTTCTTGGCAGCTTTTTTCTCTTTCGGCTGAGGTTCGACACTCGTCGTTCCCGATGCCGCCTCGGCTGGCTCAAGCTGTTTTGCTTCGCGAGAAAGGCTCGACGTACCGTCAAGCGCTTCGCTTGGTTTTACGGGCGGCGCTCCTGAAGGCCGTTCACTGTCGGCGTTTTTGGCTTCGTCCGGACCCAGCATGGGGTCGCTGGTCAAGAGAGGTCGATTGGTCACAATAACCGGACGACTGGAAGACGCTGCCGGTGTATCGTCGGGATGCGTGACATCCATGTCCTTTACGGGCGATTTACTTGCCGCCACGTTCTTTCCTTTCGGTTTGTACTTGATGAGCGTTTTTCACGATTTCAGAGAACTGATGATAGTTGAGGCTAGCTGCACCTACCAACACACCGTCGCATTCATTTAGCTCCAGGTAACTGCGTACATCGTGCTCGTTCACACTGCCGCCGTAAAGTATCCGCATGGCCTTGGCGGCTCGGTCGCCATACAGTTCGCTCACTTGGCTACGCATAAAGCCCATCATTTTTTCGGCGTCACTCGGTTTCGCCACTATGCCGTCGGCTGTACTGATAGCCCACACTGGTTCATAGGTGAGAACAACGTTTTCTATATCTTTACTCGTCAGGTTCATGAGTGCGGTAGTGAGCTGGTCATGGACAACCTGTTTCGCTTCGCCAGCATCACGCTCTTGTTTCGTTTCGCCAATACAGATGATAGGGGCGACATCGTTTCGTATAGCCGCCTGTACTTTGTCGCGCACGACATCGAGCGTGTCGCCCGCGTTCAGTCGGCGCCACGAGTGGCCGATAATGGCATAGTGCGCGAGATCGCCCAACATAGCAAAGCTGACTTCTCCCGTGCACGGCCCTTCATCTTTGAAGTATGCGTCCTGAGCAGCCAAACGAAAGCGCCGGCGGTCTATTTCGATACTGAGCGGTTGCAATACGAGCGTACTTGGCGCAAGCACTACCTCAATATCGCGGTGATGATGAATTCGCGCACTCAAACGGTGCACCAGTAAGCTCGCCTGATGCACACTGAGGTGCATTTTCCAGTTGCCGACGATGAGAAGTTTTTTATCCATACGTTATACCACTTATGCTTTTCCTTTAGTGTACGACTTTCTGGTAGGAAAATCCAAATTCCAAATGCCGACAGCCACGCGATAGGTGAAGACTACGCATTTTTATCCTCCAGCGCTTCTACGCCAGGCAGCTTACGGCCGCTCATTAGCTCCAGACTGGCGCCGCCGCCAGTTGAAACGTGATCGAAACTGTTAGTCAAGCCGCGCTGCTGCACAAATCCAACCGTGTCACCGCCGCCAACAATACTAAACGGCCGGTTGCCGAACTGACCCAGCAACGCTTCTGTCAAGAGTTCCGTCCCCTGGGCGGTTGGGCCAGTCGCCCCGAGTAAGCTTTTCGTTTCCGTCACACCCATAGTGCCATTCCAGATGACCGTTGCGGCTAACTGGAGCAACCCAGCAACAAAAGCACCGCTAAATGGCCCGATATCAAGTATGAGTTCGTGGTCGGCAACCTGGCTGCTTTCCTGCAATGGCCGTTTTGGATAAGCTTCTATTTCCGCAATTACATGTGCACTCCAGTCGACGATACGCGTCGGCGCCGCTGGGTCGATTTTACTCGCAACCACGCCATCTTGCGGCAAGTAAAAAACAAAATCTCGCTGTTTTTTAATTTCGCTCACTTTGTGCATGATTTCTTTGGCGAGCGGTAAATCATCTGGCTCGATTTTGCTTTTACCGACCTTTAGTCCAGTGGCATGCAAAAACGTGTTCGCCATAGCACCGCCAACAACAACCGCGTCTGCCGTGTCGAGGAAACGCTGCAAAATTTCTATTTTGTCGGCTATTTTTGCTCCGCCTATCACTGCCACGAGCGGTCGTTTTGGGTTTTCCATTGCCTCAGTAATCGTATGGACTTCTTTTTCGAGTAAGAGACCAGCTGCACTTGGCAAGTGCTTTGGCAGTTCGTCAACCGACACAGCACCATGATGCACGACACCAAACGCGTCTTGGACGAAAATGTCTGCAAGCGATGCAAGCTCCTTAGCAAACTGTTCATCACGCCCTTCTTCGCCCGGGTAAAATCGAATATTTTCAAGCAACAACACCTGCCCAGGCTGGAGCTGTTGTGCGGCACTTTTGGCGCGTTCGCCGACCGCATCTGAGACAAATTTGACTTCGGTATGCAAATACTTACCCAGAGCTTCTGCCGCGGGAAAAAGGCTATACGCGGGGTCTGGTTTGCCACCAGGTCGACCAAGGTGCGAACAGAGTATTACCGCAGCGCCATGCTCCAAAAGATATTGCAGCGTCGGTACACTTTGCTGGATTCGATAGTCATCGCGAATGTTTCCAGCGGCATCAAGCGGCACGTTATAATCAACGCGCACGAGCACTTTCTTGTCCTTGACGTCAACATCGCGAATTGTTTTTTTCGTAAAACTCATGCCCCACCCATTTGCATGTAGATAATTATACCGCCATTATACCACCAATGCGACGCGGGTGCTGCATTTTTCCACTGGCAAGCACAAACGTACTCTTTTGCAGCAGCCGCGGCGAGCTTAGTCAATCTGACGAATTTTTATGGTATCCGTCGTGCCTACCACGCCAGGATATCGCCCGCTCACCATCACGACAATGTCACCTTTGTGAAAGACTTGTTCGCGCACGAGCAGCTCGGTGACTTTCTGAGCCGCCTGGGTACTCACTGGTCGGACGTAACTTTTTACGTCATACACGATGGCAAGTTGCTGAGCTGTTCGTTCGCTGTCGGTCACAGCGATAATAGGTACACTGGGTCGCTCAGATGCAATATTCATCACCGTTGCACCGGTTTTTGTTTCGGCAACAATGGCATTAGCCTGGATGCTTTCCGCCATACTGATAACTCCGCGGCTGATGGCAAGCTGGCGAGTCGGGTGCTTTTCTTCCTGGCCGCGAAAACTGACCCGCACAACCCCATGGCGCTGCGAATAGTTGATGATGCGCTTCATGATTTTGACCGCTTCGTGCGGGTACTTTCCCATAGCGGTTTCATCGCTCAGCATGACGCAATCGGCGCCGAGATATACAGCCGTCGCAACATCCGAAACTTCGGCGCGAGACGGTTCGGGCGATTCGGTCATACTACCGAGCATTTGTGTCGCCACAATGGTCGGTTTGCCGTGCTGTAACCCAAAATTAATAATCTGCCGCTGCGCAACGGGCACCACTTCTGGGTTGACTTCGACCGCCATATCGCCGCGCGCAACCATTGCAGCATCGGTTGCTTTCATAATTTCTTTGAGGTTATCGATAGCGAGCTTCGTTTCAAGTTTGGCGATGATGTTTGCTTCCGAACCAAGGTTTTTTAGAATTTTGCGCATGTTTTCTATGTCCTGAGCAGTCTGAATAAAGCTCATGGCCACATAGTCAATGTCCTGCGTGCTGCCAAAGGCAAGATCTGAGCGATCTTTTTTGGTAATGACATCACCGCCAAAGTCGGTGTCGGGTAAATTGATGCCCTTGCGCTTGAGCAAAATGCCATCATTTTCGGCCTCGCAATACACAATGCCCTGCCGCACTGCAGTTATTTTGGTACGGACTTTTCCGTCGAAGATATACAGCCGTTCGCCCCGTTTGACTTTTTTACTCAAGTCATACTGGATCGGAATGATGCCCGTTTCGAGCCAGTTTGATTCATAGCCGAGCTTCAGTGTTTGGCCTTTCTGAACGGTGATTATGTCATCAAACTCGCCGAGACGGATTTTTGGCCCCTGTAAATCCTGAATAATCGCAACAGGCTTTTTCAGAGCGTGGCTCGCTTTGCGAATCCACTTTATTTGCTGCGCTTTTTGCTGGTGGTCGCCGTGGCTGAAATTGAGCCGGAGACCATTAGCTCCGTCCTCTATGAGACGGAGAATGGCCTCATAGCTGTCTGTCGCTGGACCAACGGTAGCAATAATTTTGGTACGTTTATAGTGCTTTAGCGGCACTGTGTGTTCGTGATGTAATTTTTTCATATTGTTTATAGTTTACATGAATTTCTCGCTGTGACAAATATCACAGCACCAAACAAGCGAATGACCGCACCAGCGAGCGCAATAAATGCCTGTTTGCGCTACTTGTCTTACTGAAGGCATTCGCGTTGCCCCGCTCAAGCAGTGTTTGGCCGCCATCCGCGCTATACATTCAAGTCTGCCAGTCCTACCGGCCGAGCTGTTGTTCGGTCTTGTGGAGGTCGACAGTAGTTTTGACGATAGTGTCAGGTGCAAGCGATATACTGTCGATGCCGATCTCGACCAAGAAACGGGCAAACTCTGGATAATCAGACGGTGCCTGACCGCAGATACCTATCTTCACTCCCTTTGCTTTCGCCACTCGGACAACTTCGCGTATCATCACTTTGACCGCTTCGTTATTTTCGTCATAGTCATGCGCCACCGTATGGTTGTCCCTGTCGACACCGAGCGTGAGCTGGGTTAGGTCGTTTGAACCGATAGAAAAACCGTCAAAGCGTTCGGCAAACTGCTCGGCCAAAATGACATTGCTTGGGATTTCACACATAACGTACGCCTGAAATCCGTTTTCGCCGCGGCGTAAACCATTTTCCGCCATAATGGCGAGCACTTTATCTGCTTCATCAAGATTCCGACAGAACGGCACCATTGCTTTGATGTTCACAAGACCAAAGTCATCGCGCACTTTTTTGAGTGCCTTACACTCGAGAACAAATGCTTCTTTGTACTCTGGGCTGTAGTACCGACTCGCTCCGCGCCAGCCGAGCATGGGGTTTTCTTCGTTCGGCTCAAACTGCGTACCACCAATAAGCCCAGCATATTCGTTTGTCTTAAAGTCGCTGAAACGAATGATGACGTCGTTTGGATGAAACGCTGCGCCAATAGTCGCTATACCCTCTGCGAGCTTGTCGACGAAGTACTGTGCTTTGTCCTCGTAGCCTTTCGTCAGTTCTTTTATTTGGGCGCGCACTGCCTTGTCTTTGACTTCCGGAAAACGTAGAAGCGCAAGTGGGTGGATTTTGATATGGCTGTCAATAATGAACTCCTCGCGAGCCAGCCCAACGCCGTCGTTTGGCAGTAGCGAGTAGGCAAAGGCATGTTCGGGCGAACCGATGTTCATCATCATTTTCGTTTTTGGACGCTGCATGTCAGTGATGTCAGTTTTTTCGACGTCGTACTGCAATATACCTTCGTAGACAGTGCCTTCGTCGCCACCGCCGCCGCAGCTTACCGTAACATCTTGACCATCGTGTATGAGTGAGCTGGCTTTGCCCGTGCCTACGACGCAAGGTATGCCAAGCTCACGGCTCACAATTGCAGCGTGACAGGTGCGACCGCCTTTGTCGGTCACGATAGCACTCGCAATTTTCATGATAGGCACCCAATCTGGGTCGGTCATTTCGGTCACAAGCACATCACCCGCCTTGAAGTCGTCTATATCCTTCACGCTCATGATTTTGCTTGCCTTACCACTGCCGATTTTATTGCCGACACTCGTGCCTTTTACGATGACACGGCCTTCTTCGCGCAACTTATATTCCTCGATATGGTTTACGTCGCGGCGAGATTGGACAGTTTCGGCACGCGCCTGAACAATATAAAGCTGGCGGTCGTCTTCGTCGAGCGCCCATTCGATGTCCATGGGGTGGCCATAGTGCTGCTCTATTTTCATACCCCAGTCAGCAAGCGTTCTTACCTGATCATCTGTAATACTGTAGCGCTCCTGATCACGAACGGCGACATCGATGTTTTTAGTGCGGCTGTTGCCAATGGGTATCATTTTCATTTTTTTACTGCCGAGCTTGCGCTTCAAAATAGCCATCGTCGGCTTGAACACCGTAAATTCGTCTGGGCTGACGTGTCCTTGCACGATGTTTTCACCTAGGCCGTATATACTGCTCACGATCACGGCGTTTTTGAACCCACTTTCTGTGTCTATCGTGAACATAACGCCGGCGCACTCACTTCGTACCGCTACCATTTGCTGTATGCCCACGCTCAGCGCAACTTTCATATGGTCAAAACCATTTGTCACACGATACACAATGGCTCGGTCGGTGAACAAACTGGCAATACATTCTTTGACCGAACGCAGCACATCTTCGTTGCCTGATATATTCAGGAACGTGGCCTGCTGACCGGCAAACGATGCATTTGGCAAGTCTTCAGCCGTTGCACTTGAGCGAATAGCGACAACGAGATCCGCCTTGCTGTGGCCGCATTTTTCGCTTAGCTCTTTGTAGGCGGCGAAAATTTCCTCCTGAAAGTCCTGCGGGATTTCAGCAGCGACTATCATGTCGCGAATGGTCTGGCCGCGCTTTGCTAGATCGTGTACGTTATTGACATCAAGCCCCTGTAGCGTTTGATTGATACGATCACTAAGACCGGCTTCTTTCAGGAAGTAGCGGTAGGCATCGGCAGTCGTCGCTACACCGTTTGGTAAGTTTACGCCTTGCGGTTTGAGATGATGAAACATCTCGCCAAGACTGGCATTTTTCCCGCCCACCTGCGGAATATCATCTATGCCCAGTTCTTCAAAAAACTTAAGGTATTTGTACATGTAACTCCCACCTTTCACATACTTGCGGTTTTTTACTTTTTTATTCTTATGCTTACTACTATACCCACGTTCCTCTACTTTTCAAAATATTTGTCCAAATTCGAACTGCATCCGTAAGACGGGCTGCCAGGACCGCCACCAAAACTTCAGCTCTTTTCATGACCTAGAGCGGAAAGATTGATGAAAATATGGGATAGTATTTGACATAAAATCTATAAATTGCTTTAATATATTTATGGCTTCCGTTATTTCCGAGAAAGATGGTATTAAGGCCGGCTGGTCATATCTTGAACATGAGGGTGAGATATACGTCCCTACCGAATTTCGCCTTGATGATGGGAGAGTGCGGTTACGGTTTAATTATCTGGATAGGCAGCTTCCGATGGAACCCTTTGAGCTCCCGCGTATATCCTTTTACATCAAGCAAAAATCACGCCGTCGTGACCCTCGTAGTGTTTTTTGCGGAATTCAAGTTCCAAGAGAGCTCCGAGGCCAGAAGTTAGGTCAAGCGATGTTACATTGGCTCATCGAGGAAGGTAATGAACATGGCTACCCCCTACTGTCTACGGTGCGACTAAACAAACCGCTTATCGCACAACTAATTGCCCAGACGGGATACGAGCCAGATATTCGTGATGGCGTAGGCAGGGTAGAGATTCTTCCTAGCACAGGGAAACAACGGGCAGTGCCCACCATTCGTTGGCTCGAGAACACGCTTCCAAACAAAAGAATGGTAGACAAAACACCCCAGGGTACACCATTCTACAAAACTGAAGGACCACTCCGCCCAGAAGAACCACTGCAACCGCTGAACCCAGACATGGCCGTGTATATACATACTAGGTATGCGTGGCCGGAAGAACAGCAATCCTGAAAAAACACTGGTTTTTTCTTTGGTAACTCCCGCCGAAACTTTATCCTCTCACCCAGAGAAAGTATTGGTCGTAGTGGCTAAGCGTTGGGTGGTTGAGTTTCGATATAGGTTTCGTCTTTCGCGAGCATACGACCTTCGGGGTCAACATCGTAGGCGAGAATGTTGCCAAAAGGCATTTCAAGATTTTCGATATCCGCGTCCGAGATATCCTCTATATACTTCATGAGCGCACGCAAACTGTTACCATGCGCCACAACGAGCACATTTTTACCGGCCATAAGCTGCGGCACGATATCGTCTCGGTAGAACGGTACGGCCCGCTCATAGACCTTTTTGAGCGTCTCACCGCCGGGCACTTGATGATCCCAGCCGCGGCGAATAGCAGCAAACTCTTCATCACCTACGAGTTCTTTCATGTCCCACTTGTTTTTTCCGGTGTAGTCGCCGTAGTCGCGTTCGTTTATAGCACTCACCCGCTCAAACGGCACTTCGAACTGCTGCGAAGCATTGAGCATGCCTTCCAGCGTTTCAAGCGTCCGCACTTGCTCCGAACAGTACGCTTTGTCAACCCGAATATCGAGGTCGTTTAGGGCAATACCAAGTAGCGACGATTCATGAAAGCCTTTTTCACTCAGGTGCACATCGGTCAAGCCGGTCCACGTGCCCGTAGCGTTCCACTCGCTTTCAGCGTGACGCACGAGAAGCAGACGTCCTGCCATTGGTTTAACGGGCTTGACGAGGTTCGGCACGTCGCCATACCAGAACCGAATGATATTCTGGCAGGTCGTACCGTTTATGCGTCCGTGAGCTTCTATGGTATTAAACGCATTGTGCGGTGTCAGGATGACGTTTGGCAACTTGTTCAGCGCCATGAGCGCCACGCTTTCTTTACCCGTACTCGCCGGCAGCTGATTGCTTCTGAGTAGTGCGACTTCTTCTTCCATGTTGAACAATTCTTCGCCTTCGAGCACGTCGAGCGCTGCGCCGCCGAGGCGGCCATGCATCAGCGCGTCAGCCAGCGCGCTTGTGTTGACAAGCTCTCCGCGTGCGGTGTTTATAAGCACAGCCGAGGGCTTCATAAGCGCCAAGCGCTCACTGTTTATAAGATGTTCGTTTTCGGGAGTTAGCGGCGCGTGGAGCGTCACTATGTCGCTCACTTTGAGCAATTCTTCCAGTGAAAGGTATTCAAAGCCAAGCTCTCTCGCAAGCTCTTCCTTGCCATATGGGTCATAGCCAACGACACGCATTTCAAAACCTTTGGCAATTTTTATGACGTGCCGACCAATATGCCCCGTACCGATAACGCCGATAGTTTTTTCATGAAGGTCAGTGCCCATGAGTTCCGCAGCGTCAAGCTCGCGACTCAGGAAGCCAAGGCTACCCGATAGCTTGCGCATAAGCGCAAGCAGCAACATAAACGCATACTCTGCCACGGTTGATTCACCGTAGGTAGGAACGTTTACAACGCTTATATCGCGCGCATCGGCAGCGGCGAGCGAGATGTTACTAAAACCCGTTGAACGACAGGCGATAAGCTTGAGCTTTGGCAATTTCTCAATCATAGCTGGCGTCACTGTACTGGTGACAAACACCGAAATAACTTCTGTTTCAGGATCAAGGTTGTCGAGACTTATACTTTCTTCTATGTATTCCCAGCGGTGGTCGGTGTTTCTGAGACCATCATCAAGCTGCCGTCTGTCCAGCTCTGATGCGTCGTAAAAATAGATGAGTGCCATATGACTACAGTATGCCATAAGCGGAATAAGCGTGGCAATGATAAAGTACTCTCCCTTTCGCGGCAGTACTTAATTCACTTTATTCTTGCGGCGTAGCTCAACACACACGCCGCATATGCGTGGGAATGAAAACGGTTCGTGTGTATGGCTTTGGTAGCGCAAACGCAAGCAGTATGAGAAGATGTGTATATGAACATTCAACACATTCACGCACGACAAATTTTAGACAGCCGTGGCAATCCTACCGTCGAAGCAGACGTTACTCTCGATAGCGGTGCCGTGGGTCGAGCGGCCGTACCGAGTGGCGCCAGCACCGGTACGCACGAGGCCTGTGAGCTCCGTGATGGCGACCCGACACACTATGGCGGTCAGTCGGTCACAAAGGCGGTCACCGCGGTAAATAGCGAGATCACCGCGGCTCTCCAAGGTAAACCAGCTGACGATCAATTTGCACTCGACCGGCTCATGATAGCGCTAGACGGCAGCGATAACAAAGGACGTTTAGGTGCGAATGCCATTCTGGCAGTATCCCTCGCTGCCGCCCGTGCCGCCGCCCGAGAGCGCAACCTGCCTTTATACAAACACCTCAACGATATTGCTGGTCAACCGCAGATGTCGTTACCTATGCCCATGATGAATATTGTCAACGGCGGCAAACATGCCTTGGGCGGAGCTGATTTTCAGGAAGGCATGATTGTCCCGCACGGCGCACGTACATTTGCCGACGTCGTCCGTATGGGCAGCGAGATCTTTCACGCCCTGCAAAAGCATTTGGCCGAACAAAAGCTCTCGACTCAAGTTGGTGACGAGGGCGGTTTCGCCGTGCCTGTCAATCATAACGAAGAAGTCCTGCAGCTCCTCGAAGTTGGAGTACAAAAAGCGGGCTACTCGGCCGGCACTGACGTTTTCTTCGCACTCGATGTCGCTGCCGCCGAACTCTACAGAAACGGCCTATACCACCTTGCACGAGAACAGCAAAGCCTCACCGCAACAGAGCTCATCAAGCGCTACGCTCATATGACCGAGCGGTACGCCCTTGTCTCTATAGAAGACGGACTTGGCGAGGATGACTGGGATAACTGGACGGCTCTCAGCAAAGAGCTGCCAAATGTCCAACTCGTGGGCGACGACTTGTTCGTGACAAATGTGACGCGGCTAAACAAAGGTATCGAGCAGCGTGCAGGCAATGCTATTCTCATCAAAGTCAATCAGATTGGTACGCTCACTGAAACAATCGAAGCCATCAATACCGCCAAAGCAGCTGGGTTTGGCACTATCATATCGCATCGGAGCGGCGAGACAGAGGACGCTTTCATCTCTCACCTCGCTGTAGGTACCGGCGCCGGACAAATAAAAACAGGCAGCCTGAGCCGCTCAGACCGTGTCGCGAAATACAACGAACTGCTGCGCATAGCCGAACTCGATCCCGCCATTCCCCTCGCCCGTCCATTTTCGAAATCATAAGTGTCATGTTTGTGGCCGCGACGGTTTTCATTGTAACCCCTGTTATGCTACAATGTCAGCCGTAGCTGTAGGTAGCGTGTCGCACGCCAGTGACAGTGCGCTACTTCTGGCGACCTGGCCCCATCTTCTAACGGTTAGGAAATCGGGTTTTCATCCCGGCAATAGGGGTTCGATTCCCCTTGGGGTCACCAGAAGAGATTTTGCGTATTTTTACGCACGGCAGTGTTTTATCGTAAGGTAAATTACTTGCTACTAAGACAAGTCTGCCAGAAATGAAAAACCCGCTTGAGAACATATCTCAGGCGGGTTTTCACATAAGTCTAGAGCGGTCAGTCATGGCTACCCAAATCTTATGCAACCACAGTAGCACACTTTCGGCGAAAATGCTAGACGCCCGCTGCTGTCTAGAACTGTCGGCGGCGCCTGAGACTCAATTTTCGACTGTGCGTCTCTGGTGCAAGCGGTGTGCCAGCGAGCGGCTCAGCGGTTTCGAACGGATTCGCGAGCGGCAATGGCGAGGTGCCAAAGTCGGCAGCAAGATATGCCTTTTTGTGACGGCGAAAGAGCATGTGACGATACCACAGGAAACCACCGACGAGTGCGGCCGAGGCAAGCGCAATGATATTGCCAGCACCGGTGTTCGGCAAGGTGGTCGCTGGCGCAACACAGCGCGGGTCATCCTTGGATATGCTCGCATCGTACTCGCACGGATTACAGCGAATATCGCCGACTGGTATGCCCGGCTTACATTCGGGGACTGCCGGTTTCGACGGTTCAACCTTTGCATAGCAGTTAAACTCCGCTTTCTTTTCAACCCCAAAAACATCAAAGTAGAGGGTAGCATAAGCGCTATATTTACCTTCTTTGGGATAGATATAGTCAGTGGCAATAACACTACTGCCCGGCGTGGCGTTTACGCTGCGGCTTTTGCCGTCACCAAATACAAAGAGTGCGCGCTTCAAAACCGCACCATGAGCTGTTTTTGATTCCGCCGTAAACGCATAACCCATTGTTTTTCCGGACAAAAGCGGGCCCGTCAGCTGTGTACACTCAAAAAACGGTTTCGGTAAGTTTATTTTGGCTGAGTCGCATGCGTCATTTTTGGTCGGATTATTCGGGTTAACCTCTGGAGCATTGACGCACGCTGTATTTGTAATCTTTTTGTCTGTGTATGATACAACTTTTGCGGTAATCTTGAGCCTAACCTTCGCGCCAGCGGCGAGGTTTGGTATAGTGTGCCGGTACTTCTTATCGTCAGTTATCTTGCCTTTGTCCGCCTTCGTAAAGAGCACTCCTTTCGGCGCGTCGTCCGTGACGACCACGTTTTTTAAGGGCAATGTAGAGGTGTTTTTGACGATCAACTGATACGTAAACGGTTTGTTCATGCTGACTTTTTTCGACTCAGCGCCATTGACCGTTTTTTGTATAGAAACGCCAGGCGATTCAACCTTCAGCGACGTACGACAAGTGCGAGAAACTGTGTAGCCGTAAACATTAAACCGGACATTGGCAACAACCGTGTATGTGCCATCTTTTTTGTATGCGTGCCGTGCCGTCAGCGACGTACCGTTTACCGTACCGCCGCTACTTGTGCCATCGCCAAAGGTAAAATTTCCGCCGATCAATGTTGCATTTTGCACCCGCGTGTTAGCAGTAAAGTCGTATAGCCTGCGGCTACGATCGACAAGCGCTGGAGCGACATTGACACAATCGGCCACTACTGGCACACCGACAAACTTTACTGTGTTACCGCAATGGGTCATAACAGCTGCAATAGGTACGCCGCTACGATTGAATGTGACCAGCACTTCTACATCGACCGGCTGCGTACCAGGTACCGGGCGGGCATATATGCCATCGCCGAGCGACAAGCGGCCAGCGTTGCTCCCATATCTTGTCGTCACCCATGTTTTTTGGGAAGCATCGTTTATCTGGGCACCACCGACAACAATTCGGCCATCACGATAAAACGTACCGACCTTTGTATTGGTCGTGTTCATGCCAGCGATGATAGACGAATTATATCCTGTCCAATGCGCCGCCGTGCGTATGCCACCGCGCCCGCCAGAATCCTTATTCGTGTTGTATGCATGACGAAATGAGTCGATCTTTGACTGCAAGCTTGAGCGATTGAGGCCGCAGCGCATTACGTTTGTCCAGTCGCAAGCGGGTGCAGCTTCGACCTTTGGCGTAGTTTGGGGCATAAAAAGTGTCGCTCCCATGAGCAGCATGCCAAGCCAAAGACCGCTCACCCACAGCGGCATTGTTTTGCGAAGAACTACCCGAGATTTTCTGCGGTACATAGTTGTTACCTTCCTGTCGTTTTAGCTACTGTTTTTCTCTTTTGCATGACTTCGTAAAAACAACCTGAATACTATAAAATTCACCCTTATAAATCATAACCTTTTTACGACCTCAAATGCAAATACCCCGATTGACACGAAATCAAACGGGGTATTTACGTAGAGGAGCGGCCAGTCTTATTGCCTTTTTACCTGCGTTAGCTAGAGCGCTAGTCGCGAGCGAGTTTGCGACCTAGGAACAATCGATAGCCGAGGGCGCTCAGCACACCGATGACACCTGACAGTCCGATGATACTACCAGCGCCAGTGTCTGGTAACACTTGCGGCTCTGTCTCTTCTGGGGTTGGTACAACAGGCTCCTCAGGAGCAACGAAGTTTACTGTCTTAACGCAGTTGTCGCCACCTACTGTTTTCTTTTCACCATTCACATCGAAGACAAGTTTCGCCGTCACCGTGTAGCTACCGTCGGCAGCGTAGACATGATCGGCGCTCGTTTGAGCACTTGGATCAGAAGCGCTGCCATCACCCCAGTGGAAGGTTGCCGTTTCGAAGCTTGCTCCGTTTTTTGCGGTGTACATTACCTTCGCGGTGACAGTACGGTTTGCACCAGCCGTCAGATTGAGCGCATCGCAACTATAGACTGGAGTTGGTACGACCGGTTCATCGACGCCGACAACCGCATCATCACAGTCATCCTGTTTTGTTGGATTGCCTGGATTGACTTCTTTAGCATTCACGCATGCCGTGTTTACGAGATTACCAGCCTTGTACTACGGCTTGTCGATTTCGACCTTCAGCGATTCTTTGCCTTCGACTTTCTTGTCGATTTTGACACTTGGTGTTTTTGGCGCTTCAAATGTCACTTGCTTTACACAAGCCGCGTTAGGAGCTGGCGCTTTTACGCTACCATTAACATTGAAGAGCATTTCGGCGTTTACTGTGTACGTACCATAGGCAGCATACGTATGCGTACTGGTTTTACCGTCAATAACCGTCTGCTTACTATCACCCCAAACAAGGGTAGTGTTTTTGTATGTTGCGCCGTTTTCTGCTGTGTAAGCCACTGTTGCGGTGACGGTGCGATTTGCACCTTTTTGCAGCGTCAGGCTATCGCAGCTGTACACCGGTGCAGGCACCTTAACAACCGCATCATCACAGTCATCCTGTTTTGTTGGATTGCCTGGATTGACTTCTTTAGCATTCACGCATGCCGTGTTTACGAGATTACCAGCCTTGTACTGATAGTTGTAGTTTTGGCCGACAGGAACAAGTTCACTCCCGCTGACTTTTTTATCGATACTAACCGCCGGTCGAGGTGTGGTCAACGTCGTCTGGCACGTTGCGCTCGTGACACCAAAAGAGTTTTTTGCCTTCACGGTAACCTTCGCCGTGTATTTTGTGTTATCTGCTGGATAGGTGTGGAGTGTTTTTGCGCTGCGCGCTGCCGTGTTGACTGTACTCTGCTGGCCATCACCGTAGCTAAAAACATAGCTTTCTATATTCATGTTGGTCGGCGTGGCGGTGGCTGTCAGCTGGTATTCGCGCGGCTTGTGTGTTGGTACTGCCTTGAGGCTATCGCACGTTAGACTGCGCTTAACGGGAGTAATTTTGATAGCATTGCCACAACGCGTCATAACGCCCGCAATGGCTTGGCCTTTTTGGTCAAACAGTACGAGAATACTTTCAGGGTTGTGCTTGTTTTCGGCGGCCGAACGAACATATACGCCAGGCATAATTTGCGGGCGACCTTTGCCAGCGTAGCGAGTTGTTACCTGTGCCCCAGCACCAACGCGCTCGCCGTTTACCTTGACTTCTCCGTTACGATATACGTACCCGATCTTCGTGTTGGTTGTGTTCATGCCAGCGACAAGGGAACTGTTGAAACCTGCCCAATTGAATATTCCCTGCAAGTCGTTATAACCACCGCCTGGGTCATGATTGGTTGTGTAAAAATGCTGAAACGATTGTATATACGACGCATGGCTTGAACCATTCAGACCGCAACGAATAATATTAGTTCTGTCGCACACGCCTGCAATCACTGAAGGCCCCTGCACAAACATACCGCCGGCAACGCCTGCCAATGCGGCAAAACTTGCGAGACCAAAGATGTATGCCTTACTTTTTCCTCGTACCCATGATGTAAAACTCATGTCTTTACTCCTACCTCTCTCGCTACTTTACATACAATTAATGTATGTCATGATAATACACTAAAGATTATTTTATGTCAATATCTTTTTATAATACGCTTGTGGTTTTGTGCTGATGCTATATACGCCCAGTTATACAATTGGTCGTAGTAATGCCGTTAAGACAGAGCTAGGTGCTAGCTCAATATCAGTTTTCGCTGAGGGAACATTGCGTTGCGCCGCAGTCAGCAAGACGCCGCCAGCGTCTACTTTTTCGGGAACCGGAAGCCAAACATACTGCCCTTACCTTCTACGCTCTCGAAAATTACTGCACCACCTTGAGCAACAACAACCTTTTTAGCCATATATAACCCCAGCCCTGTGCCGTCTGGACGCATACGCCGAGCATTGTCTGCCCGGTAAAACTTCGTAAACAAATGCCGCTGAAGCTTACGTGGCACACCTATACCCGTGTCGCGCACAGAAAACTCCACTATTTTCTCTGTTTCGTTCAGCGCAACCGTGATAGTACCACCTTCTGGCGTGTAATGAATTGCATTGTCGATGAAGTTCATGACAACCTGGTGCATTTTACCTTCATCGAGCGGCAGTATATGAAACACCTTCGGCATATCCCATATGAATGTAATGTTTTTGGCCTTAGCAGATTCACGCAGCTGCGCTACCTCTTGGTCGACTACGACGCGTAAATCAGTCGGTCCAGACTCTATAACAAATTTGCCAGTACTAAGGCGAGAGAGGTTGAGAAGATCTGCAATAAGATTCACCATTCGCTGACTGCTTAGGTACGACAGCTTGATGAGCTGTTCTTGTTGCGGCTTGAGCGGCCCGGCGTCACCCTCGAGTATCATGCTCAAATAGCCCTTCACGCTTGTTAGGGGCGTTCGCAGCTGATGACTCGCCATAGAAATAAATTCATCTTTGGTTTCATCGAGCTTTCGCAGCTTTTCATTACTCGCTCGCAATTTTCGTGTTGCGGTGTCGACCCGAGACTGCAGCACGGCATTAAACCCTTCGATTTGTTCATAACGCAGGGCATTTTCGATTGCAATTGCGAGCTCGCTCGCAATAATCTCGAGCAGCTGCATGTCGGCAACAGAATACAGCTGGCCGCTTCGCTTTTGTCCGAGCAAAAGATACCCCAGTGTACCTTTTGTATCGCGCACAGAAGGCGATAGCTTAACGACAATCGCAACATGTTCTTTGCTGCTAACAGTGTCTACTGGAAGCTCTTCGTCGTGCCCCCACAGATTCAAGTTGATGACTTTTTCCTGAACATTTACCAATTTTGCGGCAATGTCGCTCACGTCTGAATCGCTCACATTTGGTATTTCTCCTATGATACGGCGCGGATGCTGCTCGGTTTTATTGACGACATAGCAAGCTCCGCTAATCTGAATGTGTTTTGCGAGCACATTCAAACTACCTTTTAGCAGCGGCCTTAGCTGCTTTTTAGCAACGAGCGCTTCATTGAGGTCGTTGAGCAGCACTTGCGGACTATATGCATCTCGAAAAAAGATTCTGTTGCTCAGCTTGTCGAAAAACAACTTGAGCCGCGCAAAAGAGAAAGCAAGCAATAGCGCAGCGAGCACATAGATCGCCTGAACTCCCGCACTCAAGCCTTCACGTTTGGCGAAAATAGCTAGCAGCCCAAAAACGATCGAGACATAGATTCCGACAAATGTTGCTATCGTGAGCACATACGCAAACGAACGCGCAATGATAATCCGCACCCCAAACAACCGCTGAGCGACGATAGAATACGCGATGATACAGTTAAACAAAAACGTGTACACCGGGCTCAGTTCGATAAAGAACGTTGTTTTCAGAAGTGGCGTTATCGCAAAGTTCGTGAAAGGCACAACCACCCACACCAAAAACGATGCAACAAGCAAAGTTCTTAGTTGAGCGCGAACAATCGCGCGAGTAGCAGTTCGGTATTTGACGATAAGCGTATGAAAGCCACTGGTAATTGAGTACAGCGCGTGAACGACAAAGAGCGCCATTGCAGGACCAACGTTTGTTATAGCAGGACCATCAGATCTCTCCACCGAAGTAAAAACAAAAGGAGAGAGTGTCAATAACGCAACAACGAGACTGAGTAGAAAATAGATGATTCGCTTTTTTTTCGCAAGCTGCCATTTACTGCACGGAAACGTGTGAGCAAACAAATAAAACGCCGCGTTCTGTAGTACTACGCAAAACAGGATGATTCGGACAATAAAAATAATACTGTCCGACTCAATAAACACAATACTCAGATAGCTGCTCAGCGCCCAAGCCAACGAAGCGGCGCCAATCGCTCCAAAAAGCATGTTTGTGAGGTTTTTCCGTGACTGCCGCAGCACAAATAGCAGGAGTAGAACCTGGGACAAACTGGTGATGATAATACTGCCCGCCAACATGGATTGTACTTATGGTATCATGAGTCACGGTTCTGTACGTTTTTTTAAGACAACTTACTGTCGAAAGGGGAAACATGGCTCACAACTATAGCGCATGGGAAATAACAACGACTCTGCCGACAGAAGCCAGTGAAACCGATATTCTGCAGCATTTCGCACGGTTTGCCATACTAGCACCATCAGGACACAACACCCAGCCCTGGCTTTTTGCTGTGCAGGGTAAGCGCTTGTTGCTAAAAATTAATCCCGAGCGAAGACTCGGCCACTCTGGCTCGCTCGCAGCTGAACCGTACGTTAGTCTTGGGTCGTGTTTGGAAACACTAATTCTCGCCGCGCGTGGTTTCGGGTATGATCTTATCGTTCACAAAACTGTTTCCGATTCAGACAATGTTGTTGCAAAGATTCAGCTCGGCAAGAAACACAGTCCGCAGCCAGAACTACTAACCGCTATCAAGCATCGTGCTTCGAACCGCAACTTTTACGACACAACCCCGCTCGCAGAAGATATTATTGCAACGACTATTGGCGAGAAATTGCCCGGCATACACGTTATCACCGCAAAAAAACGATCAGATATTACGTACCTGTCGCAGCTCACGGCAAAAGCGACCCGAAAGATTATGCGCGATTCGGCGTTTCGACGAGAGCTAAGCCAGTGGGTACGGCGAAACATTACGAGAAAATATGACGGCATGCCTGGATTCACACAGAAGATGCCGCTACCAGTTTCGCTGATTGCCCCTATGGTCGTCAGAAACCTTGACGTCTCAAAAACGCAGGCAAAAAAGGATGCAAAAATAGCTTTGCACAGCGCAAATCTTCTCATAATATGCGTTACAAAGCGCACGCCAGAACAATTTCTAAGCGCCGGTCAGCAGTATGCCCGTATATGCATCACTGCGCGTATGCTCGGTTATGCCACGAGTGGCGTTGGAGCAGCGGTTATAGATCCGGAGTCCAAAGAGGATGTTGCCAAACACTTTCACCTAAAAAGCAGTCCGACCGCCATGCTGCGTATTGGGCTTACAGGCAAGAAAGTACGCCATACACCTCGTCAGGTGTTAGAAATGGTGCTCGAAACGTAAACGAGTTTAATCTCGCGCGCCTCGCTCAAAGAACTGACGCATTTTTACTTGGTACTCTTCGGTTTTAACTTCGGGATTTAGTTCGGCGTCTATGTCAAAAATATGCCTGCCAGCGTGCAGCGGATAGTCCAAAATAATCTTCTTCGCGGCGTAGGCAAGCCCTACCCCAGACAAGGTCGCGGCACCAGCCAACTGCGGCCAGCTCGGTAGCGTTTTACCCACTTCGGCAAGCGATTCCAGCATGCGCAGCGGTACGTGCTCGAAACCAACAAAATACTCCCCTATTACGCGACCTATTTCAGGCCGGCTGAACGCGCCAGACAATATTTTTTCGAGTATTTCCGAGGGAATTCTTCCGTCGAAAAGTTCTTGGTCTGGGTTTTGATCATAGCGTTCAATGTCGAGAATGGCATTGTCCCCATCATCTGTCGCCATGAGCACGGCTACGCCGTTCTCTTTAGCCGCTTTGCGCAGCGTTATTTTCATAGATAGGCTGTCCATTTCGTCGATGATGACATCTGGCCTGTGCTCGTTCATGATACGCGCTAGGTTTTTCTCGGTAAGGCCGTCTTTGTAGTGAATTTGCTCTATGTACGGATCAGTTTCACTGATCTTTTTCGCCATAGCATCTACCTTATGCACTCCTACTTCTGCATAAGGCAGCTTTATTCTGTTCAGGTTGGACGGCTCTATGATATCCATGTCCGCCAATACGAAGCGACCGCCAATGCCCTGACTGACGAGCATTTCTACCGCACTACTCCCGACGCTCAGACCAACCACTAGGATTGTCGCGCTATATAGTGCGGTTTGCTCCGCCGCGTTGACAAGATTTCGGTTGCGCGATGTTCTGAGCTGGCGAAGTGCGTTTTTCTCCGGCATATGAACAAGCTGACCACTCCACGGATAGTAAACCCAAACCCCGTAGGTTTCATACTTCGCCGCCCCTATACTGCGCGCAAAAGCTGCGACATCTTCTGGTGTTTTGCTATCTTTTTGTGCCGGCTGGCTGATATCACATAATTCCTCTATGGCGTATGAGATATGGTCGTGTACCGCGCGAACCGCGCCAGACTTGAGCAATTCCTCCAGACGGCTACGATCCGATGCCTCCGACAAAGAAAATATCTGCGGTTTTTGCCACGCATTATCGGCGCTTTTCGCGGCCAACAGATGCGAGAGCGACTCTGTTTCACGGCTCATGTTTTTCGTACCCATTTCTGCTTTACGCCAGGTCGGAAATATTCAGCACTTTCATATGGATGACAGTATACAACGGGCTTGACTGGATTGCCTACTTCTCGAGCCGTTTCTCTGTACTCGGAGCTTTCTTCTGTGAGTGCCGTATGAATACGCCGAGAAACAGCAGTTGGGAGCTTACTGTCCGCTTCTACGCTACGCTTCATTTCGACGTGTACATTCAGTCGCTGGCGGCCCGACGCGTCATAGTCTACATACATGGTAAATTTTCCGGTCAAAACCTTCTCAAATTCTTCCGCCTGAAGAGCCCGCCGCACCATATCTGGATAAATCGTAAATGCGTAATAGCTGACACTGAAATCGTTGCGCTCATATATGTACAGGAAGGGCAAGTTCCACACTTTATCGGCAATTCCCGCATCGCGTAACATGTCATCGGGATTAAACCCGCCAGCCCTCAGTGTTTCATGCACCTGTTGCCGCGTCATGATGCCGCCGTAATCTTTTAGATCGTAGCGAACGAGCGGTATACCGCTGTACGCAGAGCAGATAAGGTTTTGCCCCTCCTCTTCAAAATAAAAGAGCTCGGGGTCATACTGGGTAAACGTTGGCTGACGCCGGCTTTCAGGAAATAGCAGCTTTAGTTTCCCGTCATCAACGAGTTGGCGTCGTATGAGAATAGATTCGGGGGTTTCGTGCGCCATCGTCCCCATGTCGACTGTTCCGTAATGGTTCAGGCTGAACAGTAGCGGGTTGTCGGGCTGAGTCATTGCAATGATGTAGTCGCGAAACTTTTCGGTGAATGCTTCGGCAGAAAAAACAAACCCCATTTTATGCCTTGGCCAGTCAATGCCTTGCGCAGCTCCATCATCGAGAATATCTTTCAGAAACGGGGCATACGCACCTATGATCACTTGGTCAAATGAGCCAGCCAGTTGCTTTACGGCATTAATGACTTCTTGCTTATGTATCCCAGGCGTTATGACGCTAATGTCATAGCCGTTGCCGGCGATAATTTTCAGTGCCTCATACGTAAACACGCCGCCAATCCACGCCCCCATAGGGAACGCGACTACATACAAAGTCTTTTTGCGGTCTATAGCAAACTGGTTGCGCAGATAGAGTTCGGCCGTTATTGCGTATTGGAGATCCTGGTCGTGCTCGCGCGGAAAGTAAAAGGGTTCGCCAAGAGAACCTGAAGTTGACGAAATAACCCACTGACCCTTGCCGTACGAGCCATCCCAGCACAGCATTTCCATGGGATATTTGCGTAGATAGTTTGTTTTATTGAGTAGCGGCAGACGCTGAAAATCGTGGATTGTCGTAATATCCGCTGGCTTTATGCGGTGCGCGTGCAAAAAGTCTTTATAGGCAGGCACTCGCTTGGCCATTTGATGAAATAGCTCGAGCGCGCGCTTCTCTCCCGCCTGAATTCGTTTGCGCTCCGATTCATGCCGAAGTTTGTTTTCGACGAACGCCGCGTTTTGGTAACCTTTTGGTAGTTTTTGCATAGTTTTCTTTTGATTTTGCGTGTTTTGAGTCAATTTTATAGTATCACGTTCGGTAACATTCTCCCAGACGGAGTCTGAGATTCCCCTTTCTCAAGACGATGCATACACTCAAAAGCAAGAACAGTTGATGCGAACGGCGGCGCGTCGTAAAGTATAAGCAGTATGCATTACCTTGCCGACCGGCTTTCATGCCTCGACAGTAGCGATTTTCGCACCGCGATGCGCTATCGCCTAAGCCTTAAAAATCCCATAGATCTCAGCATCGGCATTCCTGAGGAGCCAACTCCTGAGTACATAAAAACAGCTGGGATTCGAGCTATCCAAAATGACAAAACAACGTATCTTCCAGGCAATGGTCTGTTGGATTTGCGTAAAGCCATCGCCGAAAAACTGCAATCTGAGAATCATTTGAATTGTTCGGCCGATACAGTGAGCGTCGTACCTGGCCTGACAACGGGATTGCTCCTTGTATACTTGACAGTCCTCAACCCTGGAGATGAAGTGATCATACCAGATCCGTACTATCCGCCGTACCCGCAGCTCGCAGAAGCTGTTGGCGCCCGAGCCGTTATCGTCCCGACGCAAGCAAACTTCCAGCTGGACATAGCAGCCATACGGGCAGCGATTACACCAAAAACGAAGCTCCTTGTCATAAATTCGCCTAATAATCCAAGCGGTGCGGTCTATCCAGAGGCGACCTTGCGCGCCGTCGCGCGCTTGGCAGATGCTCACGATATACTTGTCCTTTCGGACGAAATATACGAGCATTTTGTTTACGACGTTGATCACTTCAGCATAGGAAGCATGTATCCAAAAACACTTACGCTCGGCGGGTTTTCCAAAGCGTATGCCATGACCGGCTGGCGCTTGGGCTACGTTACCGGTCCGGATCCCATCATAAACGCCCTGAACGAACTGCTGCAGTATAGCGTTATGTCGTCTTCATCTATTGCGCAGTATGCTGCGCTTGAAGGATTGCGAAAACAGCCGGACATTACTGGAAAACTCTGCGAAAAGTACCATGAAAAGCGCGATTTCGTCTGTCGAGCCTTAGTGGAAATGGGTTTTACAGTAGAAGGCGCACAAGGCGCCTACTACGTTCTACTGAAAACTCCGAACGGTATGAATGACAGGGATTTTGCCGAACTCGCTGCAAAGCATGGCATTGTAGTCGTTGCAGGACGCGCTTTTTCGAAAACACATGATAGGTTTCGTATCTCATACGGAGGGTCTATGGATACGCTTCGCCGAGGCATGGACGGTTTATCTCGTGTGGTAAAATTGTAGATAGAAAGTGGGTAATACTAGCATGACAAAAATCGCAATCATCGAAGACGACCAAGCTATTAGCACAATGTACCGCATGAAGTTCGAGTCCGAGGGCTTCATGGTGGAAACAGCTTCAAATGGCAAACTTGGTCTTAAGTTGGCCGAAGAGATGCGGCCAGATGTCATTCTTTTGGACCTTATGATGCCCGAAATGAACGGCGACGAGATGCTTACGGAACTACGAAAAACATCTTGGGGTAAAGATATATCCGTGATCATTTTGACTAATTCAGGCGAAGAACAAGCCCCGCCGAACCTGCGAGGACTTGGCATTCGGCGCTACATTGTCAAGGCAGAAATGACCCCGCGCCAAGTAGCCGAAATGGTCAAAACCGAACTCGCTGCCTAAAAGCCCTCAAAGAATCCTCATTCTGCAAACCCCGTACCCACCGCGCGAAAGGACAGTCCTCGCACGAAAGGTAAGTATGCTATTGTGGAAAGATGAATATTGCGATTGTGGGATTTGCGACTGAAGGAAGAGTGAGTTACGGATATTTTTCAAAACGCGGAGATTCCGTTACGGTTTGCGATGCGGATGAAACAATTTCGCTCGACGACGAAATTCAGTCTCAGCTCGGCAAAACATACCTAGAGAATTTAGATCGGTTTGATGTCATTGTCAGGAGCGCTGGTATACATCCAGGTGTTATTTTAGAAAAAAACCCGACGGTTACGGCCAAAATCACAACTGCAGTGAACGAGTTTTTACGAATATGTCCTACGCGGAACGTCATAGGCGTGACCGGCACAAAAGGTAAAGGCACTACAAGCACGCTAATAACAAAAATGCTTGAGGCGGCCGGGAAAAACGTATCGCTGGGCGGTAATATTGGTCGATCGCCGCTGGAGTTCGTGAATGACATCCGAGCAGATGACTGGGTTGTACTCGAGCTCAGCAGCTTCCAGCTGCATGACATTGCCCATAGCCCGCACATCGCTACCTGTCTTATGGTCGTACCCGAGCATCTCAACTGGCACAAAGATATGGTCGATTACACCACAGCAAAAACACGGCTATTCATGCACCAAAAAAGCGACGATGTAGCAATATACTATGCCGAAAACAAGATTTCAAAAGACATCGTGAGCCATGGTAGCGGCCAAAAAATCCCCTACTACGCCCCACCTGGAGCTTGCGTCGAAAGCAATGCAATCACCATTAGCGGTCGGCAAATCTGCAAAACGAACGAGCTCAAACTTCTCGGCGCCCACAACTGGCAAAACGCTTGTGCGGCCGTCACGACCGTCTGGCAAGCACTCCAGCCCGCAACCCCGCAGGAAATTGACGCCGTGATAGCCGCCGCCCGAGACGTTCTCATCACTTTTGCCGGTCTACCGCATCGCATTGAATTGGTGCGCAACAGCAACGGCATTACGTACTACAACGATTCATTCGCCACTGGTCTCCACGCAACACTTGCGGCCATACAGGCCATTCCTGAGCAAAAAGTACTCGTCGTCGGAGGGTTCGACAGGATGCTACCCCTTGATTACTTTTGTAAATACATCGCGGAGCACGAAGCTGCTTTCCGAACTATATTGGTTATTGGCCAAAGTGGCCCGCGGCTAGCCAAAGCCCTCGATCAAGCTGGTGCAAAACGCATTGTTCTCGACACGAAAAGCACTACAATGCCCGAGATTGTTGCGGCCGCCACAGCCCTCGCCAAACCGGGTGATGCGGTATTATTGTCGCCAGGATTTGCTAGCTACGATATGTTCAAAAATTTTGAGGAACGCGGCGATCAGTACAAAAAGGCAGTTGCCGAACTATGAACTATCACGAATTTCGTTTCAAAAATTACAGCTTTGACAGCATAAATAAAACGCTGCGACTCGAGTACGGCTACGACGAAGCTCTGCACTTCAGCGAAACATACCGTTTTGATTTCCCGTTTACGCAATATGACCCTGTCGTTTTCGATGCCGCTGCCCAGCAGCTGTTTTTCCTTGCTGGAGTTTCATATTACAAAATGTACTTAGCGCCAGATATAAACATCGAACAAGGTGTTTTAGATGAGCCGCTCGCCACTTTTTTGCGCAACACATACCAACGAGGTCTCGGTGAATTCTTCTATATAAACCAGCTTGACCCCCAGTTCCCTATACCGTTTCGCGCCGATGTAGGCAAGCTCCAGCCGGTCGCGGCAAACAGCAAAGGGCTTCTCGTCGGCATTGGCGGCGGCAAAGATTCGCTGGTTAGCGTAGAACTACTGCGCAGCTCTGGACTTGATATCGCTACTTGGAGCCTCAATCATCGAGCGCAACTCACACCGCTCGTAGAACGAATTGGTCTTCCGCACTACTATGTCGAACGCGAGTGGGACCCGCAACTAAAAGTCCTAAACGAACAAGGCGCATACAATGGCCATGTACCTATTTCTGCCATCATTGCTGCAGTGGGTACGATAGTAAGCATACTGACCGGTCGCCGCGACCATGTGGTGTCGAATGAGCAGTCAGCAAACGAACCAACACTAACCTACAAGGGTGTTTACATAAACCACCAATACTCAAAATCGCAAGCATTTGAACGTGAGTATCAAGCACTACTGCGACACGCATTTGGCGATACACTGCGCTACTATTCCCTGCTTCGGCCGCTGAGCGAGCTTCGTATAGCCGAGCTTTTCTCGTCGTATTTTGAACGCTACCACGACGTTTTTAGCTCTTGTAACACAGCCTTTCGCCACGGAAATAACCGGCTTTTTTGGGATGGCAAATGCGCGAAGTGCGCGTTTATATTCCTCATCATGACACCATTTGTTGAGAGGGCAAAACTCGAAGCACTATTCGGCGGAAGGAACCTGCTTCTCGACCCTGCCCTCGAACCAACCTACCGACAACTTTTGGGTATAGAGGCAGAAAAGCCGCTCGACTGCGTAGGCGAGGTGCGTGAGTCGCGCGAAGCTATGCGGCAAGCGCAATCGTACTACCCGCAACTGAGCAACTACGCGTTCACTCCTGACCGCGCGTACGATTTCCGCGCGCTCGCCTCGCACGAAATACCTCCAGAAATCTGGGATCGCATACAACCTAACGTTATTTAGTCTTGCGCCGAAGCTTCAGCAGCACGAAGCGTGTTTTCAAAAAGCGCACAAATAGTGAGCGGCCCGACGCCGCCCTTGGTGGGCGTGATAGTCAGGTCGTCCCGCTCGTACACTTCGGGAGCAAGGTCGCCAACGGTCTTTCCTTTTTCGCCAGCAACACCAGCGTCGACAACGGTTGCCCCGTGTTTTATCATGTCGGGTGTAATGAGTCCGGCTCGGCCCGTCGCAGCAATAATGACATCGGCTTCCAGCAGCAGCTCTTTCGTGTTTGGGGTTTGCGAATGAATGAGCGTGAAATTATACTCGCTATCGGTAAAGATTTTTATCAGCGGTGCACCCACGAGCTTGCCGCGGCCAACAAGCGCTATTCGTGATTTTTCCAGGTCTACGTTGTAGCCGGCGAGCAGCCACAAAATGGCCATGGGGGTTGCTGGTGTGTATGGCGCGCTTTCGCCCAAGCCATCAACGTCTTTTTCTGGAGCAATCAGGTTTACAATTTCGTCTGTTTCGGAAGCGTCGGCCAGTGGCAACTGAACGATAATACCGTGTACGGCTGCGTCCTCATTGAGTTCGGAAAGCAGTTTCCGTACCTGCGTTTGCTCGACAAAGTGCACGTCTACCGCCGCACCAATATCTTCGCCGTAGCGTTTTTTCATAGCCATGTAGGTCAGGCTTGGTCCGTGTTCTAGTGTATACACAATAGCCAATTTGGGCGTGACGCCCAGCGACTGTTTGAGCCGTCGCACGTTCTTGGCCTGCCGCTCTTTAATGTATCCTGCCAATTCTCGTCCATTGAGTTCTTTCATAGCCACATTGTAGCATGCTGCCGTTGCTGCGCTGCGGTTCAGTCTTGATCTATTGCCAAAACAGAGGTAATTTGCTACACTTTCCCCGTTGCGGGCCATTAGCTCAGTTGGTTAGAGCATCGGCCTCTTAAGCCGAGTGTCCTGGGTTCGAGCCCCAGATGGCCCTCCAATAAAATAGCCTCAGCGTGTCTGGGGTTATTTTTATGCGCAAACATTGCATTTGGCAGTAAACCGCTATAATCTGGAGGGAGTAGTCACAAAAAGGGGAGGTGCAGAGCCGTATGAACGGTATGAAAGTAAAAATAAATCCAGATGATCTATATATCGTAACTGGCACAGTCCACCCGCAACTCGCCGAAGAAACCGTAAAACATATGGGATTAAAGCTTGGCGAACTCAACACCAAGCGGTTTGCCAATAGCGAAATGTACGTTCAGTATGGTCAATCCGTGCGCGGCAAACATGTGATCATCATTCAAACTTTTGCGCATGATTACAAGCGTCATTTGACCGTCAACGACGCGGTCATGGAGACTATGCTGCTCATAGATGCAGCCTACCGCTCGTCTGCGCGCGAAATTACTGTTGTCATTCCTTATCTCGGCTACAGTCGCCAAGATCGCAAGGCCAAAGGCCGCGAACCGGTTTCTGCCGCAGTCGTTACCCATATGCTCGCTGGCGCAGGAGCGCACCGCCTCGTCACAATTGACATGCATTCTTCGCAAGTACAGGGAACATTCCACGGGCCGTTCGACCATCTCATCGCCGAACGTCTTATCCTTGAGGGGCTGAGAGATGAAATAGGTGACCAAGACCCTAACTTGTTTGCAATTGTTTCACCTGACACCGGCCGAGCCAAAGAATCAGAGCGAGCTGCTGACCAGCTTGGTATACGGCTGCGACACCTCCAGAAAACACGCGACCGCCACGATCCCAGCAAACTTGTCCGACCAAAAAAACTGCAAGGTGTCGAAGGACGCGTCTGTTTTATGACCGATGACATGATAGACACCGCCGGTACGCTCATTACGGCTGCCGAGACATTACGCAAATCAGGCGCCACTGGTGTGATAGCCAGCGCTACCCATGCCCTGCTTTCAGACCCAGCCATTGAACGGCTTCAAAACGATGTCATAGACAAGCTTATCGTCACCGATACTGTGCCAGTCGATTACGCCAAAAAAATGCTCGGCGATAAGCTCGTCGTTCTTCCCGTTGCGCCCATGATCGCGACCGCGCTTCATGAAATTGTTACCGGTGGTTCCGTTTCTGACCTCTTCGACGGTCGAAATTATTCATAGAACGCAAAATACTTCGAAGCAAAAGCTCTTGTCTTAATTGCATGCTCGCTGCTTTCATCATATATCAAGCAGCTAAAATCCCTAGACCAAACGGCAACCTCAACCGTAAAAACTAGATAAACAATATGTGACTGCCGGGTGTGTAGCGCTCGTAGAACTGGCCGACGGTTAAGACGCCGTCGATACCGTCGTACAAATCACTTTGTTCGAGCTTAAACATTTCCATGGCAAGCTTGCAGGCGTAAAGTTTGCCGCCGGCCGCTTTGATGATGTCGAGAAATTCTGGCACACCTGGTATATCAAGTTCTGTCATGCGCTTCATCATCATGTGCGTCGCCATGCTTTCCATACCCGGAAACACACCTACGATTTCCGGCATGTGCATGCCTGGATTGCCCGCCAAAGCAACTTTCAGATGTTCCATACGTTTTTTCGTGATCGCGTCAAGCCCAAAGAACGTGAAAAACACGTCGCAGTCTATACCTTCGCTGCGGGCGCCATTTGCCAGAATGAGCCCAGCATATACGCCGTCTATGTTAGCCTTGCTCACAATGATCATCATTTTTTTGAGAGCCGGACCACTGGCGTTTGCGGCGTCGCAGCGACAAGCGTGGCAGGTTTTACACTGATTGCAGACGTGGCACATTTCATGGCCTTCATGTTCAACTTTGTGCAAAGATCGTTCTGACATACACCCCCTATAAACAAGTCATTGGCTTACGCAGGCCAGCTATTTTACTAGCGTTTTTCAGCGGGCCGTTTGGAAACAGCTGATAAAACTCTTTTATATCAACAATGCCCGATTTACCAACCTTACGAATACTGAGTTCTGCACCCTGCTCTGTTTGTTCGCGCAACCAGTTCAATACATCCCAGTGTTTTTGCGAGAGTTCGCCGATATTGAGTTCTGCGGCGATCGCTTTGGCGATTTCACCATTCCACGCATTCATATCGGTCAGATAACCTTCGATATCGACGTCGACATCTTGACCTGCAATTGTTTTAATCATGGTGTTTTTCGCCCTCCTTTGGCGGTTTTATCTTTCGATGCCCGGTTGTGATTGCCGTTCGGGTTCGAATCTATTTTGTTGGTTTTTTCGGCTGAAGCGAGTTTCGGCGCGGCCACTGAGGCTAACTCAGGCGGCATACGCTTGCCGACCATACTCATGCGTTCAGGCAGAAACGGAATTGCGCGCCCCGATAATAGTCTATGCCAATACACCCAGCGAAACGCCAATTTTGCCCAGTGATTGATGCGGCTTGGACCGAGTAGTTTCATCGGACCAACGCCCGCAATCGGGAACGTACCCTCACATGGCTGCGTGTCGTAGTTAAAATCTAGCAACATGGCTCTGCCAGCACCGCACTCTATAAAGCAGTTACTGTGGCCGTCGAACGTTTCCTCAACCGGCCGGCCGGCAAGATAGGCCTTGATATTTCGTCCCAAGGTGCGCGCTTCAGCATGACCAACTGACCCCGTCTTACCCATCGGTATATCCGCTGCATCGCCGATAGCAAAAATATACGGGTAGGCGAGCGATTGCAGACTGCGGCAATTGACTTTTACGAAACCTTCGTCGTTGACCAGCCCTGTTCCCTCCAGGTACTTTGCGCCGACGTTCCTTGGAATACAAACGAGCAAATCGTATGGCACTTCGCGGCCATCATAGCAAATCACTTTTTGAGCCGTTTGGTCGACTTTTTCGGTCTGAAAATCTGCTACGACTTCGATGGAGCGGTCAGTGAGAATATGGTTGAGTTTATGGGCGGCAATTGGCTGCGTAAACGCACTCGACATCGGCGTGACGTAGGTAATTTTCACCTTGTCGCGACACTGTCGTTTTTTGAAAAATTCATCCGCTAGCAGTACAAACTCCAGCGGCGCCACCGCACATTTGATAGGCACGTCCATAACTTGAACTACAAGGTTACCGCCCTGAAATTCATTGAGCTTTTGACGCAACACCTCAGCGCCATCGGGCGTGTAATAATCGTGGATAGTTTTGCGCCAACCGTACCCTACTAAGCCTTCCGTCTTGGTGGGGTTAGTTTGCGTACCGGTAGCAATAACGAGCACGTCATAGCTCAACACTTCGCCCGTTTCGAGCTGTAGTGTTTTTGCTTTCGGCTGCACGCTCACCGCGACATCACGCACGTGTTTTACTCGCCTACGCAATAGTTTTGCAAGCGGCTTGCCAAGCTGCCGTACGTGATACATACCGAACGGAACAAACAGAAATCCAGGTTGATAATAGTGTATTACAGCAGGATCAACGACGGTGACATTGTGATGAGACCTTGCCAGGTTATTAGCCAGCATAATGCCAGTTGTCCCCGCGCCGACGATAACGATATGTTTATGTTTGATCTTTCTCTGGCCCATCGCGAAGATCTCCTTGATGTAATCGTAACATTCTCTGCACAGAACCTCAAGCCTCGCCAAATAGTCATATGTATGCTATGATACCCCTGTTTTACACGCGCCCTTAGCTCAGCGGATGAGAGCGTCTGTCTTCGGAACAGAAGGTCGCAGGTTCGAATCCTGCAGGGCGTACCAGTAAAAAAGTCGGTCTTCAGACCGGCTTTTTTACTGGTTAGACGTGCAGATTGGGTTCTGCGACCAGCGAACGAAGTGAGCGTGGTCGTAGGTTCGTACAGGTTTGGCGCAGAAACTTGTTTCGAGCAGCGAGAACCGTGCAAGCGAAGCGTATCCTGCTGAACATCTCTGTGTGTAGCGCTACCGTTCGCAAGCGTGCGGACAGAACCACAGAAAAAGCCCGGCTCATCCGGGCTTTTTCGTGGTTTGCCGGCAAAACCGACTGCTTGCTATTTCTTTTTGATAGCAATCTTTTTAGGAGCGGGCAGCTCTTTGAACGGAACGACCACTTTCAGAACACCATTTTTCATGTCGCCGTCAATCTTTTCAGTGTCAGCTACTTTTGGCAACTGTATGCGGCGATAAAAACTGCTGCTGCTTTCCCGTACGACGTATTTTTTGCTCTTGTCTTTTTCTTCTTCGTGTTTTTCGGCGGAAATAACGAGCATATTGCCATCAACATGTACGTCGACATCTTTTTCGGCAAAGTTCGGCAAATGAACTTCTACTACCATATTTTTATCATCCTCAGTATAGACATCGGTCGTAGCAAGCACCATACGCTTACTCGGCACCAGCCAGTCATCGCCAAAAAAGCTTCGCTGCAGCGCCTGCAGGTCGGCAAACGGATCAAATGGTACGAGTTGTGTCATACGTATTTCCTTTCTTTACGCTAATCCTTTGTTGGCACTCTACATTCCTGAGTGCTGAAGTCAGTATAGCCCGCTGGCACTCGCATGTCAAGAGTGCTAACGACTACTCCGTACTGTCTCGCTCGTACCACGCCTCTAGGTCAAGCGGTGTATTTACGCAATAACCTACCATTTAGCGAAGCTCTGGGTGCTCCATGCGTAGCTGAGAAATAAGGAAAAACGACCCAGTAATCACTCCGACTTTATCAGTGCTTTTGAGAAATACGTCGTACGCTTCATTTTGATCTTTGACTACGCGGCACGACACACCATGCGAGCGTAACGTACGAGCAACTTCACTCGGCTCTTGCGAAAGAACCGGTAGATCCTGGCTTTTCGTATATGTCGTAATGATGACGTTTCCCGCATACTTTGCCAACAACGGCGCAATATCAGCCGCTTCTTTACCCTGCTTGAGCGCAAAAAGCACCGTCGGCAGCGCCGCCGTATACTGCACAGAGAAACTTTTCCAGAAGGCCGTCATTTTCTGCCCATTATGCGCCCCGTCCATAATAATAGTTTTTTCGTCAATGAGCCGAGTGTCCATTCGGCCAGGCACCTGCACCGCTTGTGATTGCCGCAGGTCGGCTTTGGCGATACTTTTCAGCGCATCGCGTTTCGCCAGCCATTTGTATGCCGCAAAAGCCAACAGCCAGTTGCGCTTTTGGTACTCAGGCAGGCCGGCGGGAAAATCGCCGCCGTATACTTGTGCGAGGCGATCTTGCTCAAAAGTCAACAAATCAGCGCCTTCCTGCTGGCTCACCCAATAGCGAACCACCTTCATTATCTCGGCATCCTGGTTGTACATTAGCGCGGTATTGTTTTCGTGAATAATGCCAGCTTTCTGGTAGGCTATTTTGCCTAATGTATTGCCGAGTTGTTCCATATGATCATAGCCAATGTCGGTAATAACGCACAGCTTGTCTGCGCGAGCAGCGACATTTGTCGAATCTTCGAGTCCGCCTAGACCGGTTTCTATAACAGCGTAATCCACGTTTTCTTTTGCGAATACCCAGTACGCAAACGCAATCATAACCTCAAACCACGTGGGCGTTTCTGTTCGGTCTTTTATGAGCTTGTGAAACTCGGCAAAATAACCTGCGAATTGCTCTTCACTTAGGGGTACGCCGCTCACCTGAACGCGTTCATTGAGACGATCGACATACGGTGAAACAGTCAACCCAACCTTACAGCCGGCTGCCGTAAGCAGTGCAGCAATGTAATATGCAGTCGACGTCTTGCCGCTTGTGCCAGACAAGTGCACTACCCGTAGCTGTTTTTCTGGATTACCAAGGTGCGCCATGAGCCGCTCGCTCCGCCCGATCGTTATGTGCTGTCCAGCTGTTTGTTTTGCGACGCCGACATACGACTGCATTACCTTTTCAACCTCTGCTAGTGTCGTCAGATTCATGGTATCAACCATAGCACACCGAACGGGGCCGCACCTAGCCCGCCCAGCATTTCGCCTCGGATTTTACCGTTCACCCTAGCCAGGTTCGCGGGTGATAGAGTATCATTGAAACGTGCCCCGTTAGCTCAACTGGATAGAGCATTGGTTTCCGGTACCAAAGGTTGCAGGTTCAAGTCCTGTGCGGGGTACCATGTTTCGTCTTTCGACAGTAAAGTCGGCTACGTTTGTTCGCGCTACATCGCCCTAGATTGTTCGTACTCATACCCGCTTTCATACAGTTGCCACAAGACAGGATCACATCCACGACATCATTGCCTCTGCGCGGTGTTGCGAGCCTCTAGGTATTTTGCTAAATCAATAACGTTGTCCGGCAGAGACCCGTTTGCGCTTTGGCATCCTCGATCTGCCCCTTCCCGAGCCTTTTTTTGCTGCCAAGGCGGCATTTTTGCAAAATCGGTCAAATCTGCCAAGAGCGCTTCCGTGAACGGCCGCCACCTAGAATGAATATCGAGGGGCTGAATCCTTTCTGCGGGAGGCGGCTCATCTGCAGGAACATACACGCCAAGACTGAGCTGACCATCATCCCTCAGCAGCGCGTAAAAACCGAGTATTTTTACACCTACCAGCCCCGATCCTTCAAAGTCTGGCGTCTGAAACTCAGGCAAACATAATCGACCGAAAATGTACTGGTATTTTTCGCATGGAGATAGCTGCTCGCCGCCATATAGTTCACTGCTTTCATTCGACATACTGTCCAGCCATTCTACTCCTTCATTACACGCGCGTACTGTGAGATAGCTTACGCGCACAATACGTTCGCTTAGGCAGCGTGCGCAGCCGGTACATCTGCCTGACTAGTTTCAGCGGGTGAGTCTAGGACTACTGCTTGCCGCAGCGCAAGAACCTCTGCTTCGTACTCTTTCCTCTCGACTTTTCTGATAGTCAGGTTGGGATCTTCTCCTAGCCCCGCCCGCGCAAGATCGCCCAGTAAGTTTATTGTTTCGTTGCTTATCCCCTTAGTGCTATCGTTCCTGTGAGGTGTATGGTTCTGTTTATCATCAGCAGACCAATCAAATCTCCATTCGACGGTTTTGCCGCTGGCCATTTTGATAAATGCTATGATACTGTTTACGCGTTTTGGATCTGGAGTCCATTTAAAATAATCCTCCATCGAATGAGGGCGAGGCAGTTGATGCACGGTAAAGCCCATAACTGTCTGACCGAGCGCCGCGCTGAGCTCTGTCTCGACATCAACTTGTTCTTCAGGGGGCAAGCATAGCTGGCCATCGACCCTACAAAATTCCATTTGCATATACAGACCTCACTACATATTTATTCTTTATTTGAAACATTGTTCTCGTATCCAACCTTTGTTATACGCTCCGCCCTTAGAGAGAGCTGTAACATTGCTCACAATTTATCTGATGAGATCGTCCTGAATGAGGTCGGCAAGAGCGGTGTAGTTGCGAGCGCACAGCCATGCAGTAAAACAAACGAGAGCGGGCAATATAACGAATAATTCGGTTTTACTGCCGGTTGTGATGCGCAGCCGGCGCATGGGCGGAAAACCCAATTTCAGCGGAAACGGCAGCAGCCACGGCACACCCTCTTTCGTAAGACTGTCCATAACCAAATGCGAAATCACCCCTAGCGTAAACGCTGTCCACACAAAGCGTATGTCTACATTTGGCATAATCGGTTGTATAAACTGCAGAAACAACATGGCAAGACCGCTAAACCCGACAACACCTAGCAGCGAATGACATAAAACCGATGACCGCCAACGAGCGCGCCAAATATCTTGCCGGCGTAGCGACCAACTGGAATATTCCGCCAAAGCGGTGCGGTCGGCTGGTCTATGTCTGGTGCAATGCCGCCGATTTGGTTTGCGAGTATAGCAACGAGGCCAGTTGCCACCGTCAATGTACCGGGCGGCACCGCCAATACCCAAAGCGCCAGCGCGGTCAACGCCGCAGTATCATGCGTCCGTGCAGTCATACCTATAGTGTAGCGAGTGACGAACAGCGAATAAAGCGTTCTGCCGTGTTTTCTTTCCGTATTTTGCGCGTAGCTTGGCTTACTTCTGGAACGGCTGCAAATGCTGACGAAGAAGCGCTGCCTTTTTCTGCCCGATAACTTTTGCGAGTTCCTCGTCGCGAGCTTGCACAACTCCGCGTACGCTACCAAAAGAACGTATGAGTTTTTTGCGTGTTGCGGGACCAATAGTCGGAATGTCTTCGAGGAGGCTTGCTGTCTGCTGTTTTCGTTTCAGTGTCGAGTGATAGCTCACAGCGAAACGATGCGACTCGTCCCGTATGCGCTGCAGCAGCTTTACTAGGTTTGTACTGTGCGGAAGATGCACTAGCACAAAGTCTGCTGTTTCGGTTGTGTACCCGCCGAGCTTATGGAGTACTTCCGTGTTGAGGCTGAGTTTACTGCCCTCATCTGACGCCCCTGCTCCAGCGTCTTTTTTGAGAACAATTTGTTCGTCGCGCTTCGCCAACCCTATCATGGGTATGCGCGCAACGGCCTCGCCCCATGATACCGCACCGTTTTCGGCAGGCGGCATTTGTGCGGCGGCCGCATTGCGAGCTGCTATGGCAGCATCGAGCTGTCCTTTGCCGCCATCTATCAAAAACAGATCGGGCAAACGCATTTTCCACTCATTGCGGCGCCCTGCTTTTCGTGTCCCATTCGTTTTTCCTGGCGGTAGCTTACGACCCCGAAAACTGAGTCGGCGAGCGATGGTGTCGTGCATGTTGGCAAAATCGTCGTTTCGCTGACGCGTCATTTTGAACTTGCGGTATTCGCTTTTGTCGCTCACACCATTCGTAAACACAACCATACTTGCGACAACATGTGTACCCTGCATGTGCGAAATATCGTAGCCTTCTATACGGCGCGGATAGCTTTTGAGCCCGAGCAACTCGACAAGCTCGGCGAGAGCATGGTCTTTTGCAATATCAAGAAATTCTTTATCGCTAAATATAACCTGCTTGCCTAGGTTTTGCAGCGCTGTCATTTGGTTGCGAAACTTCGCGGCTTGTTCAAACTGGTGCAGTTTGCTCGCGTTCTGCATGTCCTTTTCTAGTTGCCGAATGATTGTGTCTCGCTTGCCTTCTATGACAGCCATGAGTTTTCGCAAATTCGCGCGGTAGTCAGCAAGGTTTGTTTTGCCTTCTTCCAAACCAGGATCAAGACCTAGGTGATAGTACAGACTGACTCGTTTTTGACCGCTCGGTTTTTTGTAAGCAAATGGAAATATATGCCGTAGCAACTTGAGCGCCTGCCGCACGCTCGTGGTAGAAAAGTACGGGCCAAAATAGCGCGCACCATCGTCGAGCGGCCGCCGCGTCGTGCTGACCGTGGGATAGTCGCTGTCGTAGTCGACGCGTATGTAGCTCATGGCTTTGTCATCACGCAGGAGTATGTTGTAGCGAGGCATGTAGCGGCGGATCATTTCGGCTTCAAGAAACAGTGCTTCGAGCTCGCTTTCGACTTCCATCCAGTCAGTATCGGCTATTTCTGCTGCAAGCGCTTCTGTTTTAGGATCGCGGCCGCGGCTTTTCTGAAAATATTGCCGCACTCGGTTGCGCAGCACAGCCGCCTTTCCGACATAAATAATTTCCCCCGCGGCATCTTTATGAAAATACACGCCAGGCGTTCTGGGAAGCAGCTTTAATTTTTCCATATGGTCCTTGTGCATCTTTAGCAGTATAGCAAGCCGCTAGCTCTCATGCAGCGGTGCCCATATCACGCATCAGCAGGTCTTCGAGAACGGAGGCGCGCTATATCACGTTCTGCAGCACAGACATAATCATAGTTTGCGCCGCAGCAATCTACCAACAAAGCTCCTCCAGGCTGGCGAGACGCAGGATCACGGTCCAGTTCCAACAGCATCGCCGCTCGTTCATCAGAAATCGGCTGCTCACAGAACACATACCTTGCAACGCTTTGCAATGCGCCGCGTACTTTCTCGAGCACAGACGTTCGCCCTGACGCTTCTCGCCGAGCGCGCCGCGTTGGATGTGCGTCCGCCGCAGTAGGAATAACCTCAATCATGTTTTCATACATTACAACACCCTCGGCTTATACGCAACTGTACTATTTTGGGAGCGGAAAAAGTGCTCGCGTGCTTTGTTTGTATGACTCCCAGTTTTCACGCTGGCGCAAACGAGCCTCTTTCGGAGGCATACCAGACACGTAGACAATTAGGTAGCTTATGACCGCCGCCCCGCCAAAGCCCACCCAGCCATAGCTCGTCCCCAGTGCTATGACAGCTATTCCCCACCACATCGTCAGTTCGCCAAAATAATTCGGGTATCGAGCATGCTTCCATAGTCCGTTTTGGCAAAACGCATCTGTTGCGTGCGGCCGAGCCAGAAAAGCGGCAAGCTGGCGGTCGGCTATTACTTCCACGGCAAAGCCAAACATCCATAGTACGCACCCGACAAATACCCATAACGACCAAGTAACGCTTTCTGCGAACTGAATATGCACTACGGGAACACTGACGAGAAGCGCCAAAAAAGACTGCAGCAGGTAGATACGCACATAGGTATTGCGGGCAATGCTGCCGTGCCAGTTTTTGCGCAGAGCGACGTAGCGTTCATCTTCGCGATTGGTGCGGCGGATGCGCTTCGCAATGTGCCAGGCAAGCCTGCTGCCCCAAACAAAAACAAGCAGCAAGGTCAACGTCTGCGGACTCCAGCGCAGCACACTCGCATCGTGCGCAAGGAACGCCGTCAGACTAATCGCCATTATGCTTAATCCCCACCCGACGTCAACGACATCATATCGTCCGAGTCGTTTTCCGACAAAAAACAACAAGCTCATCACAAGGACACTCGCCGACCAACATAGCACCATTCGCCCCAGAACGGTTGCTGCCATATGCTGCTGGAGCAAGGCATACAAGCAAATAGCACTGTACAGAGCAAAAAGTGGCGGAAATATTCGTTTCATCGATACAGAATCAAATAGGTTACCGCTGCGACGATAGCGGTAAGCGCCGCACCCCACAGCAAATCAACCAAGACAACTTTTGTAGTAAAACCTTTCATCGTCGCAAGGTTTGTGAGGTCATACGTAGCGTATGCCACAAACCCAAAAAGAGCACCGCGCGTCACGGCGTATCCGAGCGATCCTTTTTCGAGCGCTGGTGAAATTACAAACATGACAACACCAACCACATAAATCACATAAAACAGCACCGCCGCAGTCATGTTTGGTTTATCGAGCAGCAATTTACCAATTTGCGAACGATAAAATGTTTTTGCAACTGTCCCGAGCCAGAGAAAATCGAGCACGCCCATGACTCCGCCTGCGACCAGTAGCTGCAGCATTACATTTGGCATAACAATCCTCCTCTATTCATGTTGCATACTTAAGATACCGCTTATGCTCAGTTTCTGGCAAGTACACTATGCGCACGGGCAAGGTAGTGGGCTGGTGAAACAGGGAAAGTCGAAAGATTGCTGTCAAGAGCCCTGCACCAATGCTGCGAGCCGCCGAGCAGTCTTGACGCTGCGAATAGTCATCGCGCGGTATAGCGGCGTACCAATAATTTTTGGCAGGGAACCGCGGCTATAGTGCTTGCGTTCAATATTCCAAAGAAATGCACCCGGTACGTATAGCCCTGTTTCTATGTCCGAATTACACCCAACCCTCATAACGATGGCCGCATCGTCTACCTCAGGAAACAAATAGCACACGTCAGACTTCTGGTAAGCGTCATTACACCAGCCATCCGGTATGGCTTCGGCTACACGGCACACAGTATCTGCATCAAGCAACAAAACTGGTATTTCAAAACCAAACTCAGCAGCAATACGTTTTTGAATATCGGCCGCATTCGGACGAGCTGTCGCCGTGAATAGCACATTTCCAGTACTAAGATAGGTTTTAACATCGCAAAATCCAAGAGCTTCAAACAACGCTGCAAGTTGGTCCATTGCAACTCGATTTTTTCCACCCACGTTTATGTCGCGAAGCAAAGCTATGTATCGCATGCTTGTAGTATACTATTTAGTACAAACCACGAGGAGGGTACCATGGAAAAATTCGTTGATTTTATGTCAGGAAAACAAGGTCGGGCGCTTCGCTTTATTGTAGGGGCGGCTTTGGTTATTATCACGTTCGAAATGGATGATGGCGTCTGGCAGTGGGTACTGCTCGCGCTTGGAGCTTTATTGATTATTTCCGCCGCGCTCAAAGTGTGCGGGTTTAATCTACTGGTGGGGCGATCTATCAACGCTTGCCCGCGCAAAAAGAAGTAAAACTCACACAGATATTTGCTATAGCGGGAGGGCGCGTGGGTGGTCGAGCGAGAAAGATTGCGCTGGCACGCGTCTATACAGCGGCACGCATTTATTGACGATTATTTCGTAGCTACGACATACGTCTGGCACGATTTCGCGGTTTTGCTTGGCTCGCTTCAGCTCTGCCAGAGAAAGCCAGCGGATGTCTTCCGATTCGCCCGCGCCAGGGCGAACGGCAGCTTTGTTGGATACCTCAAAAGCATAGGCAAGATCGGTATGAAAATGGTTTTCGCCGACCATATGTGTATTTACCGTGAGCGGCACTGGGTGCGAGACGCATTCAGACGAAGCAAAAGAAATATCGTTTGGCTGAAAAATGTGGACGCTGGAAATGTCATATCCCGTTTCTTCGCGCAGTTCACGCACCAGAGCTTGCCACGGCGTTTCATCTAGCTCGACGTGACCGCCAGCCTGCAGCAGCTTACCCAAAGTTTTATGCATATGTACCAAACATTGCCATTCGCCGTCTACTTGCCGCACTATGTACGCGCTTACCGTCAAATCATGCTGGCCAGGTTTTGTGTGAATATGCGGCATGCTTAGTTTCTTCCTTTCCACGCAATGTAATAAATGCTAGCGAGTACAATACATGACCCGAACATTTTTTCCCACGAATAACTTTCGCCGAGTAACAGAACGCTGGCAATCGAAGCTGGCACAATTTGGGCGTTTACGAGCACGATGGCATGATTGGCATTTACCAGATGTACCGCCGTAGAAAAAAATCTTTTGGCCAACCAAAACAATAGCGCCGCCGCGACCGCCCAAGCTCCTACCACAGACACGATGTCGATAGAGCGGAAAAACAGCCCGTAAATAAGCGCGGCAACACCGCCGACCGCAAACATGCGGAAGTCTGGAATAATTGCTGCGTCGTGTTTACGCATGAGACTGCGAGACAAAACATTTCCTGCACCAAACATAACAGTACCGATTAAGATTATTGCGTCACCCGCATGCATGCTCGTAGGATGCAGCCCGACGATCGCAATATATAAGCCCGCAAACATACACACAACCCACCATTTTTGCCGCGTTGTGACTCGCTCATGCAAAAAGATACCCGAAAACAACATAGTAAAGATAATGCTCGCCGTCACGAGCAAGGATGTATGTATCGAGGTTGTGTACGCTTGACCAAACACCAGTAGCAACATGCCCGCCAAGCCAAGAAAAGATAAAAGAAGCAACTCGCGCCAATCCGTTCGTAGTTTTGCAATTTTGTGAGTGGTTGTGCTGGCCGCCAAAGAAACGCCCGCAAAAACGCCGGCCATGGCGTTAAACAACAGCGCGTAGTCCAAAGCTCCTACGTCAAAACGGCTAAACACGTGCTGGTTTATGAGCAGATAAGCCGCAAAACAGCACGCTGCAATGATGCCCGCTAGCGTTCCTTTGGCTGCGTCGCTTAACCCGTGCCAGCGACGCTTCACCGCCCCGCCTCGTACTGAAGAAAGTTGTTTCGTGTAGCTGCAGTCTCGGTTGAATATGATTTTTGCACGCCATCAAACTCACGGCGCACGCGTACACGCAACGAAAAAATTTGCCGCCTTTCTAACGACTGGACGTTATTGGGCTTTGGTTTTTGCATTTGATTTCTCGCAGGATTCGGTGTGATACAGTTTTTTGGGGTCGCGTTTGCATTCTTTACAAATAAGCACAAGCTCGTTGCAAGCTGGGTTAGCGCAGTTTTCGTAGTTACTCGTTTTACCAGCGCAATGAATGCACTGCCCAATAACTTTTGCATGGTCGGAAAAATCCATTCCCATACGCCCGTCAAAGACATAAAGCTGCCCCTCCCACAGCCCGTCATCACCGTATTTTTCACCGTATTTGACGATACCGCCATCTATTTGATAGACATCGGTGAAGCCGCGCTTCTTCATCATGGCGCTCAGTAGTTCGCAGCGCACGCCGCCGGTGCAATACGTAATGATTTTTTTACTCTTCAGGTCGTCGTATTTGCCGCTCTCGAGTTCTGGGATAAAATCGCGCGATGTTCGCGTGTCGGGTACAACGGTGTTTTTAAAACGGCCGACCCGAGCCTCGTACTGATTGCGCCCATCGAAAAACACAACATCGTCACCATAGCGTTCCACCATGTCGTGTACCTGCTCCGGCTTAATGTGCTCGCCGCCGCCCACAACGCCCGTTTCGTCAATTTCGATTTCTCCGTGCGAATCAAACGCGACAAGCTCTGGTTTGACCTTTACGCTCATGCGCGGAAAGTTTTCACGCCCGCCCTCACTCCACTTCCACACGGTATTTTTGAACCCGGGAAATTGCTTGGTCGCCTTCACGTAAGCTTTCAGGTCGCGCAAATCACCGCCCACCGTACCGTTTATTCCTTGCGTACTGACGAGTATTCGTCCGCGCAAATTCAGCGAATCGCACAGTGTTTTCTGCCAGAGCTTCAATAGTTCTGGGTCTTTCACCGGTGTAAATTTGTAGTAGAGAAGTATCTTTTGCATGCTTAGATTATAGCGTAAAATGTCCGTATGGCACAGGATACCGACACAGACGGGTTTCTCGGAATTACCTACATTTCACACAACGACCAAAATCTTGACTGCGCACCAGCAGAAGCCAACAGCAACGACCAGACGTTAAAAAACACAAAACAAGCGCATGCCCAACGCACCAACGACGAAGACTTGCAAGCTATCAGGCGCGAGCTAGCCGCGCTTGAATCTCGGCTCAAACAGTACGAAAACGAAACAGCCGAACGACTCGACCACCTAGAGCGCTTAGCCGGCCACCCCTTAAGCCCAGAAGAAAAGGTCTATCGTATTCAGGAAGACTCATAACTTCTCATATATTTCACAACTTGCGTTTTACCATTCTACCCTTGCATTTATAAAACAGAGGTAGTATAGTTGTAAGTCTTACAAACGTAACGGAAAGGGCGCGAAGAACTATGACATGTACCGTGTGCAGCAAAGCGAGCAGCGCCTTTTTTGCAGAGCGTTTGACCTTTGAACGAACGTGAAAATATACGAGCTCAGAGACTACGAGTAAAAACACGCGCAACAGCTCAAACCTACTGCAAAACACTACAAACAAAAGCGTAATCGCTATACCCCGAATTAACACTCAAAACGCAACCCCACCTATAACTTGAAGAGCCACAGGGTTTCTCCGTATCCTGTTGTTTGCAATAGAGCAACTAATACGAGAG
>PDRS01000014.1 GCA_002746885.1 Candidatus Saccharimonadota bacterium
TGGCTGCCGGATGCCTATACCGAGGCGCCGCCGGCGACCACCTTTGTCCTGTCGGCGATTATGGCAAAGATCGGTGTCTATGGCATGATCCGTTTTGTGCTGCCGGTGTTTGCCGTTCAGTTTGCCTGCTGGGCCGGGTTGTTGATGGTTCTTGGCATTATCGGCATGATCTATTGCGGTATCGCTGCCATCGGCCAGCAGGATATGAAGCGGATGCTGGCTTTCTCTTCGGCGTCGCATATGGGTATTATCGCCATCGGTGTTTTTGCGATGAACGCGCAGGCACTGACCGGCTCTCTGTTTCAGATTGTCGCCCATGCCACCAGCACCGGGGTACTTTTCCTGTTTGTCGGTCTGATGGAGGAGCGGCTGCAGACCAGAGAGATTGACGCCCTTGGCGGTCTTGCCTATCGGGCGCCGATATTTGCCACCTTCTTCGCCGTTGCGATGCTTGCCTCGGTTGGCCTGCCGGGCACCAGCGGCTTTATCGGTGAATTTCTGATTATCCTTGGCGCGGTGAAAAAGAGCACCCTGCTGGGCGCCCTTGCCGGCACAACCCTTATTGTCGGTGTCTGCTATATGCTCTGGATGTTTCAGCGGGTCTTTTTTGAAAAGGAGAGGAGTAACGCCATCGCTTTTCAGGATCTGCGGGCAGCGGAGATTATCAGTTTTCTGCCGGTGATTCTTCTTATTCTGGCGATGGGCATCTTTCCGAATATCTTTCTTGCCAAGGTCTCCGGCTCAGTGGAAAAACTGGTAACGGAGCTGTATGCCGATCAGCTTGCTTCCGGGGATATGGTGCAGGTTTCGCAAAAGGATCTGTATAATTCGGTAATCAATAATTAAGAACAGGGACTTACCATGCAAGATTTTGCCTCTCTACTGCCTCTTCTCATTACCGTTACCGGTGCCGTGCTGATTATGCTCTATGCCGTCTGTCCACAGGCAAAACAGCAGACGGCATCCTACATCTGCGCGGCATTCTTTGGTGCGGCGTTTGTTGTCGGGCTGCTGACCTTTGGCTCGGAGGGAGAGCTGTTTTCCGGTATCTTTAAGGGAGTGATCGGTGTTTCCGCGTTCAGTAATGCCGCGTCAATTATTATCTTTGGTTGCGGATTTTTTACTGTGGCCGCCTGTTCCACCTATTTTCGGGAGCATAAATTTGCGACGGTTGAGTTCTACAGCCTGCTGCTTTTTTCTGCCTGCGGCATGGTGCTGCTCAGTATGGCAAGAGAGCTGATTACCGCCTTTATCGCCCTGGAGATTATGTCGCTTGCCATCTATATCCTGGTCGGTTTTGACCGTAACAGCCCGCGGGCTACCGAGGCGGTCTTTAAATATCTGCTGCTTGGCGCCTTTGCCGGGGCCTTTTTCTGTATGGGAACCGCGATGATCTTCGGTGCCACAGGCAGCACCAGATTTGCGGTTATT